>CAZRHI010000111.1:0-4955 GCA_964599945.1 uncultured Acetobacter sp. | reverse complement strand
GCCCCGGCATTAACAATGCCGGGGCGGTCTTCTGTTTATTGGTGGGTTAGAACATATCGGTTACTTCTTCAGGGCGTTCATCAATCAATAACACCATCAAATAAACTTCTGGGTGATTTGTGGCGATAGCGTGTGCAATATTTTGCAACATAACCGTTTTACCAGTCCGTGGAGGGGCTACAATTAGCCCTCGTTGTCCTTTTCCTTGTGGAGAAATTAAATCAATTACGCGAGTTGTATAATCTTTATCACCACAGATAATGTCGAAATTTAGTTTTTCTGTTGGGTATAATGGGGTTAAGTTATCAAAATTTATTCTCAATTTGGATTTTTCAGGATCATCATAATTGATTGTATCAATTTTGGTCAAAGCAAAATAACGTTCATTTTCCTTTGGACCACGAATTTCCCCTTCAACAGTATCACCTGTTCGCAGACCATATTTTTTTACCTGTTGGGGGGAAACATAAATATCATCAGCAGAGGCTAAATAGTTTGATTGTGCTGAACGCAAAAAACCGAATCCATCAGGCATAACCTCAATTACACCATCACCTTGTATAACTTCATCATCTTCAGCAACTTTTTTCATTATTGCAAAGATAAGATCTTGGACACGCATTGAAGATGCGTCTTCAACACCCATATCTTCAGCTTGTGTTAAAAGTTCTTTAGGGGATTTGTCTTTTAAGTCTTTTAAATGCATGGAAAAACCTGTTAGGAAAATAAAATTGATTTGAATTATTGTTTAGAATTGTTAGTTTGTTTATAGAGAAAAATTTTTAGATGTCAATGTAAATGTTCTTGATTGATTTTAAAAGATTTTTATTTGCACGGTTAGTATTTGCGAATTTTGAAAAAAGTTATAAACAGCGAATTTTCATCATCATATAATTTATTTTTATTTTTTTGTTATTTGTTTATCCCTGTGAGTTATGTGGATAAGTTTTTATGCACGCATTTATCCCGATTTTTTCAATGTTGTTTAAAAGGTTGTGGACGACTCCAATAATCTGTTTTTAAAACAAAATTTTAATTGTTTTGTTTTTTTTGAGGATAAATTTAGTTATTAACAATATTCACAGGGTGGGATTGTTTAAAGAAATCTGTTTATAACTTCGGGTTATATTTTGGGTTTATGTGGATTATTTGTTAGTCTTTTTTTAAACAATATAGTTATGCACAGCTTCCTTTCAAGGTGGGGATAAATAAATAGAGGGAAAAATGATTTTAACAGCGATAACAGGATCTATTGGATGTGGTAAAACAACAGTATCTAACATGTTGAGAAAACATGGTTTTCTTGTGTATGATGTTGATAAATGGGTTAAACTTTTGTATTATAAAAAAGATTTTTTGGTCGTTATAAAAAAGCATTTTCCAGAGGCTTTTGATGTACAAGGGCTTTTTAATAAAAGAGCTTTGCGTAATTTGGTTTTTGGTAATTACGAGAAATTGCGAGTTTTAGAAGAGCTTATTCATCCTTTTTTGACGGCAAAGTTGCGAAAGATTATTAGAACAAATAAGAACGAAGGAGTTGTGTTTGTTGATGTGGCTTTGCTCTATGAAATGGGGTGGGATAAATATTTTGACTATGTGATTGTGGCTGATGTGGATTATGAAGAACAAAAAAAGCGCGTGATGAAGAGAGATAATATTACAGCTGAAGATTTTGAGCGAATAAATAAATTGCAATTACCACAAGATGTTAAACGTGAAAAAGCTGATTTTGTGGTTAGAACTGACATGTCTGAGGGGATGATTATTCGTTATTTATTAGGTATTGTTGAGGAGATGTAGTCAATGCAAGTTATTAGAGAGATTGTTTTTGATACGGAAACAACAGGTTTTGATCCGACAACAGGTGATAAATTAGTTGAGATTGGTGCTGTTGAACTTATTAACCATGTGCCAACAGGGAAAACGTATCATCAATATATCAATCCAGAAAGAGAAGTACCTGAGGAAGTTGTTAAAGTTCATGGTTTGACAACCGAATATTTGAAAGATTTTCCAATTTTTGCTGATGTGGCACAAGATTGGATAGATTTTGTGGGGGAAGACGGTATACTCGTTGCACACAACGCAACGTTTGATATGAAATTTATTAACTTTGAATTGAAACGACTCGGATATATAGGATATGAATGGGATAGGGTTGTTGATACATTAGAAATTGCAAAAAATAAGTTTCCAGGGCAGAGAAATAACCTTGATGCGTTGTGTAAGCGTTTTAATATTGATAATTCAGCTCGTACATTCCATGGCGCATTGTTAGATGCTCAGCTTTTGGCAGAAGTTTATCTGGAATTGTTGGGTGGGGCTGAGCCAACAATGGATTTGGCTTCAAGTGTTGTAAATAAAAAAGGTGGATTCACAAGTGAAGCTGTTGAAATTAAAAGAGTTTATAGAGAACCTAGGTGGTTTGCTTTGGAAGAATTAGATGTGCAAAACCACAGGGCTTTTTTGGAAAAAAATATAAAAAAAGCAATTTGGCTTTCAGATGAAGTTGAAGAGGAAGTTAAAAACTAGTGTTTTATTTTGATGAAGTTTGTGGAAAGAAAGTGTTGAAATCTGATTTGTTGGCAGGTTTAGAACATTTTTTTGCAACTAGAGAGTTATGTCTTTTTTTTAAAGAAGAAGATATGTCTGCTAATAGGCGATTGGTTGAGGAATATTTGGGAGAAAAAATGGCAACAAATCAGCCTGTGCATGGAGTGGATATTGCGAAAGTTGAAAAAGGAAAAAATTTTTATTGGGAGACTGACGGGTTATTGATTGAAAAAGGTGCTGCTTATATGAATTTTGGAGATTGTACACCGTTGGTTTTTTGTTTTGGGCAAGGTGCTATGATTGCTCATGCGGGGTGGCGTGGAACTGCTCAAGAAATGGCAAAAGTTGCAGTTCGGAGACTTGTTGACGATTATGGCGTTTTGCCTAAAGATATTAAGGTTGCGATTGGACCTGCGATTTGTGGGAGATGTTATGAAGTGGGGAAAGATGTTTATGATGCACTCTCTTTGACTGTTCAAGATATGGGGCAGGGATTTGATGTGCGTGATGATAAATGTTTTGTGGATTTGAAACAAATAAACAAGCAACAACTTTTAGAGTGTGGTGTTGAACAAATTGATGTTTGCCCGTATTGCACGGCTTGTGGGGAAAAACTTTTTTATTCATATCGATACGAACATACGGGATATAGGCATAGTGTTGTGGTTAAGGTTAGCTAAAAAGTGTTAGTTATTTTTTCGGATGTATAATTTTACGAATTTTATTTGAATAGTATAATACGATGTATCAAGAAGGTTTGATACTTCTGATGATGGTTCATAGTCTATATAAATTACTTTAGGTTTATGTTTGAGAATAATTTCGTCGTTTGTTGGGTGTTCTTTATATGGGAAAATTTTATGTGTTATATTTACGATTTCGTGTGGACCGAAATAATAATATCCAGTGGCTTGCTGTTTTAGACCTGTAATAGGGGTGGGAATGAAAACTAAATCATCAGCTTTGGTTGTATTTGTTATAAATTGATTTATTTTTATGAAGCTTTGTAAATCTGGTTGATCGTTGTTATTTAAGGATGTTTGGTTGATTATTTGTTGATTTATCAAAAACCAAAGGACTAAAAGTTTAATGTTGATTTTTTCTATCAAGATGGAACATAAAACGGAGAACAATGCAATGGAGTATATATAGTAATGTTCACTGGGAGCATAGGTACAGATGGTCAGTATAAAGCTTAGAAATGTATAGAGGGAAAATAGAGATAAAGTTTTTTCTTTTTTATATGTAAAGAAGAGAGAAGATAAAAAAGAGTTTAATAGTAAAGATATTATTATCGGGTTCTTGAATGTTTGTGCGCGTAGTAATTTATAAAGAGTGTTAACTGTTATGCTGTTTTTTAGAAAAAAGGCATTTATTTTATAGTTATTTATAAGGTAAACTGAGAAAGAGTCTGTTTGATATAAGTATAATATATAAAGAAGGGTTAAAAGAAAAGGGATAGATAGTGCTTGTAGTAGTGTGAGTATTTGTATTTGTTTTTTTAAGAGGTAGATAATTAGGTAGATACAGATAGGGATAATGAATATTAGTGCTTTTTGTAAAAACATAAAGGCAATAAAAAAGTACAATAAAGATAGATTCAGATTTTTTTGTTTTTTATCATCTAGATAGTAGATAAAGAAGTATAATCCGATAAAGGTACATAGAGTCATAGGTATATCTGGTCGTAATTGTAGGGCTTGTTGTTTTATTATATTACAACCGAGAAAGAAAAGAGGTGCAAAATAAGGTTGGGTTAGGTTTAGACGATGGGAGATTTTGTATGTAAAATAAGCTATTCCTAGTAGTTGGATAAAGGTTAAAAATCTAGCTACATAATAAATGTTTGCGTTGTTTTCGAAGAAGATGTATAAAGGGGAAAGAATATACCACATTAAAGGATTGTGATGTTCAAAAAAATCGCGATAAGGAACGTATCCTTTGAAAATTAAATAGGCATTGTAAAGATGTTCATTTTCGTCACCTTGCAAAGGATAGTGAAAAGCTTGATAAAATAGAAAGGCTAGTTCTATACAAAGGGCGCAATAAAAGATTAGAAATTCGGGTTTTATTTTTTTTAATGTCATATGTTTTCTTTATGGAAAGGTTGAGGCTATTTAATATAGATATTAAAAGCTAAAAACGTTAAAAGACTGTTAAATGAAATTATAAGTTATTGATAAGTTCTGAGATGTTTTGAAAAAAGAAAAATAATGCCAGCTAATTGTTTTAAAACTTTAATTTAAAATCAAAAACAAGAAGTTTTTGCTTGAATCTTCCAAAATATTGTTATAAGTTCTTGTCAGAATTTATCGTTCTGCCGCGTGCTTAACGAGTGTGTTTTGCTTTGCGGCTGTTTTTAACTAACTTTAAGCTAATAGGAGCTGAATAACCATGAGTAA
>CAZRHI010000110.1:0-4980 GCA_964599945.1 uncultured Acetobacter sp. | reverse complement strand
GCGCATATATGCTATTAAAAACGAATTATCTCGTTTAGAATTAGCAATGCATATGCTCGTATTAGATAAATCGGCATCACATGGCTTCACAACCATCACCGTTCCTTCAATCTCTAAACAAAAACCACTATACGGTATGGGTTATCTTCCATTTGCACAAGATGAAATATATTATATGCCAGCAGATGACATTTACCTCTCTGGCACCGCCGAACTCGTGCTAAACTCCCTACGCGCTGATGAAATATTATCCGAAAACGATCTGCCTGTTCTATACGCAGGATTCTCTCCATGTTTCCGCCGTGAAGCAGGTGCTGCAGGAAAAGATACGCGTGGCCTTGTTCGTGTTCACCAATTCTTAAAAACCGAACAATTTGTAATCTGTAAAAACGACATCGCCGAAAGTGAAAAATGGCATAAAACTCTACTTGCTATCTCTGAAGAAGTTTTACAAGATTTAGAATTGCCATATCAGGTTCTTGAAATTTGTACAGGAGATATGGGTGCGCCCAAATATCGTCAATACGATTTAGAGGCATGGACTCCTTCTCAAAATTGTTATCGTGAAACCCATTCTTGTTCAAACATTACCGAATGGCAAGCCCGTCGCACAAATTTAAGATACAGAGATAACAAAGACGGCAAAGTAAAATTTGTACATACCCTAAATAACACAGGTATCGCCACCCCTCGTATCTTAGCTCCGTTCATGGAAAACCACCAACAAAAAGACGGAACTGTACGGATTCCAGAAAAATTGCAACCATACATGAATGGCAAAAAGTTCATTGGTAAAAACGCAAAATAACCCCAAAAAACCAAAAGGAAAGTTATGAAAAGAATTGATAAAATCATCAATTTTATGCGCGCATTAGAAGAAGTATGCGTTGTCAAAAGAGATTTGCTCTTGTTTGACGGAACTACTGAAAACGATGCTATGCACATTTTCAAACTTTCCTTTCTGGTGATGTTAATTACGCCATACCTCAAGTCAGATATTGACTATACTAAAATGCTTGAAATGGCCTTAGTACATGACATTGCCGAAGGTAAAACAGGAGATTACACCGCAGCCAACCAAATCGCGCACCCAGAACTAAAAAAAGAAAAACAACAACGCGAAACAATCGCAATCAAAGAACTAAAATCAATGCTTCCCCCTCCTTTAAACCAGAAAATTTATAACCTATATAAAGAATATGAAGCAAAGGAAACCATAGAAGCAAAAATTGTTTCAGCCCTTGATAAGCTAGAGGCAAACTTACAGGCAAATCAATACCAAAACGGCAATGTAACCTATTGGAAAGAATGTGAAAACGGTGAGGAATACTACAAAATGGCTTTACTCAAGAAAAATCTAGTCGCAGAAATTGATGAAGCAATTTTAAAAGATTTAGAAAAAGCCATTATCAAACTCTCACAACTTAACATGGAAAAATGCCATATAAGCATAAAGGAATAACCCTATGTTGCTTTATGTGGATAAGAAAAAGATAAAACGCCGTAAAATCAAAATTATTTCCTCTGTTACCGCCAGTGTTTTAATATTGATTGCTAATATCATCTGCTTTAACAACTCTCTTCACCACACCAAACAACATCTCTCAACATATACCCCTCTTCAAAAAACTCATCTTTGGTACGAAAATGCAGATATTGTTCAACTATTTTCAAAAAAAGAACAATCGCTCCCCTACGCCATTCTTATCCCTAAAAAGATTACAAGTGAAAACCTCATCACAATCGCCTCAGCTTTTTCCAAATTAGAAAACACCCCAACAAACTTTTTTTTCACTAAAGAGGTTAGCGAACTCCCTTATTTACTACAACTTGCCCAACTATATACCACCACATCACTAACAGCCCCTCACTCTGTCGTCATTTCCACCGAACCCAAAGAGCTTCTCCCCGTCATAACTCATAATCAGCTCATTCCCACAGCCCTAAATTACCAACAAGCTCTAAAAAAACCCATATCTCCCAAGCTTCAACAGCTTATAAACAAACGTTTCCCCCCGATTCAACTTCCCGAAAACAAGCAAGAAACCGAACAATTAGCTCTCGCAAATTTTATAAAAGATTATGAAACACAGCTCAAAACGCTCATTTTCACCCCCAAAAAAAGCACTGACTTTGCTTCCAAAAGCTTATTACTACAAAATACAGGTATATGCTTAACCACCCAAAACTCCCACCTCTGCCAAACCGATTCACAAACCTCATTACAACAAAACCTCCAAACAGCATTAGCCCAATTTCCAGATAAAACTGTCCTAAAAAAACTCATTTTATTAACCTCTCAGGAAGAAATAGCACTTAACGCCCCTCTCGCCACAGACGACGGCATTGCTTTTCAATATGAAGAAAGATATGCCCTTCTTTTACCAGAAGAAAAAAACAATTCAACAAACTACTATACCTTGCTAAAACAACAAACAGGTATCAACCCAGACTATCACACAGAAGATATGAAATTCTATAAATTCAAAACAATGGAGATAACATTAAATGACAAAATATAATGGCTACGAACTAAACTATTCTATTGATGAACTAAAAAAGATGACCTCAGAAGAAATGACCGACGTAACATTACTTTCTGAATCATCTCCAGCATACACCGCCCTAACAGAGGGAGATAAAAAAGCCCTCAAGCACCTTGTTGCCGCAGCCAAAATTTTAAACAATGTAAGCTTAAAGCAAGATAACAAACATAACATCGCGCAAAAGGAAGCCTTGGAAAAAGCCTCTGCATCAGGAGATGAACACGCAATACTTGCCTTAAAATTATTTAACTCTCTAAATGGTGTTTCAGGCCCAAATGGAATAGACGCAGAGCCAATAAATATTTTCAAAGGACTAACCACCCCAAAAGGTAAAAACTTCTATCCAGACGATTTAACCGAAGAAGAATTTCACAACATCTTGCTTAAAATGTTCCAAAGCGGAGAAATAAACGCGATTCGGCGGATTCTCTCTGCTCGAACAATGGTCGTCCGTGAAGCAAACAAATTAAAAGCTATCGACTATACCGAATATTTTAAAGACGAATTTTCAGAAATGGCAAACGAGTTGGAAGTTGCCGCCCACTACTGCACAAACAATCTTTTCAAAGAGTTCCTATCTTGGCAAGCCCAAGCATTATTACAAAACAATGAAGATATGGATATGCTTGCAGACAAACATTGGGCAATGATGCAAGCCACCCCATTAGAGTTCACCCTAAGCCGTGAAAATTATGATGACGAAATGACCTCTACGGTTTTAGAAAACAAAGAACTCGCCAAACTAATCAAAGAACATAATATCGAAGTTATTGCCAAAGATATGTTAGGAGCGCGTGTCGGCATCGTAAATAACGAAGGCACAATGCTTCTCTTACAATTTAAAGACACCATGCCCAAACTCTGCAAAATGATGCCCTATGCAGATAAATATGAACAAAATATCAGTAACGATTCTGATGTCAAACAAACCATGGTCGATGTCGATTTAGTAAGCTTAACTGGAGATTATGCACAATGCCGTGGTGGAATGACTGTGGCACAAAACCTCCCTAATAATGACAAGTTATCTATCAAAACAGGTGGAGGCAGAAGAAACGTATATCATCGCCAAGTTCGCCAAAGTGATGACCCCGAACGCACTAAAAAAATGTTAAACGCATTTTTGCACCCAAATTTTCATAAATATTATGATAAAGAAGCCGACCACATTTTTGTTATCGGCCATGAAAACGGACACTCTTTAGGTCCCTCAAGCGAATACCAAAACTCCCCAGGAATCTGTAAATCTATCATTGAAGAAAACAAAGCAGACACAGTTTCCATTTCATTCATGCCAGAATATGTAAAACAAGGGATAATCACAGAAGAACGCCTAAAACAGATTTATACCACATGGATTTTCCGTTTACTATTGCGTGCAAAACCAATTTTCCCAACCGAAACATACAAAATCATAGACTTGATTGAGTTTAACACCCTCTTAAAACACGGAGCTATCTGGTTTGATGAAAACAAGCTTTTACACATTGATTTTGACAAGGTAAGTCCTGCCATGTATGAATTATTAAGCAAAGTGATAGATATTCAACTTTCAAAATCGCCTGAAAAAGCCCGAAAATATATTGAAGAAAACACTGAGTGGAACGAGTTGCACGAACACATCGCCCACACTCACAAACAACTTGGGTTAAAAAAATACAAGAATATTGTAAGTTTCTTTTAAAAAGCGATTGCACAAACAAGATAATATCTTTATATAATAAACAAGATACTATAAAGGAGAACTACAATGTTAGGACGTTTTATCTATGGGCAATGTTCATTATCCGAAGCTTTTTGGAAATTTTCGGTTTTAGGGATGATAATTGCCGCATTCATCACACGTGTTTTGATGATATTATTAAAGCAAACCGTCGGCTACAACACGCAATTTCTCAAAGCTGTATTTGATAATATCTCTATTTTAAGCATGAACCCTTGGGCATTCGCTTGGCTCTGTTTTTACACAGCATCCTTTTTAACCCTTATTGGTTATTCATGTGTCTGCGTTGTTGGTATGTGGCGCACATATAAAGAATATGAAAAAAGCAAAATATTAGCATTTATCTGTATGGCAATTATCTGGGGAATAATTTATTTCGCAGTAAAAAGCTCTATTTATTAGAAGAAAAATCCTCGCCTAAAAACGAGGATTTTCTTTTACCGTTCTTCTCTGATTGATTGGTAAACACTCTCCCAACCAGAATTATGTTCTGCCCCCAAAACCTCCACGACCAAATCATCATTGTCCACAAATTGCCTAACCAAAAGAGGCGTGATAACTTTATCATCACTTCCCACATAATGAATTTGCTTAATAGCGGAAAATTGTTTACGATAGCTTTCCAAATTCATAGATTCAACAAGGGGCGACACATTATGATACTCTGTCCAAGCCAAATGATTAAGATTACCAGCAACAGTTATGACCTTT
>CAZRHI010000109.1:0-4996 GCA_964599945.1 uncultured Acetobacter sp. | reverse complement strand
TTGGGTTGATTTTAACGAGATTGGCAGGCTATGGAGATATTCGAAAAATAGGTTCAGGAAATATTGGTGCGACAAATGTTCTACGTACAGGTAATAAGACATTAGGCTTGCTTACAGTTTTATGCGACGCGTTTAAGGCTGGTATTGCTGCGCTAATTGCGGAGAAAGTGGTAACATCTGCGGATTCTATAACGGCATCGCTCATTGCTGGCTCGTTTGGGGTAATCGGGCATAATTTCCCAGTGTGGTTAAAATTCAAGGGAGGAAAGGGTGTTGCCTCTGCGTTTGGGTTTATATTAGTAACCTGTTATCCTGTTGCGTTGTGTGCGCTGGCTGTTTGGCTTGTAATGGCATTTGCTTTTAAGTATTCGTCATTGTCGGCGTTAACTGCGTCTGCGCTTGTTCCGCTATTTTCATATTTTTATGCGCCCACACCGGAATATACATATTTCTATTCTGCAATAATCATATTGGTTATTGTTAGACATCATGCAAACATCAAACGCCTTTTAAAAGGTGAAGAGAGTAAAATCAAATTAAAGAAACAACAATAAGAAGAATAAAAGTGAACAAACAAAAACTCATATCTTACATTCAGTTAATCAATACAACAGGGATTGGTCCTGTTAATTTTAAAAAAATCGTCTCTCGTTATGGTGGTGTGGAAAAGGCTTTAGAAGAGATAGCTTTCAAACGCAAAATCTTCCCAAAGGCAAAAGCTGAAGAAGAGGTGATGACCGCAGAAATTAAGAAAGTACAAATTATCACGATTGAAGATGAACTTTACCCCTATAACTTGAGACAGATAGAAGATGCTCCGCCGATTCTCTATGCTCTTGGTAATGTTGATTTGCTAAAAAATGATAATATGTTGGCGGTGGTTGGTTCTCGTAACGCATCTTTAAGTGCACGCAAACTGGCAGAGCAAATTTCTTTTGAAATAGCAAACCAAGATATAATTATCGTATCAGGAATGGCTCGAGGAATAGATACAGCAGCTCACACAGGGGCTTTGCGAGCAAAAGGGAAAACAATCGCAGTGGTTGGCACAGGGGTTGATGTGGTTTATCCGAAAGAAAATGAAAAACTATATCAAGAGTTGGGAAAAACAGGACTTGTTTTATCAGAATATCCATTTCATACACAACCACAGGCATCAAACTTTCCTCGTCGAAATCGTATTGTTTCAGGGGTGAGTAAAGGTGTTTTAGTGGTAGAAGCGGGAATCCAATCTGGTTCGCTGATTACCGCACATCAAGCTTTAGAGCAAGGGCGAGATGTTTATGCTGTTCCTGGTGCACCATATGACGGGCGCGCATCTGGTTGTAATAAGCTTTTAAAAGAAGGGGCAACACTTGTTGAAACCGCCACAGATATTGTGGAAACATTTAATTTTTCAGCAGTCAAGTGCGCTCCACAAAAAATGAAAGAACCCGAAACCGCGGATTTATTTGAATATTCACTTGACAATGTGAAAAATAATTCTGATATATCAGAGGAAACAGACGAATATGGTAAATTATTATCACTTATCTCCGAAAGCGGTGAGGGTATTGACGAGCTGATACGAGCAAGCGGTTTACCGACGGAACAAGTATTGATAATGTTAATGGAATTAGAACTGGAAGATAAAATCACACGTCTTCCAGGTAATAAAGTGGCTAAAACTTAAGGGGTTTTAAGATGAAATTAGTTGTAGTAGAGTCTCCAGCAAAAGCAAAGACAATTAACAAATACCTTGGTAAAGATTATAAAGTTTTAGCAAGCTATGGGCATATCCGCGATTTGCCAAGCAAAGACGGCTCTGTAAACCCTGATGAAGATTTTAAAATGGTGTGGGAGTTAAGTACAGGCGGTAAAAAACGCTTAAACGATATTGTTACTGCTCTTAAAGATTGTGATACGTTAGTCCTCGCATCCGACCCAGATAGAGAAGGTGAAGCTATCGCATGGCATATATTGGAGGAACTATCTTCAAAAAAGAAATTAAAAGGAAAGCAAATTGAGCGTGTTGTGTTTCACGAAATTACCAAGCACGCTGTAACCGATGCAATCCAAAACCCACGCCAGATAGATGATAACCTCGTATCTGCCTATATGGCGCGCCGTGCATTAGATTATCTGGTTGGGTTCACACTCTCCCCAGTGCTATGGCGCAAACTCCCAGGGTCAAAGTCTGCAGGCAGAGTGCAATCCGTGGCACTTCGTTTAATCTGTGAACGTGAAATGGAAATTGAAAAGTTTAAGCCCGAAGAATATTGGACGGTTGATGTGGATTTAGGAACAAAAGACGATTCGCTAATCCCTTCACACCTCATCAATCTAGATGGTAAAAAGCTTGAAAAATTTGATATAAACACCAAAGAAAAGGCTGAAGAGGCAAAAGCCAAAATTGAGGCTGAAGAGTTTGCGATTTCCAAAATCGAACGCAAAAAAGCAAATCGTTATCCTGCCCCACCGTTCACCACCTCAACCCTCCAACAAGAGGCTGCCCGTAAACTCCGATTCTCTGCTAAAAAAACCATGCAGGTAGCCCAAAAATTATATGAATCAGGTTACATTACCTACATGAGAACGGATGCGGTAAATCTTTCTGCGGAAGCAATTTCTGCTTGTCGTGAGGCGATTCTCAAATATTTTGGTGAGAGTTATTTGCCGAAATCTGCCAAAGAATATAAAACCAAATCTAAAAACGCGCAAGAAGCGCACGAGGCGATTCGTCCAGCAGATGTAATGAACACGCCCAAGAAAATGGAAGGAAAAATTGATCCAGACGAGCATAAGCTTTATGAGCTTATCTGGAAACGAACAATCGCTTGCCAAATGGAACCTGCAGTTCTTGATAAAGTAACAATCGATTCCCTTTCAAGAGATAAGAAAATTTTGCTCCGTGCAAATGGGCAAGTTATCGCATTTGACGGCTTTTTGAAACTGTATCAAGAGGGTAAAGATGATGATAACGATGATGATGAAAACCGCTTACTGCCAAATGTGAATGAGGGCGACGCTGTTTCTAAAAAAGCGATTAAGCCTGAGCAACATTTCACCACCCCTCCGCCACGCTTTACCGAGGCAAGTTTGGTGAAAAAGCTCGAGGAATTGGGTATCGGTCGTCCGTCAACATACGCTTCAATTATTGCCGTTCTGCAGGAGCGTAAATATGTGAAGGTCGAAAAATTGCGCTTTATCCCCGAAGATCGTGGGCGTATCGTAACAATCTTTCTGGAAAATTTCTTCAAAAAATATGTAGAGTATGACTTCACAGCACAAATGGAAGAGTTTTTAGATGACGTATCTGCTGGTTCAATGGAGTGGAAAAAGCTCCTAACAGGCTTCTGGGCGAAGTTTTATAATAATATCCAAGCCGTGCAGCCATTGCAAATCAGCGAGGTGATTGATAAGATTGATGAAGTTTTGGCATATCACCTGTTTCCAGAAAAAGAAGACGGCTCAGACCCACGCTTGTGTCCTGAGTGTGGCAAAGGTCATTTAAGCATTAAGCTTGGCAAGTTTGGCGCGTTTTTAGGCTGTTCAAATTATCCCGAATGCAAATACACAATGCCTTTAACAGATGTCAAAGAGGAAGAAGAGCAGGGTGCAGAGAAAAAGCCAAATCCCGAAGACAAAGTTTTGGGTGAGCATTGTGGGCTGAATGTGTATCTTAAAAAAGGTCCGTACGGATTCTATGTTCAACTCGGTGAGGACGCAACCGCCACAACAGAAAAGCCCAAACGTGTTGCTTTGCCGAAGTTTGTAAACCCTGCGGAGTTAACTTTTGAACAAGCCGAAACGCTTATTGCTCTGCCGAAAGATTTAGGCAATGACATCAGCGTCAATATTGGCAAGTTCGGGCAATATATCAAGCAAGGCACAAAATCTCGCTCTTTAACAGGGGCGGATAATATCTTTAATATCACCCTAGAGCGTGCTGAGGAGTTGCTTGAAAATGTCGCGCCGAAAGCCGAGGCAAAAGTGTTAGGCAAACACCCAAAGTCTAAAGAGGATATTCAGCTTGCAACAGGACGTTATGGTGAATATATCAAATGCGGTAAAAATAATTATCGTATTCCGTCAGCCCTCAAAGGGGGCGAGATAACCATTGATGACGCTATCAAAATTATCAATAACGGGAAGTAAACCAAAGCCACTCGAAAGAGTGGCTTTTTTCATAGCAATATTTCTGCTTGACTAATCGCAAAAATCCAATATCCTAAACATAGCATATATGAAAACATATATGTTAGAGCCAAGGTTGGCTCGGAGTCTTAGAAAACTCTTTAGTTAGTTGCGGTGCTGGGTATGGCATCGTCATATTGTTATCTTAAAATAAAGGTAACAATAAATATATCCCCGATTGTGCAAATGGTCGGGGAGGTTCTAGCGTATGTTCAGAAGCTCTTGTGCTTTAAAGGCTAAACGGTCATTTCAACTAACATGATTTTCTAACTCTCCGACTGCCTTTTTAAGGCGGTTTTTTTAATAAAAATTTGGAGATAAGAATTTATGAAAAAATTGATTGTTTTATCTTTTTTGCTATGTTGTGCTTGTGTTTCATCTACTCCATTATATATTGATAAAGACGGAGAAACTGTATACGAAGCTACAGCTGAAACTGAATTCACAACATTAGGAGATTGCTATAAAAAAGCCCATGAAGATTGTCCGTATGGATTTGAGGTAAAAGATAAAGACAGAGAAGAAATAGGAAGGACCAAATATTTAATTTATAAATGCAAAAAGGGTATATCAACAGGAAAGTCCAGATACCCAAATTATCAATACTACAGATAAAAAACTGTTTTTATTTACCCCACGCTACCCTCAAGCGAAATATCAATCAACTTCGCCGCCTCAATCGCAAACTCCATAGGTAGTTTTTGCATAACTTCTTTGCAAAATCCGTTCACAATCAAGCTCACGGCATCCTCTTCCGAAAGTCCACGTTGTTTGCAATAAAACAACTGCTCTTCGCTGATTTTTGAGGTGGTTGCCTCAT
>CAZRHI010000108.1:0-5071 GCA_964599945.1 uncultured Acetobacter sp. | reverse complement strand
TATTGGCAACAAATCTTTTCCGGCAGAGAACTATACGGTGAAAAAATATCCGGGGTTATCACGATGACACATTTTGCAAATAAATACATAGGTCGCCCGTGGGTGGCAGGTCAGCAAGGCCCTGACAGTTTTGACTGTTGGGGCTTTGTTCGTTATGTGCTAAAGGAAGAGTATGGATATGATGTGCCTTGCGTGAATGTTAATCCCGAATGCTTGCGTGATGTATTGGTGGCGTTTCGGACGGATTTGGCATTTACCGCCTTTGAGGAAGTTGATGCGCCCAAAGATGGTGATGTGGTACTGATGCGGCAAGCGAAACACCCTGTTCACGCTGGCTTATGGCTTGATATTGACGGCGGTGGTGTGTTGCACTCAGTGCGTGGCAACGGGGTTGTTTTCCAAAATATTATCTCGCTTAATGCAACAGGATGGTTTCTAGACAGCTTTTACAGAGTAAAGATAAAACAAGTTTAATTCAATGATTTATTTTAATTACTTCACAAATCCCTTTAACTCCAATAAAGGGAAAATAAGTTGTATTGTGCCGACTTTACAGACAATTTCTGAGGTTGCTGAGGCGCAAAATGTTGACTTATCTTTTCCAACTGTTTGTTTGGTTGATGGGGTTGCGGTGCTTCGGAGAGATTGGGACATTGTGCTTCAGCCGAACGCAGTTGTTTGTTTTATAACTCTTCCTTTAGGCGGTGGCGGTAAAAGCTCTAATCCGCTAAATGTCGTTTTAATGGTAGCATTGGTGGCGGCGACAATTTATACCGGTGGTGCGGTCGGTGCAGCGTACGGCGCGGTTTGGGGTGGTGTTGCGGCGGCAGGTGTGTCGGTTGGTGGAAGTATTCTTATCAATACGCTTGTGCCAACGCCTAAGCCTGCCTTAAACGGAATGACCTCATCTGCCTACACACAAAGCCCGACTTATTCCTTGCAAGCACAAGGAAATGAGGCTCGGCTTGGCAGTCCTATTCCTGTTATTTATGGCAGACACCTGATTTATCCGGATTTTGCCTCGCAACCTTATTACAAATACAAAAATGATGAACAGTATGTCTATCAGCTCCATTGTATCGGGCAAGGTGAATATGATATTGAGCAAATTCGCATTGAGGATACGCCGATCGGCTCTTTTGAAGAGATTACCTATCAAATTATTAAGCCCGGAGAGAAAAATACGCTTTTTGAGGAAGATGTCGTTACCTCAAACGAAGTAGCCGGGCAAGAGCTCCTTAAGGGAACGATTTGCGGGCCTTTTGTGCTTAATCCGACTGAGAGTGTTGTCAATAAAATCGAGGTTGATATGGCTTTTCAACGTGGGTGTTACTATGCGAACGACAATGGCACAATGGGTAGTAAAACCATACAATGGCGGGTTGAAGCGAGGCTTATTGACGATGAAGATAATGCGCTTGGCGGTTGGATTACGCTTGGCACAGAGAGCTTAACCTCAAGCAATCATAACGCAATGTATCGGACTTATACTTATGCGGTGGCAGAAGGTCGATATGAAGTTCGGGCGACACGTTTAGACGATAAGGATGGTAGCGCGCGTGCCGGACACGAGATTCGTTGGGCAACCGCTAAAGGCTACATTGTTTCTTCTAAAAACTATGGCAATGTTACGCTTTTGGCGGTTATTATGCGCGCGACAGATAACCTCTCGCAACGTTCCTCTCGTATGGTCAACTGTATCGTTACGCGCAAATTACAGACTTGGTCGCCTGATGGTGGCTGGAGTGCGTTAACCCCTACCCGCTCGATTGCATGGGCGCTTGCGGATATCTTAAAAGCTAATTATGGTGCAAGGCTTTCTGACAAATCTATTGATTTGCCCGCGCTGTATCAACTTGATCAGATTTGGAGCAAGCGCGGAGATACCTTTAATGCTGTTTTCGATAGCAAGCTCACAGTTTATGAGGCTTTATCACGGACGGCTAAGGTTGGACGGGCAATTTCGTTTATTCATGGCGGGATTGTACGGTTTGTACGAGATGAGCCGAGAACTATTCCTGTTGCCCTTTTCGGCTCGCGCAACATTGTCAAAAACTCACTCTCTATTCAATACGTTATGCCTTCTGAAGATACGGCAGACAGCGTTTGTGTGGAGTATTTTTCAGAGCGAACGTGGAAAACCTCAGAGGTTACGGGAACCTTTGTGGGTTCGAGTTCTGACAAAACGGCAACGGTGGAACTGTTTGGCTGTACAAATAAGGCGCAGGCTCAGCGTGAGGCGGTTTATATGGCTCTCGCGAACCGCTATCGGCGGCGGATTGTTACCTTTACGACCGAGCTTGAGGGCTTGATTCCAAGCTATGGCGACCTTATTGCGATTACGCATGATATGGCGCATTGGGGGCAAGGCGGCGAGATTTTAGCACAAGATGGCTTAAAACTCACACTTTCCGAGCCTGTATCGTTTATTGAGGGAAAGCCACATTATCTTGCGCTTCGTAAAAAGGACGGCTCTTTGTCCGGTCCGTATGTTGTAACGCCAACCGATTACGATACCGAGGTTTTATTGACAGAGATGCCCGCCATTGAGATTTTGACCGATACCAACATTGAGCGCACGCACTTTGCTTTTGGCCTTGCTGATAAGTGGAGCGTATTGGCTAGAGTTACCGGCATTCGTCCGCGTTCAACAAAGGTGGAGATTACGGCGGTGATTGAAGATAATCGGGTACATCAAACTTAAGGAGATAGTTATGGATTGGTTACAATTTTTGCAAATCGTTTGCGTTCCGGCGTTTGTATGGCTCGTGTATAAATTTGGCGAGATACGCAAGGAATTAAACGACTTTAAGGTTCAGGTCGCAAAAGAATATGCAACACAAGTGCATATCAACCGGCTTGAACTCAAAATTGATGATTTACGGCAACTTATATGGGAGATACACAATGAATCAGCAGTTACCACGCGGCATAAGAAATAATAACCCCGGGAACATTCGATGGGGCGCGGACTGGCTCGGGCTTAAAAAGGACGGAAAATTACAAGATCCGTCCTTTTGCGTTTTCAACACGCCGGTTGCGGGCATCCGTGCGCTTGCCAAAGTTTTGATTAACTATAAGAAAATCTATGGCTTAAAAACAGTACGGCAGATTATCAGCCGTTATGCGCCGCCAAACGAAAACCAGACGACGGCCTATGTGCAGTCGGTCGCCAAACAACTCGGCGTATTGCCCGATGTTATGATTAACATTGAAGAACGCGGCGTTTTGACCGTGTTTATTAAGGCGATTATTCGTATGGAAAACGGCACACAGCCTTATTCGGACGAAACAATACAACAAGGAATTGACGCTATTTATTAACCTGCCCTTTCGGGCTTTTTTTATGAAAGGAACGAAAATGCTAAAACTCATAGAAGTATTAAAACTTAATCAGCCCTCAACGTGGCGCGGTTTAATCAGTTTGTTATCCGGCGTTGGTGTGGCTCTCAGCCCCGAACTCGTTGAGCATATTGTCGCGCTGGCGGTTTCTGCTTTCGGTATTGTTGAGATTGTACGGAGTGAGAAAAACGGAAAATAGAATAATCCCCTGTGTCATCTTGGCACAGGGGAGCTTTTTTTATGTCTAATTAAAACTAAAATTAAACCCTGCATATAAGTAAACAGCTTCGTTTTCATCAATCCAATTAGGCTTTTTAAGAACTGTTGCATAGCCGATTGAACTATCAAAATATCCATATTTAAATGAAACTTTACCGCCCGCACCAGACAGAATGTCTGATTTTATGCCATTGTTATTACTATGAACATACCCATAATCTATAAAAGGCCCAAAATCTATGCCCTTTAAGAGTTCATTTTCGTTTTTAAGTAGCTTTGCGACATTAAAATCAACATCGTTGCGCCATGAATAGCCGCTATCTCCCTGTACACCCTCATTGCGGAAACCGCGCACAGAGTATTCCCCACCAATATAGTAGGCTTCTGTACCATACAGCTCATCTTTAGAATATTGACCATCAAAAGTGGTGTTGTATGTCGCTATGTTGAAAATATTCAACGAACCATACGCATAGAGTTTCCACGCTTCATACTGCGCGGATTGATCGTAATTGCCATGATTATCGTTTAATGCGCCGAACCATTTTGTACCTTTATTATAGCTTGGATTTAAGTATAAAACACCATTATCAAAGTAGAATGTAGAGGAAAGTCCAACATTAGCTATTGTTAAATCACGACTTGATACTTCGTTTTTCATTTTAAAATCAAGCACTCGTGAATAATTTTGATTGCGCTTATAAGTTATTCCTGCATTGGCTGAGATTTTATATCTTTGCCCACGAGCAAGCAAGCGCTCTAAATTTAGATTATTTGTTACACTATTACCATAGGAGTAAAAACGATCCCCTGTATATAGCGGAAAACTTGTACGGTAATCAGACCACGAGAAATTGTTGTTCAAAGTCCAATAACCCAAAGGGATTGAAGCACCGACGGTTAAATAATCCGCATCGCGGTGATCTGAGCTTTTACTCGGGGCTTTGGCAAAGCTCATATTGATTTGTTCGTTTAATCCTAACAAATTATCTTGTGCGGCACGCATACCGAAGCGTGTTTCTCCCGTTGATTCCGAACCTGCATTATCACTAAAAAATGTCAAACGGGTTGTTCCTTTTGGCTCGTTTAAGATTTCTATTTTGCTATATTCATTTTTATCATCGGGCTTAATTTCCATTTTTGCGGAGTTGGATGCTAAGCGATTTAACTGATCTATCCCCTGCTCTATATCTCGTAAATTAAGGATTGAGCCGGTTAGAAATGGAAATGCGGTTACTGTTTGCAACTTGCCTAAGCCCTCAAACTTTGAGATTTTACCCTCAACGACCTTAATTTCTAAAATGCCTTTTTTAAGGCGGGTTTGCGGCATTGGCAAGAATGCGCGCGAGGTAACATAACCTTTTTTGATGTATATATCGGTGATTTCGTTCATCATTTGGTTAATCTGTGGCAAGCCCATGCAGGTGTTTTTATATTTTTTCGTCACGCCTTTAATCGTCCAATCGCTAACTTTATCGTTGCCTATAACAACAATCTTGCGAATATTGAT
>CAZRHI010000107.1:0-5100 GCA_964599945.1 uncultured Acetobacter sp. | reverse complement strand
GTCCAAAACCACGGCATTTTCCAGACTTCCCCCTTTAATTAACCCGAGGGATTTCAGATAATCAACCTGATATTTTTCACAAAAAGTACGACAAGGCGCAATTTCTTTTGCAAAAACTTCAGCATCGATTTTTGCATCAAATATCTGATGCCCGACGATTTTTGACGGAAATTCTATTTCAAACTTTATATGCAAACCTTCTTCCGCCGGTTTCAGAATGACCTGATTTCCTTTATCATCATTAAAAGAAACTTCTTTCAACACTTTTAATTGCCGACGCGGCGCGGCTTGCGAAACGAGTTGTGCCTCTTTCAAAACATCGTAAAAAACTTTGGCGCTGCCATCCATAATCGGCAATTCCTGATTATCAACCTCAACCAGAGCATTATCTATTCCTTTTACGGCCAAAGCTGCCATCAAATGCTCAATCGTTGAGACCAGATTTCCGGTTTTATCCTCCAGACAAGAGCAATTTCGCGTATCGACAATACCGGAATATAGCGCTTTCAGTTCTGGCTGAGATGGGAGATCAACCCTTTTGAATACTATTCCGAAATTTTCCGGTGCCGGCTTGAGTGTTAAATTAACCTCACAGCCCGAATGTAAGCCTATACCTTTCATAGAAACGGGGCTTGCCAAAGTTTGCTGCATTTGCATTCATCTCTTCCTTGTCAACAATTTCTAATTCTTTGCTGTCTGAAAAGCAAAGCTCAGAATAAAATTATAAAAGCAGGCGGTCTATAAGCCGGGTTCTGTATTCCATTTGCCTGCCCGAAAGCAGGATTTGAAACGATAGCTATTCATCTTGGCGCGAAGTCACCTTCACGCTCATCGCGACCTACCTCTGGAGCGGGTTGGAAACGCCCCGTGTAACCTTGAAAAAATCAAAGCCCTCCTAACTTGGTCTTGCATCGGATAGGGTTTACCTTGCCGAAACTGTTGCCAGCTTCGCGGTGGTCTCTTACACCGCCTTTTCAACCTTACCGAAATATATTCCGGCGGTAATTTTCTGCGGCACTTTCCCTTAGATTTCTCTAGCCGGACGTTATCCGGTATCTTGTTTCCATGACGCTCGGACTTTCCTCACTGGGGTTACCAGCGCAGCTATCTGACCACCATGTTTTTTCTTTATCATAATTTGTTAAAAAAGCAATGTTTTTAAGTCATAAAAACGATTTTTTAATAATCTTGTATTATTTTTTAACTGTTTTTTAATTTTTTACTTGATTTGTTCAAATTTTGTGTTATTTTTTGTCTATCATCGATTCTCAAACCATTTATTTGGAGTTTTTTATGACAAAAATAACTAAGACCTTAACTCTTTTAGCTTTTGCAGGAATGATGCAAGCAACAGCATCACATGCAGAGTGTGATGGATTTTATATTGCAGGACGAGTTGGGCAAGCAAAATATAAACTTAAAGACGACAGAGGTTCTGTACACACAACTAGCTCTGACCACCTTATTGATAAAAAGAGATTTCTTGCCAGTGGTGGGATTGGGTATAGATATGAGCATTTTAGAGCAGAGCTAGAATATGTTTGGAGAAAAAGCAACAAACAGTCTACTGGTATTGTTGATAGCAAATTCAAGTCTTATTCATATATGTTTGTTGTGTACTATGACTTCTTCCCTTATACTTGGTTTACACCTTTTGTCAATGCAGGTATTGGTTTTACTCGTAGTAAGATAAATTCTGCTATTGATATTGTTGATTTTAATTATAAAGCTAAAAGTGATGCCTTCACCTGGTCTTTAGGTGCTGGTATTTCTGCAAAGGTAACGAATCGTCTAAATGTTGATGTTGGATACCGTTATTATGATATGGGAGACCTTTCTACCCTTAATGGCTCAACAGACTTAGATGACCAAGAAATCTATATTGGTTTAAGGTATGTTTTATAATATGTAGTAAAACAAGCTTGCAATCTCTTTTTTCTGCTCGTAATCTAGGAGCGTAAAAATTGATTTTGGAGCTTAATATAATGGTTAATAAATTATTTGGCACAGATGGTGTTCGAGGAACAGCAAACCTTTATCCAATTAACGCAAACTTTTGCTTTTCTTTAGCGGAAGTTTTGAGTACGTTAGTTTGTACGGAAAAAAAAATAGTCGCTATTGGCAAGGATACGCGCGTTTCTGGAGATATGATTGAAGCCGCGTTAAGTGCTGGTTTTACTGCCAATGGTGTTTCTGTTATTTCTTTAGGTGTTGTTCCTACTCCGCTTATTACTTTACAAACAAAATCTCTTGATGTTGATATGGCATTGATGATTACCGCATCTCATAACCCATATCAAGACAATGGCATAAAACTTATTGATAAACATGGTGATAAATTTTCCGATGAGTTTTATGCTCAGATTGAGGAGCTTTTGGACACAAAAAGCGACAAGAACAATAAGAATAACAATAAGAACAATAACTATAGCGACAAAACTAATAATAACAAACCAATCCAAAGCTCCTCATCCCTCCCACTTGGGCGAATTATCAAAAATGAAACTGTTATAGAGAATTATATTTCCTCTATGCGTAAAATTGCTCCTTCTTATAATGCGTTAACTGGTTTGAATGTTGTGCTTGACTGTGCAAATGGTTCATATTTTTCAATATTACCACAAACCTTTAAAGAGTTGGGGGCGGATATTATCACCATAAACAACACTCCTGACGGATATAATATCAATAAAGATTGTGGCTCACAACACACAGAACAATTATCTGAAACTGTTAAAGCCTCACGCGCACACTTTGGAATTGCTGTAGACGGTGATGGTGATAGAATTATTTTAGTTGATAATAATGGTGAAGTTATCGACGGCGACCAGTTGCTTTGTTTTTTAGCGCAATATTTAAAAAAGCATAATAAACTTTCTGCTAATACTGTGGTTAGCACTGAATGGTCCAACTTGGGGCTTGGCGAATATTTTGCAAAACACAATATTATTCACAAAAAAAGCAAGGTCGGTGAAAGATATGTAATTGATTTAATGAAAGAAACTCATTCTTCTCTTGGTGGCGAGCTGGTTGGACATATTGTTTTATCTGATTATGCTGTTAGCGGAGATGCTCTTGCAACTGCTATTGTTTTAGCTCTTGCCTATTTGGAAGACGGAAGACAAATGAGTGAAATCTTCCCAATTTTTACCCCCTACCCTTGTGTTATTAAAAATATTCGATTTTCAACAAAAGAATATATGCAAGAAAGTGTAGAATATGACGATGTTAAAATAGCATTAGCTCATGCAAAGACAGTTCTTGGAGAAGATAGCAATGTTATTGCGCGCAAATCTGGTACTGAACCAGTTATTAAGTTGAGAATCGAGGGAAAAGACTCCACATTGGTTGCTTCTTTAGCAGAAGAGCTACAAGCACTCATCTCCAAATATCAAAAATAAGAACTTTCTTTATTCGGTTATATCGTTCAAGCTATGCAGACTTTTGCGCAGGTTTTCATCGTGAATTGTTAGCGTGGAAATGTTTTTCACGCCATTTTCTATTTTGCTTTTTACTGCTTTAATATTTAAATCTTCTTTATCTTCCTTTTGCTTTAGGGCTTGTCTCCAGAGAAACACTGCTTCATTTTTGCGCCCACCAAACCAATACGCATCCCCCAAGTGATCACTTATAACAGCATTTTGCGGATTTAGCTCTGAAGCTTTTTCTAGATAAAATATAGCGTTTTTATAATCCCCTATTTTGAAATACACCCAACCAAGGCTATCTATAATCACCCCGTCGTTTGGTTCTTTTTCATAAGCCTCTAAAATCATGGCAGCAGCAGAATCTATATTTAAATTATATTTCAACCAGCTATATCCTAAGTAATTTAAAACTTGAGGATGTCGATTACTCAATTTCAGGGCTTTTTCAAGGCTTTCTTGTGCTTTTAGCCATTCGTTATTTTTATCATACGAAACTGCTAATGCATAATATACTGGCCAATACTTTTCGCTTTCATAAAAAATTGAACTAATTGCCTCGTTATAATATTTAATAGCATCTGATTGGTTGTTATTCATTCTTAAAACATCTGCTAAATTAAACAACACTTGGAAATTTTTAGGATTATCTTTCAATAGCTGTTTTAATACCTTTATTGCTGCATCATATTTTTTTTCTTCTGACAAGTTATTCGCTTTTTTTATTTGCGCAGGGTAAAATACTTCAGATTTTTTATTTACCGAATCGTAATATTTATTAGCATCTTGATACATTAACCGTTCTTCAAATATATCCGCCATTGCTAATTTGGTAATATCGTTATCTGGGTTAAAATATTCTGAGATTGCCATATACATTTGCGCATAATCATATCCTGTTGGAGAAACTTTAAACAATAAAGCAATTTCCAAAAAAATCTCGCCGACACCAGCATTTGCTGAATTTACTATTGGAGAAACAGAAGAGTTACTCTTTTTTACTTTATTATTAAGGATTGATAACATCTCTTTTAGATTGCTAGAGCCATAATATTTTGCAATTAAGCTTTCTGCTTTATCTTTTTTATTATTCCGAACTAAAAAATTTGTCATTAGCTGCAAAGCTCTAAACGATACATCGTTACTTCTATCTGAAATAATGACGTCATAACTTTTCTCTGCCTGTTTATTATCTTTGAAATATTCAGAAATTAACCCCTTATGCAGATAATATACTGTTTTTACTTCATCAATAGACGCCAGCTTACCCAGTTCTGCTATAGCTTGATTATAATTTCCCTCCCCAACGTAGCTCCAAGCATTAAACAACGGTGTAATAAGGGTTTTATATGTTTTTTCTTGAATCTGATTTAATGTTTTTCTTGCTTCATCATATTTTCCATGCTTAAAATCATAAACAGCAGAGATTACATCTATAAAACTATTGTTATCACCTGATTCTTTAGCTATTTTCGCATATTTTTGAGCTTCATCAATTCGTCCTTGCGAAGCTAAAATTACATAGGTTTTACCTAGTAATTTTTCATTTACCATCCCCTTTTCCAAGCTTTTCACATAGTAATATGCCGCTTTATCATAATCTTGTCTTATATGAGCAACCCCGAAATGTGGCTGAAGCCGTGGGTCAAGGGTCGACCGATCCGGCAGCGTATAT
>CAZRHI010000106.1:0-5210 GCA_964599945.1 uncultured Acetobacter sp. | reverse complement strand
ATCCGTTTTCGCCTGATTTTTTAAGTTTTCCGTCTTCTCCGGCTTTGTAGCCAGCCAAAATATTAACATCTTTTCCAGCTGTTAAATCCGAAGCAACAATATTTGTGTCTTTACCTGAGACAATAGTTAAACCTTCAGATGATTTAACACTAGAGCCTTTTAAGCGATTTTCTTCATGCTCTACAATATCTTTTGACTTTTTCAGACCACCCCAAGATGATTTTGTTTTCTTTGTAAAGGAGTATGAATGATCTTGAGCTGCAACAATGTTCGCATCTCCGCCCACAATTACTTGAGCATCATTACCTGCTTCAACTTTTGCTCCTCTGGCAAATAAATCTTTAACAGAATTTACTAAAGCATTACCACCTGATACTATAGACGACCCAACATTTTTCAAGCTATCGCTGATTGATGTTGTTGTTTTCTTCTTTAATGTTCCTTTTTTCTTTCTGTAAGATTCACTTCTATTATGCAGTTCAATACTTTCTAATATTATATCTCCGGCCTCTAAAGAAACATCTCCATTTTTGCTTTCAAGTTTTGCACCCTTGCTAATGTAATTATTCTCAACATTAACAGCTATACCATCATCGCCATAGATGGTCGCTTCTGTTCCAGTTTTCTGCTCCAGATTATAATTTCTCCATTTTTTACCATGAGCTTCACTCTCATTTGTCAGAACATTGGTTTCATTCAGAATATTGTCAGCCTTAATGTTGGTAGTTTTTCCTCCAATTTTACTGCCTCGATTAGTAATATCTCCAGCTTCAATATCTAAATGTCCCTCAGCTGTAATTTTTGCTTGTTTTCCTTCAGTTTCTGTATGTGAATAGCCATTTCCATAATATTTGTTATCTTTAAATACACGGTTTGTATTTGTTATATCATCGGTCTTAATTGAAATATTGCCACCTTTTATTTCTCCCGCTATATTTGTGAGGTTTTCTGTTTCAATATTCAAATTGTTACCGGATATTGCTCCATCTTTTTCCTGTCTTGTTATTCCCCAAACTGCATCTTCTGTATATAGTTTAGCTTCATTATGGATATTATCAGCTTTAATGTTTGTGATATTACCATCAATTTTAGCCCCGCTATTTTTTAAAGAAGATGTCTCAATGTTGGTCACATTACCAATAATACGAGCGGTATGACCGCGATTGCTTTCGTTCAACAGATCTTGAGTTTTAAGCAAAATCTCGTTTTGAGCAAACATATCGCCAGAGTTACTGATATTACCAGATGAAATTGAAATATTTTGTCCGGTCATTTTAGCTCCGTACCCACCAATCTTAATTTTATCAAGTGTAGCATCACATAAGTAGAGTTCAGGAACAAGAACTTTTTCTCCGTTTACCTCTTTTTCCACATACCATATTATGTCGCTGTTGAGCTGCTTTATCTGTTCCGGTGTCAGAGCAATGCCGACTTTAAGATCTAAACGCTCATATTCTTTTGCTGCATTATTATATAATGCTTTCATTTGGTCAAGATCTGTTGAAATCTCTCCATTACCGAGATAATGTCCATAAGTTGCTTTACGGATGGCATCCATAACAAGGCGAGTTTCATAAGCCGGATCTCCCAACATTTTACGAGTGTTGTATTGACCGGAAAATGGGGTAATGCGATCAAAGAAATAATCTGATCCGGCAAAGTTTTTGCCGAAATAATCTACCGTTGATGTAACCATATATTTGGGATTGTTGCTGACAGCAAACATACCATTATTACCACGAGGCAAAGTCAAATCTACTAAAACTTGTCCGGATTTAAGATCAGGGACTTCATCGCGGCCAAAACGAAATGCTCCGACAGGTTCTTCTACTTGGTCGTTGATAACATTTCCATCTACAGCATTGATAATTAAATTGTTTCCTGCAGTTACTAAAGATTTCTCTTTAGAATAAAAGCGTTCATAGTAATATTCTGTAGAATTATAGGTTCTTCTTTTTCTCCGGAAACCTTTCCGTTTTTTAGTTCTCATTTGCTTCAAAATAGGTATTTCAGCAATTTCACTATATGTTTGATTGACTAATTGAGAGGTATTAACAACGGCATCATTTTTAGCTGAAAAAGTTGAACTTTGGTTTAAAATATCACGAGTATTAATATTGAGATCGTTACCTGCTAAAATAGATGCGGCTTCCGAGTCCATGTGTGTTTCAGTAATTCTGTAGCGCCCGAGTTCCATCCAACCGCAGTTATAGCAGGCCTCATTGCGGACTTTATCATAAACAGTACTATAGCCATATGTACCAGTATTGTGATTATAACCTATATTATAAAGCTTGTCTGATTTAATGTCGATGTTGTTCTGACTTTCAATTCGTCCACCAACATTTACAAGGGCGTTAAATTGGTCTTCACTAGCTTCGAACGGTGTGTTTGAAATCTGGTTGTCAATTTTATCCGATGTCTTAAAGTCGGTGCCACTGGTTGTGTCAATTTCTTCTCCCTTGGCCTCAGTGTCGTCCCAAAGTGTAAACTTGACCTCATTGCCGTCAGCATCAAGAATTGTCATCTTGTCAAGATCTTCAAAGCTGACTGTAGGCTCATCATCTGGCGTTTCGGCTGGGGTAACTTTGCGTTTGCCGACATAAATTGTGTAACCATCTGTGGTATAAGAGTCGCCGAGCTTTGGTTCTTCGGCAAAGGCATCGGGAGGCAGAATAATCTTTTTACCACTATCAACTAAGGTAATTTCAAGCTCGTCATCGCCTTCATCAATTTCGCCGTCTTTAATGTCAAATTCATTATTTCCCCCGCCTGTAGCAGTGTGATTGTTGTCTACATTGGGGTTATCATAGACTTTATTTGGATCAATATCGCCGATTTTGGCATCTTTACCTTTGAGTTCAATGTTTCCACCGGCAAAAATCTCAGAGAGATAGTTCACAATATCTTTACCTACCTCAATAACTATATCGGCTCCGGCAATTAAACCAGAATCTCTATGGTTGATGTAGTCATTGTCGGTAGAAATAGTGATATTTTCGGCTGCAGATATTTGTCCGAGATTATGAATGTTGTCAGCCATCAATATTGTATTGGTACCTACAGCGATTTTACTGTTATTAGTTATATCCCCAGTTGTTGCAATAGATAGAGCATCGTCGGTAGCAATTTGTGCGTTGTTAGTTAGAGTGCCAGATTTAATATCTAAAGTTTTAGCTGATACTGCAGTTCCATTAAGTTCAGTCGCATTACCGATGGTCAAAGAGCCTTTATTTTGAGCTAAAATAGTGTCATTGTTCGTCAAGTTATTACCAACAGTAACAGTCAAATTGTTATCGGCAACCAGTTTTCCGGTATTTGTCAGATTGTTTTTGGCCTCAATGGCAATATCTGTGGCATTCAAAAATTGGCTATTCAAATTGATGTCACTATCTGATGTCAGTTTAGCAGAGGATAAAGCGGCTAATTGTGTATTAGAATTGATATTTTTGCCTGATACAATTTCTAAATTGTTAGATAAAACAAAATCGCCATTCAGGGCGACATCATTTTTAGCAGATAAAAGGGCGTTATTTTCGGCAACAACAATACCAGAATTTTGGTGTGTAACAGCTCCGGCGGTGGAATCAATCCGCACATTGTTTTTAGCAGCAGCATTTTTAAATACAATATCGCCATCTGCGGTAATTTCCACATTGTCCATATCGGCAACCAGATTACCGTCGGTCTTAATTCCCATACCGCTTTGCGTGGCTTCAATCTTAATTCGTCCAGCATACATTCCGCCCAAAGCCGAACTGTCAATCGCAACCGTAACTTCCGGCGTCTCGGTTGTGTTTTCTGAATCTGAAGAATTTATAGGCTTTGAGCTAATCTTTTTACTTTCATAATCAAAAGTATCATTACCGGTTTTGATATTCAGCTCTTGGTCAGCATCAACATAAATGTTTCCTGCAATTTTAACTGCTTGAGAAACTAAATCTGCGCCGCCACCTTGAACATGGAGACCAAATGCTTCTTCTCCAACTCCCTCAACTTTAATTGTACCAATAGTTGAGATCATAAAATCTTGAACCTTACCATCAACAATATTAGGTTTACCAGTAATCATCGTAAGGCGGTTTGTATTGATGAAACCGGCCCCTTCAGCTGTAATACCATTGGGGTTTGCAATAATTAAAGCGGCTTTCTGTCCGAAAATTTCGGTATATCCCTGTAAGGAGGTTGTGGAGTTTGAGGTAACTTCGTTTAATATAACTCTGGCAGCATTACCAAGTCCAAAGTTGGGATTGTATGAAACAGTACCACCGAGAGTACTTTCGGCTTGACCGACATTAGAGTTAAAAGAAAGGTTGTTTAAGATAAGATTTTTGTCAGATACATTATATTCTAAAAACTTGTTATGAGAAACACCGCCGTCCGTAGGTTTAACAATATTCAAAACATCGGTACCGTTGGCCGATTGAACAAAATGCGGAGCCCCAGAGCCTTGGTGTGCATTTTGGTCAATAACAATATTATTATTTTGAGCAAGTGCAAAAGGGACAAAAGAAACAGATGAAAGTAAAAAAGCAGAGAGTAAGCCAAGCTGATTTTTTGAATAATACTTTTCCATAGTACACCCTTGCAAAAGTTAATATTTTATTAAAATGGACTCTATAATATTGTTTTTAATATTGCAAGTGAAAATTGATATTTTTTTGCTGTTGCTACCAATTTAAATAATATGTTATATACTTTTTCTTTAAAATGTGATCTACTATGGGACATAAATTATATGCTATTTTATACGAATAATTAGGATTTTTCAGTGTCGGTTTAATATATGTTAGCGTTGTACAATTTGCAATCAGATAAGTTTCATGAGGGGAAGGTGCTGATTTTTCTTTCATATCCGTTTCCTTTCGTTTATATTTTATAATTTAAGAAAAGAATATTTAGATTGAGTTAAATTTTGCTATTGAAGATGTCTGTTAATATAGCACAGCTCAAAGCCGTGTTCGCAGTATCTTACTTGCCCCAAGAAATAGAATCTTGAAGTTTCCGCAAGCTGATGACTTTATGAAAAGCAATTAGATATCTATCGTCATTAGAGAGTGGTAATGGTGGCTGGATATAAGTAGTTTGTGGATTGCTCTAGCATTATATAATTTTCAATGCAGTTATCAAGTTTTTTGGCTGTTCATATTTTCTTGTCTCAAATCCCTAGGCAAATGATACAAAGCCCGTTTTGACTTATTAAATTATGG
>CAZRHI010000105.1:0-5243 GCA_964599945.1 uncultured Acetobacter sp. | reverse complement strand
TTGCTATGGTTAAGCAAAAATACCAAGGAAATGCGATGGGCGATGCTGTTGATGATATGCTTCGCGATGGAGTTAATGAGGTTTTAAAAGAAAAGAAAGTTCGCCCTGTGTTTACACCAGATGTTGAGTTGAAAAAGTTTGAAGAAGGCAAAGATATTGAATTTACTGTTTCTATGGACATTATGCCTGAAATCAAAGTAAAAGATTTCTCTTCAATTAAGATTGAAAAGCCAGTTGCAGAAGTTCCTGCTGAAGAAGTTGAGAAAGCTCTTAACTATATGGCTGAAAGCAGACGCGACACAGTTAAAGTTGAAGAAAATCGCGACACTGTTAAAGGCGATGTTGTCGTAATTGACTTTGTGGGGTCAATCAACGGTGTTGAGTTTGCTGGGGGTAAAGGTGAAGCTTATCCTTTAGAAATTGGTTCAAACTCTTTTATTCCTGGATATGAAGATCAGTTAATTGGCAAAAAAGTTGGTGATGTGGTTGACGTTAAAGCAACATTTCCTGAAACATATCATGCTAAAGATTTGGCTGGAAAAGAAGCTTTGTTTGTTACAACAATTAAAGAAATTCGCGAAGTTAAAAAAGCTGAAATTAACGATGAGTTTGCTAAATCTTTGGGTGAAGAAAGTTTGGATAAATTAAAAGAAACTATTAAAGCTAGAATCGCTCAAGACTATGATACTGCTTCTAGGATGAAAGCAAAACGTGCGCTTTTAGATGCATTGGATAAAGCTTATAAATTTGATGTTCCTGCAAAATTGGTTGATATGGAATATGATGCGATTGTGAAACAATACGAAAACGCTAAGAAAAATAATCAGCTTGATGACGATGAGAAAAGCAAAAGTGAAGAAGATTTGCTTAAAGAATATAAAGAAATTGCAATTCGTCGTGTTAAACTTGGGTTATTACTTGCTGAAGTTGGTAACGATGCAAAGATTGAAGTTACTCAAGAAGACATTAACAAGGCTATTATGACCGAAGCGCAACGTTATCCAATGCAAGCAAAAGCTATTTTTGATTTCTATTTGAAAAACAAAGAGGCGATTGAGCGTTTGCGTACTCAAGTGTATGAAGAAAAAGTTATGGATTATGTTTTATCTAAAGTTGAAACAAAAGAAAAGACTGTATCTGTTGAAGATTTGTATAACTTTGATGAGAAGAAAGCATAATTTTAGCAAAACTTCTTGTTTTAAGCTCTCGGAAACGGGAGCTTTTTTTGTATCATACACTTGAATAAACGGTAGATATTTTTTGTGCTTAAAATAAACGACCGTTTAAATTAAGTATATTTCTATTTCTTTTTTTTAATCTAAAATCAAAGCGTTAAAAAAAAGTAAAGTTGCTACAAAAAAACGGTCGTTTTTTTGTAGCAATGGAGACTATATGAACATGAAAAAACGTGCAATATTACCTAACAAACAAAGTGCCTTTGTACTTCCACCTCATAATAACCCAAAAGTTTCGATTTTGATGCCAGTATATAAAACACCAGAACCATATTTACGAGAAGCGATTGAAAGTATGCTTAATCAAACATTTACTGACTTCGAATTTTTAATTTTAGATGATTGTCCGACGGATAACAGAAAAGAGATTGTTCTATCTTATCAAGATACGAGAATTAAATATAGCCAAAATGAAACAAACTTAGGGATTTCTGAATCAAGAAACAAGCTTATTGATATGGCAAAGGGAGAATATTTGGCAATTTTTGACCATGATGACATTTCTGTAGCAGAAAGATTAGAAAAAGAAGTTGAATATTTAGATAATCACGCTGAGGTTGGTGTCGTGAGTGGTAGCATTAAAACTCTAGTGAGCAACAAAGTTATCACAAAGCCTGCTGATAATTTGGCTATTAAAGTCAATTTGGTTAGAGGGTGCGCGGTAGTGCATACGGCAGCGATGATTAGAAAATCCGTTTTATTGCACCATCATATTCGTTATGAAGAAAACTTTTCTCCATGTGAAGATTATATGCTTTGGGCAAGATTGATTGACAAGACTATGTTTCATAATCTTCCTGAGGTTTTGGTATATTATCGCGATGCGGAAGGAAACACCAGCCATTTACAACGTGATAAAATGATTGATAAAGATAGGTTAATTCGTGATGTTATTTATAGAAATCACCCGTATTTATCTACTCTAAGGGTTAATACTATTCGGCTGTTTGGAGTGATTACTTTATTTAAGATTTTTTACACCTCAAACAAAACGACTTATAAGCTTTTTGGTATTATTCCACTGTTTGATATTAAACAACAAAGAAAATAGTTTGTTATTTTGTCTCGATTAGTCTTTCGTCTATAAAATTGTGCATAAATAATACTTTATAATTGAAACACGAAGAACAAAATTTTTATAACTAATTGAACATTTAATTTAAGTTTGTGAGTAAATATATGCCTAGAGTTTCTGCTTTGATGCCTGTGTACAAAACACCCGAACCTTATTTGCGGGAAGCGATTGAAAGCATACTTAATCAAACATTTACAGATTTTGAGTTTTTGATTTTAGATGATTGTCCGACCGACAGCAGAAAAGATATTGTGCGTTCTTATCAAGATAAACGCATTAAGTATATTGCAAATAAAACAAATTTGGGAATTTCCGAATCGAGAAATAAATTGATTGATATGGCTAAAGGCGAATATTTAGCTGTTATTGATCATGATGATATTTCTGTTCCTGATAGATTGGAAAAGGAAGTTGAATATTTAGATAATCACCCTGAAATTGGTGTGGTTAGTGGGGATTTGATTACGTTGGCTAGCAAGAAAATTGTTACAAATCCAACCGACAATCAAACCATTAAGGTCGAATTGGTTAAAAAGTGTGCGATTGCGCATACGGCCTCTATGATACGGAAATCTGTTTTATTACAACATAATATTCGTTATGAAGAGAATTTTTCTCCATGTGAAGATTATATGCTTTGGGGCAGATTGATTGACAAGACTATGTTTCACAATCTTCCTGAAGTTTTGGTTTATTATCGTGATGGTGATGACAATATTAGCCATATACAAAAAAAGCAAATGGCGGATAAAGGCATAATGGTTCGTGATGTTATCTACAAAGAACATCCATATTTATCTACTTTAGGGGTTAGCACCATTCGATTATTTAAGTTGTTTACGCTCTTGAGGATTTTTTATACTTCTAACAAAACCACTTACAAACTTTTCGGCTTAATCCCTGTGTTGGATATAAAGAAAAAAAGAAAGTAATATTTTTTAATGTGGCTTACTATAAAAATTCGCTAGCATATTGATGTTATTTTCTATTTTTATATTGCAAATCATTTTGAGCTTTGTTAGATATATATTAGTTCTGTCGTTTTCAGTAGAGGATTAGATGTATTTCAAAGTTGGAATGGATATTTTAGTTGACGCTCTTTATGAGACTCTTTCTTTGTTTCCGTATCTCTATTTTACATATTTGTTAATGGAATATCTTGAACATAAAATGTCGCGCCGTAGTTCTATTTACATTCGAAAAGCAGGGAAATTTGGTCCTGTTATTGGTGGGCTTTTGGGGCTTATTCCCCAATGTGGTTTTTCTGTGGCTGCTGCAAATCTTTATGCTACAGGGCTTATTACTTTAGGAGCTTTATTAGCGGTGTTCCTTTCTACTTCTGACGAAATGTTACCCATTCTAATTTCTGGTGGAGCATCGATTGGACTTATCATTCAAATCTTAGGACTTAAAGTTATTTATGCGATTGTTACAGGAATTGCCGTTGATCTCCTTTTGCCTGAGAAGTTTATTAAACACAAAAACGAACCTGATATTAGTACTTTTTGCACCCGAGAAAAATGTAAATGCGATAATAAAGAGAATATATGGCGTTCAGCATTCAAACATACTGAAAAAATTAGCCTTTTTATTTTCTTCTTCTCTTTAGTTGTCAATGCGATGTTTATTTTTGGGGGAAGAGAAACAATCCAAGATGCGTTACTCGATATGCCCATTTTTAGTAAATTTGTCGCTTCTGCTGTTGGACTAATCCCTAGTTGCTATCCCTCTGTTTTGCTCACTCAACTTTATTTGGATGATGCGATTTCTTTAGGAACAATGATGGCTGGTACTTTGACAAATGCTGGACTGGGTTTTTTGGTTTTATATAGAGTAAATGCTAACGAGATTGAAAATGTACGCATTCTCGGTTTACTGTTTGCATTAGGTATTTTCTTTGGAATTATTACCGAAATTCTCTCTTAAGCTTCTTTATAATTATCTCGCAACAATGCGATTTCTTCGCTATACCCTGTTAACTCATTTGGGGTTTCAAGGTTTATCGGTATTCCCTTTAGAGCTTGATGATTAACAAAACGGATTAGTCCATCTTTTCCTAGACTACCATATCCTATTTTTTCATGACGATCTTTATGTGAATTAAACTCAGTTAGACTGTCGTTCAAATGGATTGCTTTTAGGCGATTTAAACCTATCGTTTTATCAAATTTATCAAGAACATCATCTAATTTATTTATGATGTCATATCCTCCTGAATAAACATGACAAGTATCTAGGCACACGCCTAATTTCTCAGGTGAATTGATTTTTGCTCGGGAGATAATCTCGGCTAATTCTTCAAAGGTTGACCCAACTTCACTTCCTTTTCCTGACATTGTTTCCAGCAAAACAGTGGTTGTTTTGGCTTCGGGCATAACGTCATCTAAAATCTCAACAATTTGAGAAATTGCAACAGGAACACCCTGCCCTACATGCGACCCTGGGTGAAAATTATATAAATTATGCGGAAGATACTCCATACGCCGTAAATCATCAGCAAAAATCTCTCTGGCAAATTCTCTGGTCTTTTGATCCTTAGAACATGGATTTAAGGTATATGACGCATGAGCTAAGATTTTACCAAATTGATGTTCTTTGGCTAACTTTAGAAATTCTTCAACATCTGTTGGGTTAATATCTTTAGCAGCACCTCCTCGAGGATTACGCAAGAAAAACTGAAAGGTGTTTGCATTGATTTTTAACGCAGTTTCCCCCATTGCCTTGAAACCTGCTGAACTTGACAAATGACATCCGAGATATAGCATTTTTTCTCCTTTTTTTACTTTGCTAGAGGCTTATCATGAATAAATTATAACGTCAATTTTTTTTGAAAAAATATGAAAAAAAAGCTTGTAATCTTGTTTTTTTTTGTGTAGATATAACCTCGTTAAATGTCGGAACGTAGTTCAGCCTGGTAGAACGCTGCGTTCGGG
>CAZRHI010000104.1:0-5263 GCA_964599945.1 uncultured Acetobacter sp. | reverse complement strand
AATGCTTCAAATATACCAACCCCAGCTCAAGCTAAATGTAGACAGGCTAAAGAAGCTCCTTGCCCAGAGGGATATTTTGATGATGTGCCAACTACTACACAAAAATCTTACTTCTTGTTTGATGAAGTGGAAGGTAGTAAAGGTACATGCTATAAAGCAACTGCTTGTAAGGGCGAAACATATACAAAATCTCAAATCAATACAACTTATGGAAAAGATGTTCATGGTGCAACATATAATGGCTTTTCATGTTATGACGTTGGTTGTAAGGATACAACGTATACATTGTTAAAATCTTCTGAAATGACCAATTCTTCATACTTCAATTATGAAGGTGGAAATGCGACAACAGATGGCAAGCTCAAATGTATAAAGGTGAACAGCTGTAAGTATTCAAAAGATTCTAACAAGTGTGGACAAACAGATGTTACACTAAATGGAACAAGCTGTCCTACTCAAGGCAAGGAACCTATACATGTCTATATATATCGAGATGGATATCAAGATAGTACAGATTCTAATGGTAAACCTATTTATGTTAACGGAGTATCTTATATTGTAGACACAAGAGGTTTTGGTGTAGGTTTGAATGTGGATGCCTATGGTGTAGAACTTCGTAACATTACAAGCTATGCAGCAAATACTCAGGCTCTAAGAGCAACTAGTTCAGATATAAAGGTCGGTGCTGTTTTAGCTAATGGATTTAGTTGGAATCCAGGAACAGAAAATAGTGGAGGAATGACAGCAAATAATAATTGTGCTTACTATAGCCAAACAGGAAAAGAGCCTGGCAATCCTGGAGCTCCAATGACATTTGAAGTTTATATATCATATCACGTCATCAGTTGTTATGGTTCAGAGCCATTCTCCTGTTGCGTAGGTTGGGATCATAATGGTAACTTCTTGGGCGAAGGAGGGGGAACTAGAGCTGAATGTTGTGCAAACCATAAAGCAGCCGCAGGTTGCAAGGGGGGCGTAGTCGGGGTTGAATAAAACACCAACATCTCCGCGAGTGGTTTTATCTCGCGGAGATTTGCACATCTAGATATTTGAAAAACCTGTTTTCCTTAAATGGTGAAAACAGGTTTTTCTTGACTAATAATTAAAAAGTGTTAATGTCTGCTTGATTTGATACTTATTTTGTCTTGCTAATTATGATTTTTATAATTGAAATGTTATATCTTTCATGGTTAGGAAGGCTCTTTTTTTATATTAACATATTAAATAATCCATAAATTTTTTTACATTATGAAAACAAAGCTTTGTTTTTGGCGTGTCTTGCTGATAAGCTTGACCGCTATGGTGTGCGTCGGTGTGGTTTCTTGCGGTTCTGAAGACCCTGAGATTCCAACTCCTCCCCCCACTCCTGTAGATAATGGAGAAGTCGAGTTTGTTATCGACCTTCCCACGGGCAGTGGCTCTGGCAGTAGTTCATCTCCTGCAACCGTGAACCCAGGTGAAACACTCAATGTTGAAATCAATCAAAAGAGTAGTTACACTGACCCTGATGGAACAGTTTTTTCATGTGAGCCGAAAGCAACTATTGTTCTTTCCGCACAGGTGGATACTGTTTATGCGAAAGATTTAACAAGTTTAATCAACGTAAAAGAAAGTTCAGACATCAAAACTAACAAAACAGGTACTTCCCCCGTTATAAATCAGACGCTCCAAACGTTTGAAATTGGTGGGCAACATGTTGTTTTTGACTTATCGCATGAGGTTTATACGTATATCAATTCGGTTAGAGAATCGATTGAGATGCCTTATGTTAAGCTTAATCCTGCGAATGTTGGAAATTCTGCAACAGCAGAGGAAAAACCACAAGGTCGGTCTTCGATTGCGATGACGAAAGTTACTGTTCGCCCGTTAGCGAAAACACGCTCAACAACTATTGTTGATTCGACAATGTATGAGGTTAATGTTAGATTTAACCTTGAGGTCGAAAGTGTAAATACTAAATCAACAGAAAAACAGACACTTGAGTTTTCTGTGAACTATGTTGGTGTGGTGGAAAATGTAACAGAGTTAAAAGATCCTGTTAGTGAAATCTCTTATGTGTGGGAGGTAAAAAGTGGCACAACCAATATGGCACCACCATTTAAAACACAAGATAAGATGATGGAAGTTTGGATGGTTCAAAAGAGTTCATATACCGACACATACGGAAATGTGGCAACAGGTGAGCCTATCGCAAAAATCAAACTGACAGCAGCGCAAGACACAATTTGGGTGAACTCTTTGGACGAGCTGAAAAACTTTGCTGATTTAACTGGAGAGCTTCCTCAGGAACAATCAGCAATTCAAAAGTTTGGCTCTGAAGCGCAAGAAGTTACCATAGACTGGAGTTATGAAAGCGGAGAAGCCTTAATTGCTGGGCAAACTGTTTCCATGCCATACTATGCGTTGCAACCTGCCAAACTGAAAGATGTGTCTGTGAAAGACTTGGGCGAGCGTATGCTTAGTGGTAAGGAATGCGCGGTCTATGAAGTTACCGCAACATTTAGCCAGAAAGCTGTGCCTCAAAATGTGTCTAAAGATACCTCTGAAGTCGAGATTGAATATGTTGTTAGCTACATTGGTGCAACAGAAATCAAACTCGTTAAGGTGGAATATTTCCCCATGGGATATTGGGAAGATCCGCATGATAATATGCCATTGAGTTATTATGCTTCTGTGGAACGCTATCGAACATACTCAAATGGTAAACGAGTTGGCCCTGACCGATTTGAAGACTATGGACACTGGCCAGATTTTTCACATGGGGGTTATACACTGCAGGGATATGCTGATCTTTATGAGGGGTGGGCTAATGGAACCCCAGTTAAGTACACTATAATTGGTGATAGCATTGGTATTTTACATAATAGTATTGAAGTTGATCAGATTCGCTCTTATACCTATAATTTATGGAAAAGCGAATATACTGAAGGCGGTTTCTGTGATTGGGAGCAGTATTATCCAAGTCATGAGCTTAATGATGAACGATTTGATGTCGCCAAAGATGTTGAAGCACCTGAATATGAGGCAGATTCTCGACCAAACGGATGGTATTATCGCCGTTTCCGATATCGTTGTGCATATGATGTTGATGTTCTTAATGGGCAAGAAAAACCTTGGGGATTTCTAACTCTTGCTGTTGGTTTTTATTTTTATGATCAATTCTTGGTTATAGACGGCAGGCGAATCGACTTTAGCAAGCTTCATAACCTGAAGATGGATTTTAACACAGCAGAAGAAGACTTCTCAGAACCAGACAAAGAAGGTAAAATCGCCAAACTCGAGATGAGAATATCTTATTTAGGTAAAAACTTCTATGGCGCACAAGTGGATTCTCTCTTTGTTAGAAAATGATCTTTTTTTTACTTAACAATAAAACGCCGTCGGAAATCCGATGGCGTTTTATTTTACATAATCCTTATAAAACCAAAGAGATAATCACAGCAAAAATGAATACAACAAGAATTACAATCTTTTTTTCATCCATATTTTTCCTCCTTATTTTCCTTATAAATATAATCATAATATATCATATTTACAGGCATTCATGTAAAATAAATCAAAAAGTTGTGAGTATGAACTTTTTTATATATTTAGTTTAATTTTTTATTGACATTTACAATGAAATATGTATAAATACAGTTGTTTTAAATATTATTGATTGTTACGGATACAAACAATCATTCCTTTCGTGTGAACAAGCTGGCTTTATGGTATGTTATCATAAAGCCTGTTTGTTATAATAAAATGGTTTTGTATTTTTCTGGTAGTTTGACACTTTGGTTAACAATCTCACTTTCTCACTCGTCAAACTATTAGGAATAAGCCGTCGAAGTCAATGCTTCGGCGGCTTATTTATATAAAGAAAACCAGTAGCAAGCTTCAAACTCCTTTTTGATGATACGTTTTTCAGGTGATCCATATTTACGACGGATTTAGAGCAAATTTATACTATTTAAGCATGGGTAAATGCATGGAAATACATTGTTTTTTGGAGAAAATTCTAAAAGTTAAAATAATACAATGTTATATAAAGTACTGTTTTGCGCAAGAGAAATAAGATTTTTGAGTTTTTAGGCTTTTGAATATGATATACAATATTATGATATTGCTGTTTTAGGGCTAGGAAATCTGGAGGCGTGGTTCATCTGCTAAGGAGATGATAAAACTCTAATTAGCAAATTTAGAGATTGTCATTAGTTTAAATATATGAATATCTGTTGCATATTTAATAATCCGTCGAAGTAAATACTTCGGCGGATTATTTAGTGTCTAGTGTTACTATGCCAAATTCCTACGTATTATAGTAAGAATTTGTTGGATAACAATAACAGCTTTTTTCCTTTCTTAAAAACTATTCTATCCTCATTTATTTTTCCTGAAGCTGTTGAATAGATTGAGATAGTTTTCAAACAACCACTATCCCGTATTATCCTTTGCAATAGTTTGCAACTTCTCTCAATCTATCGAACAACGGCATCATTTTTTACACAAATGACTGTAAACGACAATCAAATCTGTTGTTACTGTTTCAAGCTTACCAAATTTAGTAGTCGCAAATGTTACATTTGGAACTGTTATATCTGTTGGGTTTGAACAATTTGGTTTATATTCTACACCTCCAATCGTAAGAGATACATTATAAGGTCGTGTATCAATTACTGCATTTTCACATTTTGTCGCAGTGAGGGCACTTCCTCCTCCACAAATTTTGTCTTCATAATAGGTCTGAGATTTATTTTCATAATTTGTATAATTAGAACGTGTGGTATCCGCTCCTGTTTTTGTTAAATCACAGCTATTTGCTGACATAATGGTCTCATCATAGCTCCCTCCTTTTGTATATCCAAGCCATGCCTCCATCTTTAAATTATCAGTTTTTCCATTTATTGAGGAGATATAAAATCCATCATGTCCTGTATATGGTGCAGAAGGATATTCTTTTTTATCAGTGAGTCTGTATGTAATACCAGCAACTGAATCTGAGGAATTTAGACGTTTATAATCACTATCGCATATAAATCCTTCGAAATCTCTAAGCATCAAGTACATATATTTAGGAAGAGGCTTACAACACTCTAAATTCTGCTGAGAATGTTTTGCACAATGATACATATCCTTTGATGTACCTTTTTCAACATAACCCATAAAGGTGCTGCAATGTGCAGATGCTATACAAAAATCTGACACAGCAAAGCCATATTCTTCATCAATATATACATAACTCTTATCGGTAGGATCACTACTAAATCTATCAGAATTTTCT
>CAZRHI010000103.1:2818-5266 GCA_964599945.1 uncultured Acetobacter sp. | reverse complement strand
TGGATTGCTTCGTGCTTGTGTAGCTGATGCTACGGCACTCGCAATGACGGGGGAGGAATAGGGGGAAATGAGGAGATGAGAGAGGGGGGGGAGAGTATGGAGCAGGCGACGGGAATCGAACCCGCATTAAAAGCTTGGGAAGCTCTCATTCTACCATTGAATTACGCCTGCGCCAATGGGAGATTTATTAACAATGTTGCTTTATAGAGCTTTTGATTTTAGTTTGCAAGATTTTTTTTGGTGATGTGGATAAAATTGTGCGAGGACAGGAGGAAAAGTGATGATTGCGCGGGAGTGAAGGGAAAGATGTAATGAAGGGGAGATTTCTTGACGATTGAGGGCAAGCCGAGGAAAGACAGTAGAAGAGATGTTGGGAGGGGTAAAAAGGTGTAAAGAGATTAGATGATGACCGTGTGTATGGCCTCGCTTTGGCGAGGGGGCTTAACTTGGGTTAAGCCTTTGCTGTATGGTTTATGGAGAGGTGGGGCGATGGAGAGGGGCGGGGTTAGTCTTTTATTATTTCTAACAAGAGTGAGAATTTAAAGATAAAGGTTTCTTTGGTTAGGCAGGTGATTTGGAGAGTTTTGAGTTGGTTATAGATTTCGTTATCCACTTTATAATTGATGGATTGGGTATAAGTTGGGGTGTTCTTTTCGCTTATACTGATATATTGATGATATTCTTCAGGAGTTATACATTCATCGTTGTTTGTGTTTATTTCTTCATATTTTTCTTTGAGGCCCTCTGTTTCATCGTCATCCTTATTGGTGATGTTATGTTCTATATACTCTTCTACATTGTCATCATCGCTGTGGTATAGGATTGGTAGTTCGTCTTTTATATATTCTTCTTTGGTGAGGCAGTTGGGGATTTGGTGTGGAATATCATCGTATAGCTCTTGGTAGAACTCTTGTGGGTTTGTGGGAGTGAATGTTGATGTGTCTTTTTCGTCATTGGCGATGTTGTATTTGACATACTCTTCTTTACTGACACAATTATCTTTATTGGTATCCATTTCTTGGTATTCGTTTTCTGCAAAAGAGGCGAACATACTGTTTGCTAGCTCTTGTGGGGTGATTTTTTCTAATTGGAAAGCATAGTTTTCAAGCTGGTTTTCAAGGTTTTTTAACTGTTGTTCTAGTGCTTCAAAGGAAAAGTCTTCAAGGGTTAGGCGGTTGTCATTGTCTTTATCTAGATTATTAAATACGTTGTTTATGGTGAATTGTTGGAGAAATGTGAAAAATTCTGTGGCTTCGGATTTATCTAGTTGATTGTCGTTGTTTTTATCTGCTTTATGGAAGTTTTCTATGAGGAGGGGAGTGGGGTCTTCTGAGCTTTGGGGGAATAATGTGTTAATTGTATCTAAATATTCGCTTATGCTTGCGGTGATTTCAGCTTCTGAGATGTAATTGTCAGAATCTTTGTCTAGGGCTGGGAAGTAGTCGTTTTGTATTTGTTCATCTGTAAGTGGGGGGAGGTGGTCGCTTAGGGTGTTTCTATCTAGGGCGAAATCTTTGGCGGAGAAATTATAAGATTCTTCATCGGTGGTGAGATTAAAAGATAAATCATCTGTGGAGAAGTTTAGAGAGATGTTTTCAGCTTGTGGCGGTGCTTAAGAGGAGGCTCGTTAGTAAGGTGAGATTTGAGAGGGTGTGTTTGGACATTTGAGTTTGCTTTCAAGTTAATAATTAGGATTTAGTGGGGGACCTGATACCTTTGTTTGAGGTCTGTTAGCCCTTCTTTGGTTAGGACAGTTAAAAGCCAGTAGCCCCCGACCCATACGCTTTTTTCTGACGGATATGCTTCGGCTTCAGCGATGGCATTTAGGGCTGGTAGATCTGGGCGGAATGTGTAAACATAGGCGGTTTTGTCGCCATATTCGCTTGGCGAATCGTAATTCCACATTACGCCTGCGTTCATTCCTGGGGTGTAGGAAACACTTAATAAATCATCGCTTGGGTGGGTGTATGGGGTGGTGTAATATTTTTCACGGAATGAGGGAGAGCCTGCTTGGACGATGATATATTTGTTATGTATATTAAACAGGGGGTGTTGTTCGTAGCGTTTTAAGACGCGTTTGTAGAGCTTCTGCTCGGTTTCAAAGCCTAGTTTCCAGACTTTTTGAGCCTCAAATAACGTGTGTGCGCTTATCAGGATTGTGAACATTGCGGTTATGGTGGCGAGGTTTTTTATCCATTTATGTTTGCTCATTAGGCACAACGCGAACATTAAGGCATAGACATAGTTCTCTCCGAAAAAATCTATGCGTGGGGCGAACTCGGTTTCTTTGATTGATTGGGATAAAAACAGAGTGATGAGGGCTGATAGGGGGACGGAGATGAAGAGAAATAGGTTGAGGAGAGTGTTTTTGAGGTTTTGGCTTGAGGTTAGGGTGGTGATTAGCGCAAGGAGGGTTAGAGTTAGAGTGCTGAGTTTATAAGCGCGATT
>CAZRHI010000103.1:0-2808 GCA_964599945.1 uncultured Acetobacter sp. | reverse complement strand
GGTTACGGTGAACTCTTTGATTAAGGCTTTTAGGGTTAGGAGAGCTTTGGCTCTCCATTCGGAAATTGGGGTGGTTTGGAGATTATAATAGTTTGTATTGATTGAACCTGTGTGAGTTAAGTATATGAGGCATAATTTATATAGTATGGCGGAGATGAGGAAATTTTGTAAAGAAGGGAAGATGATTTGTTTGATTGCTCCTTTTAGTGGGGCTTCGTTTGATAGTTGGCTGATTAGAAAACGAGCGGTGAGGGCGGTTAGATATAAATTGATAACTGGTGGGTAGCCCCCGAGGGCGGTGGTTGTTAATAAGATTGCAAAAAAGTTTTGTTTGGAGAGAATGCGTGGGGATTGCTCGCTTAATATTAACGCGCTGATGATGAAAGCACTCCATGACAAAACGGGAATGATTAAAAAAGCAAAGTACATGAAAGACAATATATATGGCGAAAGACCTAAAAACAGTGCGAAAAAGCTATAGGTTTGTTTGTTATGAGGGAGATGCCAATATTTTGCTAAGAGGGAGATGCCTAGAGCGTAGCCGAAAAAGCCTAAGGTGTTATTCACTATGGGGAGGATTTCGCCTTGGCTTAATAAGTTGATTGGAATAAACTGAGTGAAGCGACCTTCAAAAAGACCTGCGGAAAGAGAAACGCCGTTTTTGATGTATTGCCAATCATGATCACCAAAGAGATAGTGTGTGCCATGAAATAAGAAAGCGATGTTTAGAGCAAGGAAAGCTGTTAGGAAGGCACTCCAAAAAGGTCGGTCAGCCGTTTGCCACCAGTGTATGAGATGATTTTTTAGAGAAAAATCGGCGATTTTTTGGACAGTTAAGGGCATAATTTTAGAGGCTCCAGTTAGTTTTTTTTAGGTTATGATAGGGGGAGTGATTAGTCAATTAGGTAAAAAAAATATGCACAATTTGTTTAAGTTATTGTTTTTATTGTTGTATTTTTTTTAAAGATATGAGGGCGAAAGTATTGACTTCTGTGTCAGGGGGTGGTATAGATATTTGTAGCATGGAAAATGGTGTTTGAGTTTTTCATGTGCTTGTTATGAAGCGATATATGAAAGTTGTTTTTTAAGTGTTTCCCCTGTGGGGGAGGCACTTTTTTTGTTGTGGAATATGGGAGATTTATCAGATGTACTATGATTTTGATGATGAAACCAGTCGGAGTTTGCGGAAATTTGGAGATATTGGAAAGAAGTCTCAGGCGGAGAAGCAACGCTTGGCTCGCGTTCAAGCTGAGACGGCTGTGGCTGTGGTAGCACCACCTGCAACGATTTGGACTGCGGTGTTGTGAGAGTGATATTTTTAACGCGCATGCTTTGAGAGGGAACGATATATGAACAATGTTTGGCTGAGGAACAGGCGGAATATTGAAGAGCGTTGCAACGTGATGCGATGATTGAGCATGAAAGGACGGTTAAAGCGATGAGCGAGAAACAGCGTCAGAAAAAGAAGCTTAAACCTATTTCCAAGAGAGAAGAGACGTTTACGGATAAAGTGGCGGAGTTTTTAGCGACAAACGAAGTTCCACGTTCGGTGGCGTTGGCGATGCAGGCGGTGGCAGATTCGCAGGTTAATCCGATGTCTGTTTATATGCGCTTGGGAAATCTTTTTAGCGGAAATGGGTATAGAACTGGATTAGAAAACGCGATTGAACCAGAAAACAAGTTTGAGCGTGGGGGGTATGAGGCAACGAAGACGGCGTATGATACGTTAGTTGGGGCATCTGGTGGTGGATTGTTGGCAACGTCAAAGACGGTTACGAAGGCTGGTTTGTCTTCAAATAAACTTAAGCGTGGAGCGGCGAAAGCGGTGCAACAGTTGTTATACCCTGGGGTGTATTTACCACAAGTGGGGGCGACGGAAGGCGCATTGGCGGCGACTCTTTGGTTGATTTGGAAAAGCCTGATGAAGATGCTGGTTTAGCGAAAAGGGCAGCGTATGTGGCGGCTAATTTGGGGGTTGGCTTGGCTGGGGCTGTTGCTGGTGGCGGTGTCGGTGCGGGGGTCGGGACGGCACTTAATAAGCAAGCGATTAGGCGTGGAAAAGAGGAAATGGTGCGACAGTTGAAGACGCAGGAGTTTGCGGATGTTGAATTGGGGCGGATGACTCGGGACGACTTGAGGCGACTTAATGAGGTGCGGCTGAAGGAAGACGGTACGATGTATAATGGCAAAGTGGCGAAGATTAATGATTTGTATAGAGATAATGCGATGATGGTAACTAAAGAGCAGATGAAGCATATTTATGATGGGAGAGTGGAAGGGAATAGCGTCACACCTGAGGACGTTGCTGAGAGTGTTGCTCGTGTGATGTCTTCTAAGAATCCTATAATCTCAGGAGGAAAAAAACCAGGAACACAAGAAATTGCAGATATTAGAGCAGATAGCAAACATGCAGATGTTTTGTATGTGTCTGGTTTTAAGAGGAAGCCAGAAGGGGCACTGAGTAAGTTTTTAAAGGCAGAAAAGGAATTTACGGGAGTGGTTACTACTATGAAAAAGGAGAAAAAACGTTTGTTGAAGAAATAAAGGTAGCGCAGAGGATGTTAACCTCCTCTGCGCAAATACTAATATAATGTATTTTTTGGGGTTGTCAAGAGGGAATTTTCTTTTTTTTGAGTGAGGGAAGAAATAAAGGTTCGCAGAGGACGTTGACATCCTCTGCGCAAAACTAATGTAATGTATTTTTTGGGGTTGTCAAGGGAAATTTGCGGGTGCTGGTGGGGTGGCATGATGATGGTAAGGCTATGTTTATGTCCTCATCCCCCAGCCCCAACCTCGGAGGAAGGGGAG
>CAZRHI010000102.1:0-5349 GCA_964599945.1 uncultured Acetobacter sp. | reverse complement strand
CGTTACCATCCATCATTTTCATTTTAACATCTGACATTTATAAATATCCTTAAAATTGTTTAAGTTACAAGAGCAAGCTTTACGCCTATTTCTTTTTTTACGCCTCAGTCGCCATTGCGGTAAGCAATCCACAAAACAACCTTTAGTCGTCATTGCGAGGTCGCTGGCAAACATAAGTCATGCCCGTGGCACTGCCACCAATCCACAACTTCTCTTCAGCCGTCATTGCGAGGTCGCTGTCAAGCATATACCGCAAGCTTTCCACAAAGCAGGTGCGAAGCACACCTCACATAAAAAAAGAAACCAAACATTTCTTGCCCGATTCTTATTTTAAATCAAAAGATTGATACCACATTTAAGCAATTTTGCAAGCAATTTTTTTAGACAGAATCTTGCCATATCTCTTATCTCAACTCTTTTCAGCCCCCTCTCCACCCTCTCTTTTAACACCTCGCCCCATGTTCCAATCCCCCCAATAAAGCACTTGACAAATCACACGTTTTTCTCTACTCTCTGCCCCATAAATTTTATAACACAGGAGAACAATCGTGCAAACCATTATCGAAACATTAAATACAATCTTCACCGAAAGCTTTAAGTCCGCAGGTTATGATGCTGAATTAGGGCGTGTGGTCGTTTCCGCTCGTCCAGACCTATGCCAATTTCAAGTAAACGGTGCAATGTCTGGCGCAAAACTTTATCGCAAAGCTCCTTTGATGATTGCCAACGATGTGCTAAAAAATATTCCCGAAAACGATATAATCGACGAAGTTTCAGTGGTTGCCCCTGGGTTTATCAACATCAAAGTAAAAGACAATTTCATCTCTCAATTTTTAAGCCAAATGGCCAAAGAAGAAAACGCTGGTTTCACAAAAACCGAAAACCCCAAAACAATCGTCATAGATTATGGTGGGCCAAACGTTGCCAAACCACTTCACGTGGGGCATTTACGCTCTGCTGTTATTGGTGAAGCCTTAAAAAGAATGAACCGCTTTGCTGGTCATAAAGTTATCTCTGACGCTCACTTAGGCGATTTTGGTTTGCAAATGGGCTTGATTATTCATGAACTCTCTTGCCGAAAAAAAGGCCTCCCCTATTTTGACGAAAGCTTCACAGGCGAATACTCAACAGAAGCCCCCTTTAGCTTAAAAGATTTGGAAGAGATTTACCCCTTTGCTTCAGCCAAATCCAAAGAAGATGAAGATTATCTCACAAAAGCCCGCAACGCCACCAAAGAACTACAAAGCGGACGCCGTGGCTATCGCGCTTTGTGGCAACACATCATGAACGTTTCTCTTCAAGACCTAAAGCGCAATTATAACCGCCTAGATGTGGATTTTGACCTCTGGCAAGGAGAATCAGACGCCGAACCCTATATCCCCAATATGGTAAAGAACCTAAAAGAAAACGGCTATGCCTATGAGTCCGAAGGCGCGTTGGTGGTTGATGTTAAAGAAGAAACCGACAACGCCCCCATTCCGCCATGTATCATCTTAAAGTCAGACGGTAGTGCCATTTATGAAACAACCGACCTCGCAACTTTAGTAGAACGTGAGGAAAAATTCCACCCAGACCGTGTAATGTATGTCGTAGACAAACGCCAAGTATTACACTTTGAGCGTGTGTTCCGCTGTGCGAAAAAAACTGGCATCACAAGAAAAGAAACCGAGCTATCGTTCATCGGCTTCGGAACAGTCAACGGCAAAGACGGCAAACCATTCAAAACCCGCGCTGGCGGCACAATGAAACTCTCTGAATTATTAGACACCGTGGAAAATGGTGTAAACATCAAAGGAGAAGAAGAACTCCCCACAGAAGAGTTGCAAAAATTAAAACAAATCATTGGGCTTTCCGCAATCAAATATGGCGACCTGATGAACCCAAGCGAAAGCAATTACATTTTTGATATTGATAAATTTGCCTCCTTTGAAGGAAACACAGGTCCATATATTTTATATACAATGGTGCGCATCAAATCAATATTAAGCAAACTCTCCACACAAAAACCAGAGCTTTCCACCGCTAGCGCAGATTTCACCACCTTCACAACCGCTAGCGAACGAGAACTCGCCTTAACGCTCATTCGTTTTTCACACACCCTAAACGAAGCAATCAAAAAAGACGCTCCGTCGATGTTGTGTTCATATATCTATGAGATTGCTAACAAATTCAATGTGTTCTATCATGATAAGAAGATTTTAGCCGAAGTTGATGAAACAATCCTCCGCTCACTTATCTCTCTTATCAAGCTAACCTTACAGATTTTGGAAACAAACATCACCCTCTTAGGTTTCACCGCCCCAGAGAAGATGTAACCCCACACATAATCCACAAAACTTAAGGGTGTCGATTGACACCCTAATTTTATGGTAAACAAAAAGCTTACGCTCTAGACTTTGTATTACGCAGAGCATTTTGCAGACGCGGACTAAGTATAAGCTCAGGTGCTGGCTGAATAGTCTTTTTCATCTCCTCTTCAACAAACTTATGAAACTCGGTCAACCCCTTACCCTGCTCGGTGCCAATAAAATTAGAAAATACCTCAAAAGCAACTTTCAAGTTTTCCTTGCTATTTTTCACACCATTTTCCTTGAAATATTCAGACATAACCGTTTCAAAATTTTTATCCATTTCTGCTCTATCAGCTTTCATCGAAACAGCCAACGCCAACTTATCATACGTTTCAGGTTTCATCCCGAGCAGAGCTTTCTTCACACTCTCTTTTTCCGCATTTGAATATCCAAACTTTTTCCCCGCATCAGTCATAAAATCAAGAGAGCTATCATCTTTAAACTTAATCGAACGAGGAGGTATTATATTGCCAATCATCACATCTAACTCTATTTTCTGACTTATCATACAAGGAAGATACGCTCCCCTATTAAACTGATACGCCTTTTCTTCAATCTCGGCCAAACGGTCAACTGAAGACCTTAAACGAGCTTTTTGTTCTGCAACTCTTCTTTCCAAGTCAGCATCAGAAATAGCGTTAGTTTCTTGAGCAATTTGATTTTCCGTCCAACAATGAGTTGAAGTAACAATAAAAGGTCTATTTAGATTTTTATGTTTATCGTATTTACTACGCAAGCTTTGGTCTAACCCTTTAACCGAATATTTCGTCCAAGAAGTCGTGTTATTTCCTTGCAAAACAATATCCGTAACATCCCCCTTACTATTTTTAATCACCTCCGCAACTGTCATTGCATGGTATCCACTCCCCGAAAAACCTGCTGGCACAGATAACATTGTCCCAGCACCAATTTTGCCTTCTTTAAGCATCTTTTCAATAGATTGACCCTCCTCAGAATATTCTTTAGTCGCAGGGTTACTATGCATATAACGCGCACTAGCACAAGAACCATAGGATTGATAAAACCGCTCCTTACCTTCATAACCAAAGCTCTCGCAAATAACATCATCCACCCACACCGCCGTTCCAGCACAACTAGGATTACTACCTATAAGACCAAGTTCAGAAACATGCGATTTACCACTAACATAATTGGAATCACAAACACTGCGATTATCAACTCGTTGAATTTTCCCTAACCACACATCTGTATTTGGCTGAACTTTAGGGTTACTTGAAAGATTATACATATCCAAAGTTTCTTGCAGGCAAACAGTTTCCCACTCATATTGACGCATTTCCGCATATTGCTTTCTCAAAGCCTGCATATACTCATCATGAGTATTAAACATTCTTTCATCTAAATCATGAAACTTTTTATCAATATATCTATGACGTAACTGCTGATTAGCCTGCACCATATCTTCCGCTTTTTTAGGTTCAGCTTTAGGCTCTTGTTTTTTATCAGTTTCAGACTCTTGTTTTTTATCTCTTTTAACTTCTTTTTTAGGAGAACCTGTTGGCACGGCTTGTTCTTTTGCACGCTCAACAGAAACAGTCTTCCCCTCTTCACTAACTTCTGTTTTGGCTAAATGCTCCATAACAGCCTTAGATGTCCGTAACGAAACCCCCTCTTTTTTTGCCACATCAGCAGGTTTCATCATCACGTCGCGGGCTAACTGATAAGCCTTATCAATCCCATATTTTTCAACTAAATTTTTTGCAACTTCCACACTATCAAGCCCAAGGCTCTTTGCCCAATTTTCAATACGAGCTTTTTTAATGTCTTCTGTTAATTCTTGTTTTTTAATTGTCCGTTTAGCCATAACACATAAAAATACTTTTCAGTATTCCCTCCTTATATCTAAGATATAATAATCTTATCATATTTTTTTGACAAAAGCAAGTCCTCTAAAACATCAAAATTATGACAATTTTATGACAATGCATCACTACTATTATATTCAATAAAACGTCCCCCACCCACACACAAACAAGACTTGACAAAAACAAAAACCCACATTACATTACCCCTCATAAATTTATTATTATAACCAAAAATCATTATGGATACAAAAAAAGAAAACATCTCGAATGTGATGCAAGACAACATTTTCCGTCGCCACTTTTTCCAGTTTGGGCTAGTTGGAATGGGCGGAATAATCGCTTTCGCCCTCTTCTATGCAATAGGTTGGTACGACATCGCAACCCTAAGCGTGTTAGTAACCCCCTCAGACATTCCGAGTTATCTCATAAGATGTCGCGCAGAAAAGAACAAAGCAGAAAAAAACGCAATCACTCATATCGGTATTTTAGGGTTTGTTTTATGGATTGTTGCCACCTTCGTCTTATTATATTACCCCATCGAGGCATTCCTCAATGGCGCAGACGGAAAGATGCAAACATCTTCATTTGTATGGTTCACACTTAAAGTCTTGATCATCCAAATCACACTCATCTTGAGTGGCATATTCCCCCGACCTCCGCGAGATTAAAACTCCAAAAAAAAATCAAAACACCCCAAAATCATTGCGGGTGTTTTTTTTATATTCCCCTTGAGAAAGCCCACTTTTCTCTCTCCCTCCCCACACACCACCTCCCCGTCATTGCGAGTGCCATAACATCAGCTACACAAGCACGAAGCAATCCATAAACAGGTGTATAGCACACAAATCTCTCTCCCCACACACAAAAACGCACGAGCCTAAGCCCGTGCGTTTCATCAATACAAAAAGTTCAACCAAAAACTTATTCAGCAGAAACCTCTTCAGGAGCTTCCAACTGAGCAGAAGTTTCTTCTGCACGCATAAGTTCGATTTCGCGATCGTTTTGTTGAGCCACTTTACGAAGTGAACGTAAAACGCTACCTGTACCAGCAGGAACCAAACGTCCAACGATAACGTTTTCTTTAAGCCCATGCAAGCGGTCAACTTTACCCTCAACAGCAGCTTCCGTAAGCACACGAGTTGTCTCTTGGAAGGACGCCGCCGAAATAAAGG
>CAZRHI010000101.1:0-5545 GCA_964599945.1 uncultured Acetobacter sp. | reverse complement strand
GCTCCAAGGTTTATAATATTGCTTTCAGCATTATCCCACTAAACGAACGCGAAAAGAACCTACAAGCCACTAACATCTCAAACAACACCCGTAACGATACTTCTCGCTAATAAAATAACCAAACATTTTCATACTCAATCCATATTACTTGGGTAAACCCCAAACATAAGTATTGACATCTAAAAAATAATTTAATAAGGTGTCGACAATAAGTCAGAATACAGTCTGGTTATATAGGCTTGCGTGTTCTGTAAATTTTCATCAATGTTATTGAATGGTACAGCTATGGGAAAAACAAGTCCGATACAATTTTTAAGACAAGTAAAACAAGAAGTAAAAAAAGTTACATGGCCTTCTAAAAAAGAAGTAATGCGTGCAACCATAATGGTTTTAGTAATTGTTGCGATTGCATCAACATTCTTCTTTTTAGTAGATCTGTTTTTCGCATATATTGTTCGTTTAATATTTCAGTATTAGGAGTTAACCGATGACAGCGCGTTGGTACGTCGTTAATGTATATTCTGGTTCAGAAAAAAAAGTTGCCGAATCTATTCGTGAGCAAGCTATCTTAAAAAAGATGGATGATAAAATTTTGGAAGTTCTCGTTCCAACCAAACAAGTTGTTGATGCTAAAAAAGGTCAAAAAGTAAACGTTGAACAAAAGTTCTTCCCAGGATATATCTTGGTTAAAATGGAAATGAATGATGACACATGGCACATCGTTAAAGATACGCCTCGCGTAAGCGGTTTCTTAGGAAGCCACAATAAGCCACAAGCTATTAGCGAGAGAGAAGTTAAGCGTATTATGGCTCAAATCGAAGATGCTAACGAAAACCCACAGCAAGCCGAAATATATTACGAAGTTGGCGAACAGATTCGCGTTATCGATGGTCCATTTGCTTCTTTCGTTGGCGATGTTGAAGAAGTAGATAGCGAAAAAACTCGTCTTAAAGTTTCCGTTTCTATTTTTGGCAGACCGACTCCCGTTGAATTAGAGTTCAACCAAGTAGAAAAGATTTCTTAATTTTTCTTAACAACACAAGAAACCTCTGGTTTATTATCAGAGGTTTTTCTTTTTGGGCTTCGTTCCTGCCAATTCCTCATATATCGCAACAAATAATCGTTTTAAAAACTCAGCATCATCAACATCTTCAATAAGCACCATGTCTTTCGCCCCTTTATACGGCGGTACCATCAGTGCATCAGGCAACATCTTTTCAACCACCTGTACTGGCTTTGCTAGCAACTGATTATCGCAAATATACGCCACAATAATCCCTTTCACATAGATGATGTATTCTCCCATCATCATTCGAGAGCTTACACCATCTAGTGAAGAAACTTGTTCCAATATAAAGTTTAAGAACTCTTTACTCGAAGCCATATATCAACTACCAAGCATACGTTACACCAGCATCAACGCCGTATGACTTATAATCACTCCCAAAGGTATAATTTGCCGAAGTATAGGCAGATAATCTGGGGGTAAGACCAAACTTTGCCCCGACTTCCATTCTACCTAAAGTCTGGTTATCCATTGTTTCAACTTGATGAAGTCCCGTAATTCTTGTTTTAGCACCATTAGCATATGTCTGAATAATAGACGGCTTAGCATAAACCTTACTTGTCCAGCCCTCTATACAAAACAGACGTTCAAATCGCAACCCAAGTTCTGCTTCCATATAATGCAATAAATCAAACTCAATATCTTTACCAACATTATCCGAAAAATTATCCAAATCAAGTGCAGTATAATAAAGGCTCAAACTAGGCTCCATTAACCAAGCGGACGACAAATAAAACCGACGAGCAAGTTGTAAACTCGCCCCATATTGTGTCGCAGACGTATCAGCAGAGGCAACTCTATCATCTGTTTTAACATCAATATCTTGTTTCCCAGCAAAAACTGTTGCCAAAACAGACCACTTATTTCTATCATATGAATAATACAAGCCCCCCATATAGCTGTTAATATCCATTTTTGAGCCAAGCAAAGAAAGATATGTGCTTTCACCAGATAAATCATAATCACCCTGACGATAAGCTCCAAACAATCCCAAACGATGATATTGGTTTGCCCCAAAATCAAAACCACCTGTTACACCTTTAATTTTTGCTTTCATCTCGCTCGGAGCATCAATTTCCGCATACGCATAATCCGCATCAACCCATGCAGCTTCTTTTACTGCAAATTTCTTATCACAGCACCCTCTTTGGCGATTCGCTCTTAACGCATCGTTAATCCGTCGTGTAACACCACGATTTTGTTCAACAGTTGCAGACTGCATTGCAATATATGCAGGAACTTCAGGTGTAGTGGTTTTATCTCTAAGAGCCAAATACCAGTTACTAACCGTATCACCTTCTTCCCACGAGTGATTACGATATGCGTTCCACATATACGGACTACCAATAACTCTATCAACCACAAAGTTCGATTCTGTCGTCGGATCATCGTTTGACGCAGCCACAAATTGCGTTACCGCATCATCAAAATCATCTAACACATCTGTATTTAGCGAATTAACAATAACTCTGGTTTCACCTTTAATATCACCAGCAATATTTAGCATACCATTTTCAATAGAATTATTTTCTCTATCCACCGCCAAATCAAGCTTCAAACGTGCATTATTTTCTGCGGTATAGTCCCCAACATTAAGCTCCGCATCTTTCCCCATGTGCAACATTGCTTGACGCCCAAGGTATAAACTATCCGCATTATCCACACGCGAGTTAAACACCACCTCTCCAGTGCCGTCCCCCATAACAGAAATATCATAATGCGAACCATCAATAGCATCATCAAAAACAAGTGCGCCATTTTCTTCAGCAGATAGCATCAACTTTGCATTATCCCAAACACCTTGTCCCTCATCATCGCTAGTTACACCAACAAGCGAGCCTTCCATATATATAGCATTGCTCTTTCCATTAGCCGTGTTACCACGAAATTCACTATTCTGCCCAATAGTATCAATGTGTACATAATTACCATATATCGCACCACCAACAGCTGTTCCATTCGCCTGAACACTATTATTATAAAAATTTGAGTTTACAATGTATAACGCATTTTCAGCCGTATTACTTCCGTCATGGTAAATCGCTCCACCCATAGCAAGTTCATCTGCAACCGCTTGGTTTCCCACAAAATTACCACTAACTTTGCTAATCACTCCCTGATTAGAAATTGCGCCACCAATAGCCCACGAACCATCGCCTTCTGCTTTAGCCAAATTATTATTATATTCGCCAGTAACTTCCCCGATAACACCTTTAGCATTATCAATCGCACCGCCCCAAGCCTCAGACTTACTCAGAGCTTTGTTTCCTACAAAGCTTCCAGAAATAGAACGAATATCCGCAAATTCATCATTATTTTGAATAGCTGCACCATTTGCCTGCACATCTGCCTGAATTGTATTTGCCACAAAATTACTATCAATACTACTAATTTTACCCAGATTTAAAATCACGCCCCCTTTAACATTTTCTGCTTGAGCGTTATTTCCAACAAAATCTCCCGCAAATTGTTTAATATATCCTTTTTTCTCATTATTCACAACACCGCCGTCAATCACCCCTGCTAGCTGACCACCAGACTTTGCTTCAATTTTAGCACTATTCTGTACAAAATCCCCGTCAATAACACCAATCTCACCATTATTATACAGCACACCCCCCTCAACGTGTAGCCCTGTCTTTTTACCAGTTACAGCACTTTCCGTAGCTGTAACCTTATTATTTACGAAGTCTGCCTCAACAGCAGTCCCTTGAAACAAACCACTACTATCTTTCGCACCAACAAGCCCCTCATTAAAAACGATACCACCACGAAGAAACACATCACCAGTATCACTCCCACCTTTATATTCATACTGATATGTACTGTCTTTATATACAACATCGTCAATATGTTTCAAACGATCACCATTTGAAACTTTAACAGCTTGTCCAACAGGAACAACCGCCCCTTTCTCATCATATATAACATCTTCATTGTTGCCACTTCCAGCTTTCGACTCCTCTTGCGAATAGCCTTTACCGCCATTCACCACATACCGATAATAGTGGGAAACAAGCTCTCCATTTCCTCCCCTAGAATAATCAGAAAAAACATTACCTGTTTTATCATTCTTAAATTCTGTTTCACTAATTTGTTCCACTTTATAAGCAGAAGCCTCATTATTTCTCGCCACAGTCAAATATTCAGCCTGCGCGTCTAATGCTACTAGCCCGACAGACAATAATAAGATATGCTTATAAAACATCACAAAAACTCCTTTACAGAATATATCTAAAAGGCATTTTAAGAACATTTTTTTAAAATAGCGTTAAGAAAAATACTATCTTTCACCATTCTTAAAGTTTACAACAAACAAAATGGCGTATCTCATCTTGTATTAAAGAGTAATCTTCAACTCGCCAAAATTTAGAAAATAATCGTAACAACTTATCTAAAACTCCCATTTTCTGCAAAAAAGCAAAAGATGTTTGATAATTCAAATCATATATCCACCCTAAAAAGAACAAAGCCATATCCGCAAGATTATGCGCATCTCCTCGTTTAACTGAAACATGAGAAACAAAACTATCCCAAACCGTAGGGGTTATAATCTGACTATCAGGATTTTCAAAACAATGCCTTGCAAAAAAAACATGTTCAATCTTCTCAAAATCTCGTGATAACAAATAAAAATTTGCAATTTTATCTGCATCACGCACCAAATAACTAACTTGGCAAACTCTTTCTTGTTGCGCCTTTGACAAAGCAACATAATCTACATCTTCATACAACTGTTCAATTAAATGCCCATGATGCCGAATTGGTAACACACAGTCTAATCTATTAAATTTATGAATTTTAGCAAGAAATTGCGCCCCTTCCATTCCATGATCAAACCTAATTTCCTCTTTCTTTTTTATTATCTCTTCAAAACGAGCCACATCATGCAACAAAACAATCGCTTTTAAATAATCTTTATCTTCTTTAGAAAGTTTCTGAAAAACCTGTTCATGCTTAAGTAACAAATTTCCCGCCCCCAAAACCTGATACGAATGGCGAATTTTTTCTTCCATAAAATCACGTTGATACTGAGCTGTAACTAAATTTAAATGCTGGTGATATTCATTTTGTAATATTTCTTTTGCTTCTGCCAAATACATTAAACCACTCCAATCCCATTATCTCATAAACTATATCTTCCAGCATTTAAACAAAAGTAAAGAGAGGCTCTTTTTTTATCAAGAACCTCTCTTATTCATAAATTCTAAAATTAGAATCCCTCAGTATCTAAGCGCTTACGCAACTGCTTTCTAGAGCGTCTAATTGCTTCTGCTTGACGACGAGCCTTCTTTTCAGAATTTTTTTCATGACAACGTCTTAACTTCATCTCACGGAATACGCCTTCACGTTGCATTTTCTTCTTCAAAATTTTCAAAGACTGCGCTACGTCATTGCCAATAACAGTAACTTGAACCACTTAAATCACCTCTTTTCTATTCTCTAAATTGTTAGTTAAAAAATCAATGTTTAGAGCCT
>CAZRHI010000100.1:0-5645 GCA_964599945.1 uncultured Acetobacter sp. | reverse complement strand
GATAAAGAGCGTGGTTCCGTTATGTCTACAGGTTTAACTGGTATTGGTATTTTTAAGAACTCCGCCGTTGTATCGCGTACAAGCTTTTCAGACATCAAGTTTAAAGACTTGCGTGGTATGAAAGACCCTGTAACAGGCGAGTGGAAACCGATTTCCGTATATCTCTCCGTTAACCAAACCGATGCGCAAGCCTTAAATCCGATTAGTGCGACGTTTGTGGACTTGATGAGCGCGTATTTAATTTCTAACCCGCCGAATTTTGTAAATAAAACCGACGGAAAAATGGGGCCATTCCCAGTATTGTTCGTGCTCGACGAGTTCCCGCAAATGCCAAAACTTAAAGCCGTTATAGATGGACCGGCGGTAGGACGTGGTCAAAAAGTGTCGTATCTGCTTATCGGACAAGATTTAGGACAAATCTCTGGTAAATATGGTAAAGATGACCTTGAAACCGTTATCTCAACAACTGCTTGTAAAGTTATTTTGTCGCAAAACAACGAGCAAACAGCCCAACGTTTTTCTAAGATGATTGGTAATAAAACTGTGCAAACAACGTCATACTCTAGACAAGAGGGAAGTATGAGTAAAGAGTTTAACCCTTTTGCGAAAAATGTTAGCTATCAATTACAAGGTGTATCAGCCATTAGCTCAAATGATTTACTGAGCTTGCCGATGTTAAAACAAGTTGTATTGATGCAAGGTGCGATTGAAACACCGATTATGGCAGATGCTCCACGTTTTTATCTAGATAAAAAAATGTTGGCACAATCTAAACTACCGCATTCTCAATGGGTACCTGATTGGATTGTGGCTCAGCGAGCAGATGAAAGCGAGGATATTCTCTCTAAATTAGGCATAGATTATGACCCGAACGCAGAAGAAGGGGAAGAGTTTGAAGAAGACGAAGCCTAAAATAAAAGTAAAAGAGGTGCGAAGTTTTTCGTTACTCATGGTTTTAAAGAGCAGTGCAAAGTTTGTATTGCTCTTTAGGCGTACATTTTTACTTTGGTGCTTGGCAAATTTTGCATTTCTTTATCTATTTGGGCAAATACCAAATGGGTGGACTAATTCTTTAAGCATATTATGGTTGGTTGCCTATTATGTTTATTGGTGTATCTTTATCCGCTATGTTCAACAGCACCCTCCATATTTTTCGTTAGTACGGATATTTAATGGGCTTATTCCCGCAAGTAAAATAATGTTTATAAATATTAGCATATACTTACTGGTCATCATTATTCCGTATATTCCGCTGTTTATGGGGTTTAGAGATAAATATTTAGAGTTTTTTGAACAATACATGGATGTTTTGCAAAGTTATGATTCCCTCCCTGCAAAAACCTCTTTTTATTTGTTTATGCTTTTGTTATCTCCATATACCATTAGTCGTCCGTATTTAGCATGGGTTTCTTCCCTTATCGGCAAAAGCCGTTCAATCCTCGAAGCCTATCAAAAAACACAAAGTAACTATTGGAATTTCGTATTATGTGCAGGTGTGATGAGTTCATTATTTATGGTGTCGTACTATATTGATACAATTTACCATATCAATACGCTAATTTATTTAATGTCTGTCTTTCCTGTATATTTTAATGTCGTATTTATCGGAATTTATAAAACTTTTTACAAACGCAAGCCCAAAATTAAACTGACAATGAAATAAACTCATCTTCTGAAATGATTTTGATATTAAGTTCTTGTGCCTTTTTAAGCTTAGAACCAGCGTTTTCCCCAGCAACCACATAATCAGTGTTGGCAGAAACTGAGCCAGCAACCTTTGCACCCATTGCCAAGGCTTTACTTTTTGCCTCGCTACGCGTCAAACTAATTAATGTTCCTGTAAAGACCAAAGTTTTACCAAAAAACTCCGATTCGGTGTTAATGATAAGTTCAAAATCCTCAATCTCAACAACCTTTAGAAGCTTTTCAATAACTTCAATATTATGACGTTCCTTAAAAAATTCCACAATATCCTTTGCCATTGCTGCGCCAATTCCATCAATGCTAACTAAAAGCTGTAAATCCTGCTCCACCATTGCTTTCATAAAGTTAGAAAAGGTATGATAATGTTTGGAAATCAAATAAGCCGTTGCTGTTCCAACTTGGCGGATACCTAGTGCATAAATAAATTTTTGAAGTGTAATTTTCTGCGCTTTACGAATAGCCTCAAATAAATTGCTAACAGATTTCTTTCCCCACCCTTCTCGATTCTCAAGGTTAAGAGAAGACGTGCTAGAAAACAAATCTGCAGGTCGGTTTCTTTCTTCTAATGTAAAAATATCGTATGGTGTTTGGATAATCCCTTCTTGATAAAATGCTTCAATAACCTTATCTCCAAGCCCTTCAATATTAAAAGCTTCACGTGAAACAAAGTGTTTTAATCTCTCAACCGCCTGCGAAGGGCAAGAAAGCCCACCAGTACATCGCCGAACAGCTTCATCTTCTTCTCGAATTGCGTGTGCACCACACTCTGGGCAAACTTCTGGAAATTGAAATTCTAATACGTTATCAGCTCGTTTATCCGTCAAAACCTCAATAATCTGCGGAATTACATCTCCTGCGCGCTGAATAACAACCATATCCCCAATTCGCACATCTTTACGCTTAATCTCATCTTCATTGTGTAATGTAGCGTGCGAAACTAACACTCCCCCCACATTAACGGGTTCTAAGTCAGCAACAGGGGTAAGTGCGCCAGTACGCCCAACTTGTATACGAATGTTATTTAGTCTGGTAATAGCTTTTTCCGCAGGAAATTTATGAGCCACAGCCCAACGAGGTGTACGTGTCAAAAAACCAAGTCTTTTTTGCAATTCTAAATCGTTAACTTTGTAAACAATACCGTCAATATCATATGGTAAATCTGCTCGATTCTCCATAAGGCTATTATAGCTTTTAAGTAAGTCATTTTTTGTATGACAAATGGCATTATACGGATTAACAGGAAAACCAAGTTTTTTAACATAATCTAAAAATTCAATCTGCGTTTTCCAAACAAGTTCGGAAACCTCCCCCCAAGTATAAACAACAAAGCTCAAATTTCGTTTAGCGGTAATTTTAGCATCTAATTGTCGCAGAGATCCCGCCGCAGCATTCCGAGGATTAGCAAATACTTTTTTCTTCTCAGATTCATTTTTTTGATTAAGTGCTAAAAAGTCAGCCTTAGACATAAACACTTCGCCACGCACTTCAAACACATCTGGCACATTTCCTTCTAAATAAAGAGGAAATCCTTTAATTGATTTAAGGTTTTCGGTAATATCCTCTCCAATCTTTCCATCACCACGGGTAGAACCGCGCACAAAAATACCCTTGTCATAAAGCGCAGAAAAGGACAAGCCGTCCATCTTAGGCTCTGCTGTAAAGGTAATGTCATCACTACTATTTAAAAAGCGTTTAATACTTGAAATAAAATCATGTACTTCTTCTTCGTTAAAAATATCCGCAAGTGAAAGCATTGGCACTTGTAATTCAACTTTTTTAAATTCGCTTTTAACTTTGGCCCCAATTTTTTTAGATGGACTATCCTCACGAATTAGGTGTGGAAACTTTGCTTCAATGGCATCGTTTAAGTGTCGGAGTTTGTCATATTGGGCGTCGTCCATATATGGTGCGTCATTTTGGTAATAAGCAATATTAGCTTTTTCAATCTCTTTAGCAAGTAATTCCAGTTGCTCGGTTGCTTCACGCTCTGTCATGTTTTTTATATCAACCATATTGCCCTCCAAAAACAAACTTAAAAATATTATATATAAAATTAGTTGACAAACTTCTAGGAAAATGGTAAGATACCAGCAACTTTTTAAGGAAAATACATAAAATGATGAATTTGACCATAAAACAGCTCAAAATAAAACGTTTGGAAACATTGTTCCCACCGTCTGTTTTGTGTTGCTAAAGGCAAATTCACGAAAACAAAACATAGAGTGGGAAATTCCCACTTTTTTTAATGTAAATTTTAAGAGGATAAAATGAACTTTAGAATAAATAATTATCAAATAAATGGCGAAATGGTTTGGCAAGGAAGCTTGTCCAAAATCAATGGCGTTCGTCAAGATAAACCTGTTCATTTTATCATTCGTCCACTAAATATAAACGATGCAGAAGCTATGGGAAAACTGTCTGAAAGTATATATGAAAATTTGCGAAGTGGTGAAGAGTGCTTTATTCATAAGCATTCAAAAGAATACTATTATGATGTTTTTCAAAATCCGAAAATTAATTATATTGGCGTTTTTGTTGGAAATACGCTTGTAGGAATGTCATATTTGAAAATATGTGATAATAAAAAAGAACTCCAAAGTGAGTTGCCAAATGCTCAGTATGACTTTTTTAATGATGATAGAAATTATGGAAATAGTCGGATAGCATCATTTGGAGCGGATTCGGTTTTACCTGAATATAGAGGAAACGGCTTAAATACGGTAATGATTGAATATCGCATTGAGCAAGCGCGCAAAGAGGGGTGTACAGATTGTACATCTATTGTAGACAGGAGCAATTTATGGAATATGACCCCATATTTCACTAGCCGATTTAATTTGTTCCAGACGACAATAGATCCTTCTGACGGGGGTGAAATTTCTCTGCTTCACAAGCCAATAGAAAAAGAAACAGTGCTTTCTTGTTTTAAGTCTAGAATTGCAGTGCCGTATGATCGCTTTGAATTGATTGATAATATGATTAAAAAAGGTTTTATTGGAGTTGAGTTTGATCGCAGTCAAGGCATGGTGACTTTTGCTCATTCGTCATATTATCAGCCAACAAAGCCAAACCCAAGAAAGCTATTTGCAATTATGTCTCACAAAAACGGCTATGCGATGTAAAAAATGCGTTAAGATGCAAATTTTTCTTGCGAATTTTAAATAGTTAATTTATTATACCCCCAATAATTTTAATTTTTATTGGAGGCAACAATAGCTACAGAAAATAATAATGCGCCAGTACGTGCTGAAGACGGACCACGCATAAACCGTGAAATCAAAGCAAAAGAAGTTCGGTTAATCAATTATAATGGTGAAAATTTAGGAGTCGTAACTCTCTCAGAAGCATTAAAAATCGCCCAAGAAGTTGGGTTGGATTTGATAGAAATTTCACCACAAGTAACTCCACCAGTTTGCAAAGTTCTTGATTATGGCAAATATAAATATGAGCAACAAAAGAAAAAGAACGAAGCAAAGAAAAATCAAAAGATTGTCAGCATTAAAGAGCTGAAATTGCGTCCGATGATTGATACGCACGACTACGAAGTTAAAGTAAAACAAGCCAAAAAGTTTTTAGCGCAAGGAGATAAGGTTAAGTTCACAATGCGCTACAAAGGACGTGAGATGAGCGCAAATGATATGGGTAAAGAAATCTTAAACAAACTGCTTGAAGATCTGGAAGGCATCTGCAAGGTAGATGCCGCACCAAAATTGGAAGGCAAACAAATGTTTATGATTGTTTCTCCAGCTTAAAGCGTAAGATAAATAAAGAAAAACGGTTATTCGAGAGAGTAGCCGTTTTTTTGTTTGCGCTTTTTCTCTTGATAGTACTCTCCTCTCCCTTGAGGGGAGAGGGTGCGTGAGGGTGATGTAATATCGCAAATTTAACTTGACTTTAACTCTCTTTTTTCTACACTTCTTTTCGTCGGTAGAGATACCGTC
>CAZRHI010000099.1:0-5893 GCA_964599945.1 uncultured Acetobacter sp. | reverse complement strand
AGATAAGGTGGAAGTTTTTACTTTCACCTTATTTACAATTATGTAAAAAAGAGTAATAATCATCAAAAAATTTTTCAGTTGAATGTAACAATGTCGCGGTATAATCTCTCAAAATATCAGTAACGCGAATTTGAGTGTCTATATCGCACATTGTTCCTCCAATACCAGAAAATTTATTTTCACAAAAAGGAACAGCATAATTTTGTTCAGCCTGTATTTTAAATTGAACATAGTTTTCCCAATTTTTATCGGGATTTTTATAAAAATTCTGTAAGAGTTGTTTAGTTATAATATCATAACAAACTGTACTATTTGGTATTTCTTGTGGACAAGAGGTAAAGTCTTTTTTGATTTTTTGTAATAATACATAAGAATCAATTAGTTGTGTTATATCTTCTTTATGGTTCCAATCTCCGTTGTTGTATATTTCATCTACATCTATTCTGTAATATAGATTTTTCGCTTGAGAAGTTGAGATTTGTATAAAAAGACAAAAAGCAAAAATGAATAGTTTGTTTTTCATTTAATAATCTCCGTTTATATAAAGATAACTTAACTTTAAATTTATCCTAAATTAGCGTGATTTAAAAAAAAGTAAAACGAGAGTAAAAAACAGCCTTAAATGTTAACTGATTTGTAATTATTTGCAGTTACATTGATAACCTAACTATTATTGATTATTTTCGATAGCAATAATAATTTATTTGCGATTAAAAAAAAGTAAAACAAACAAATAAAAACAGCAACCTTTTTAAGATTACTGTTTTTTTTAAAAGTTACTCAGTCCATCGTCCAAGATCTTTTAGCAACTCAATAACTTTAACCTTATCACGAGCAATGAGTAGCTTTTCTGATACCTCATAAAAAACATGTGATAAAGCGTAAGCCATAAGATCCTCATCATTGCCACGCTCAACCAAAGTAAGCTCTGAGTCTGAAGAATAAAACTCGTGATTTGAGATATAGGTCATAATCACATCCCGATTTCCACGTTTGAGTAAAAAAAGTTCTTGCTCGTCCTCAAGGTGTACGTAAACCAAATAAGCCATAATTTCCTCATGATTTCCTCGGTAGATTAAAAACCACTGCGCATCACTTACCAAAAAATGCTTACGAATATACGCCATAATCGTGTCATGATTATTATGGTCAATCAGCCAAATTTGAGCCTGACGGCAAAACCTATGCCTGTCAATATGGCGTAGGATTTATTCAACATTACCACGACCTATCAGAGCAAGTTGAGCCTCATCGCACAAACATACTTCGCTAATGTATGCCATAATCTGTTCATGGCTGCCCAAAGCAATCATTTGCAACTCTTGAAGACAACTTCTTTTATACATATATTTTAGTTTTTTAAATATGAATAATAAAAACAATAATTCTCAAACACTATCCTTTATAACACATTATTTTGCTTTTTCTTTCATAAAAAAAACAGCACCCCAAAAGAGAGTACTGTTTATCATGAGTAAACAACCACAGTTCACATTTTTTAGCGAGAACCTGTTTTCTGCAAACTCTGCATCATCTGACGAAAACTTTTATTCGCTATAGCCTCTTCCGTCTTCATACCTAATTTTTCTTGAACATCAGGGCCACTTATTCTCATACTTTTTGAACCACCATTATTATAAGCAACCTCACGAGAATCATTTTGAACCACAAATAAATTCTTATCAGAACTTAAATCCAAATTTTTAGAAGTACTCACAAAATGATTAACCAATTTTCCAAAAGCTTCTTCTTTTTGTTCCTCAGTTGCATTTTCCTTAAACTTAAATCCTGAAATATTTAATTTACTGTCATACACCAAATTTCTCGCCTCGCTAAGAGATGCAGGATTAGCGTCTTTCCCATCATTCGTTTTAAAAATAGGTTCTATAACATCAGAATCAACAAGCGCATCAGAAAAACCTTTCCTCAAAAAATATCCCCGAATATCTGCATTGATTTGAACCCCTTCTTCCCCTGCTCCAACAGCTGTGCGTCCTGTATAAGCCGTAAACACAACCTCATCTGTTCTCTTTGCCAACAAAAAAGTCGTATTTTCAGGTTTTAAATCATCATTACCAACTGATATATATTGCATTGTCTTTACTCCTCTAAAAATAATTTATCTAACATAGTTAAAGTATATCATATCAAAAGTTAAAAAACAACAAAAAACGGACAACCTCTCCTCCCTTCTCACATAAAAAAACAACGTCCTCCAAAGAGAACGCTGTTTATACCGCTAAGATACTGCTTATTTCTCATAAGCTTTCATCTCTTCAATTTCTTCGGCATTGCCTCGTTTAATCAACGCCTCTTTAGCTTCTTCATAAAGACGATGCCGTGTTAGCAAAGTCATGATTTCACTATGTTCGCCCCGTTCAATCAAGGCAATTTGAGCCTTTCTACCAAACTCATGTTTAACAATACGAAGCATAATTTCCTCATGGTCGCCACGCTTAACCAATGCCAATTCAGCAGCTTCCCCAAGTTTACCATAAGCAAGATACGCCATAATTTCCTCGTGGTTACCACGTTCAATCAGCACCTCAACAGCTTTTGGAGAAAGAACGCCTCGCTCACGATGATGAACATGTGGGCTGTCATAAAACCTCTCGGTCAAACCAGACTGCGCCACATAAGCCATAATCTCGTCATGTTGCCCGCGCTCAATCAACGCCACACCAGTCTCATCACAGATACGCCCTTTAGCGACATAAGCCATAATTTCATCATGTTGCCCACGCCTAATCAAAGCCCTCTCCACACTAAAAGCTTCTTTCTCTAACGAATTAGTAAAATACGCCATGATTTCCTCGTGATTACCACGTTCAATCAATGCCAGACCACCCTTAACGCCAATATTCCCTTTAAGCTTGCTAATCGCTGCCATAATTTCATCATGGTTACCCCTTTTAACAAGCAGAGGCATAACATATTCCCACGGAAAGCAACAAAGAATAAACGCCATAATTTCGTTATGGTTGCCACGCTCAACAAGAAGACTACCAGCTTGTCCTTGAACATATCGCTTACGAATAAGTGCCATAATCTCCTCATGATTACCACGGTTGACTATTGCCACCTGACATTCCGCATCATTCCAAAGACTGTTCTTTGCAATAAACGACATAATCCCGTCATGGTCATCTTTATGAAGAACCACGTCTAATTGCTGTTTATAATAACTAGACATAAGATTTATATTTTTTTACCGAGGTTCAGCTCCTTAAACCTAATCCTCACTTCAAGTTAATTATAAAGATAGTAATTTTTTGATAACCCACCTCATAACACACCCATTTTAAAATTACAAGCTAAAATTTATAGCCCTTCTTCTCATACTCTCTTCTACCAAATTTCCCCAAACACAATAAAAAAAGCTCTCTTAAACAAGATTGATAAAATCCAGTCATCGCGAGGAGCATTAAGCAACATAAACAAGCCTACTGAACCCAGTCATCGCGAGGAGCATTAAGCGACGTGGCGATCTAAAAAAGTATAATATGTAACAAATTGCCCCCCCCTTTTTCGCAATAACGTGTATAAATTTGTTCGTAATGATTAAAAAGAAAAAACGTATGTTTTATTCAACAATCTTGTTCAATAGAGCCAAAGAAAAAAACAAGCATTTCCCTGCTTGTTTTTTTTATCATATTTTAAAGACACAACAAACCACTACACTACCGCGTCATGTCTTTTTTGATTTTTCCAATTTCACCAAAATTAACTTGTTTTCCTGCTCCGTCTTTATAACGAATAGCACTAATTTCATCTCCCTGATACGTTACCGTATCACCAACCTCCAAAAATTCTCCCTTCTGATTACAGGTAGTCTCACGTTTATACGGATCACTACATATTTCATCACCATTTTCTAACAAAACACGATTTTCTGTAGTCGTTTTATCTTGGTATAGCATTTTCCTAAACACAACCGAAGTTTTGATTTCTTCTTTTTTATCCTCAGCTTGCTCACCTTTCGCACAACTGCTAACCGCCGTTGTTCCACCTAATAGTGTTGCCACAGTAGCAAGCTTAACAGCAAACAGAGAAAATCTCTCTTTCATTTCAGATTTAAGTTTAGTAATTTTTTCTTCAATAGACATTTTCTCATCCTTCCATAAAAATTAAAATCTACTATAATTATAACATAAATAAGTATACAAGTCAACTAAATACCATAACGCAAAATCCCCTCATACACCACTATCTGAAATCACTTCCACTCCCACTTTCCCAACATAGCCAAAGTTTTCACCTCACATCATTGACCTCGTTGCCACCATACTTCGGCAACACGCTTGCTTAAAAAGCCCATTGTCGGAAAGGAATGCATCGTCATCAAAATCTTATCTAGCCCAATGTTGTTTTGAATAGCCAATGTCCATTCGTTAATCATCTCACCAGAGTTTTCCCCCACAATAGAAACGCCATATATTTTTCCTCGTTTTGAAGCAAATACTTTCACATACCCGTCTGGAATATCCTCCGCAATCGCCGCACTATAATTCTGATACTTACATTCAATTACCTCATATTTTATTTTCTTTGCCAATAATTCTTTTTCCGTCAGCCCCACAAAAGATATTTCTGGGGTTGTAAAAACAGTCCACGGAACAAAAAATTCATTAAAATCCTTTTTAAAAGGAAATGGTCTAACAGCATTCATAAGGGCAATCATTCCTTGTTGCATTGCCGCGTGAGATAAAAGAAATTTTCCATTACAATCCCCCACAGCATAAATATTCTTCTGAGTTGTACGCAAATATTTATCCGTTATAATCCTGTTTTTAGCAAACTCAACCCCTGCTTTTTCAAGACCAAGCTCCGAAAAATCACATTTTCTCCCAGTTGCAACCAAAAGCTTCTGAGCCACTATTTTCTTACCAGATTGGGTTGATACAATGATTTGCTTCCCCTTTGTTTCAACCTTGCTGATAGCTTCCGAATTATAAACTTTTATGCCCTGTTTCTGAAAACTAGCTTCAAGTTCTTTCGCAGCACCCTCTTCTGCCTGAGGCAAAAGATGTTCTTCATTATGAACAATAGTGCATTCACACCCCATCTTAGAAAAGGCTTCCGCCATTTCCACACCTATCGCCCCTCCTCCGATTATAGTCATACTTGCAGGAATCTCAGTCAAATGAAATAAGGTTTCATTTGTCAAATACTCTATTTTTTCCAGTCCTTCAATGGGTGGAATAGCAGGCTCTGTTCCTGTCGCAATAAAAATATTTTTTGCGCTAAGCTTTTCGTTCCCAACTTTAATTGTATGAGAATCAACAAATTCCGCTGGCCCTTTTTGAATATATGCCTTAGTTTTACTCATCATGTCTAATCTGTCATTTTCTCTAATAGCAGATAGATGTTTCTGAATATGTTCAAAAGGCTGTTTCATCAAAGGATTTGTTTCAGCAATTTTAATAATCGCCTTAGACGGAATACACCCAGCATTCAAACACTCTCCCCCAGCGTTATGCTTTTCCACGGCGCAAACTTTCAACCCCATAACAGATGCCCTCGTACTAATAGCAAGCCCCGCAGGTCCTAACCCAATTACAATCACATCAAAGTCATATTTGCTCATTTTAACATTCCCCTGATTTTATTTTTTCTCTTTATAGATTTATACATCCAATTCACTAAAACAAGAGATGCCCCCCAATATTTATAGCAAAACAGCCCCCCAAAGGAATATGCAAAAAGTTATCCCAGAAACAAAACGAGATTCCAACTTAACCAACACATTGAAAAACAAAGACTTTTGTACAAATAAGTTCGGAAAATCTTCCCAAAACAAGACTAAACTTCCGAACCAACTCGAAAGCCCTAGAAAACAAAAAAACGGCAGGTTTTTATACCTACCGTTTGTATTGGTGATCCCAACGGGATT
>CAZRHI010000098.1:0-5972 GCA_964599945.1 uncultured Acetobacter sp. | reverse complement strand
ACTAAAAAGACACATCATCAAAATTACTATAATTGACATCTTCACCTCGTTATATAACCAATATATGCAAAATATAATATATAGTATAATTTATATATATTGAAAAGTCAATATGTTTTTTGATACAAATGTACAAATATTGTTGTAAATAAGATTAAATAAGTTACATTAGAAAAAAATTATTTATTGGAGAAAACAAATGAAAAAAATTATATCAACCTTGTTAACGACATTAGCTTTAACCGCCTGCCAAACCTCAACTTCTGCAATATCAGGAAAAAGTTTCGCTCTTTTACCAGAAAAGACGATTACCATAACGTTTGATGGAAAAGAAAATCGCTTTTTCGGAAAAGCTTTGAACAATTATTTTGGAACATATCGGATTGAAAATAATAACATAACCCTAAACCTCATGGGGAGTACAATGATGGCAGGTCCTGTGGAGGAAATGAAAAAAGAAACAACTTATTTCCAGAACTTAAGCAAGGTTAAAACCTATTCTCTACAAAATAAAACACTAGAGCTAACAGGAGATGATGTAAAACTGCAATACGAAGAAACTCAAAACTAATCAAGCGTAACCGAAATAACATCGTTTGTAAATTTTCTACCCAATAGCTTGGTCTGAATTTGCATATCGCTCCAAAGCTTATAGCCCATAAACTTCGCGCGGAAAAAGACTTTTCGCTGAAAGCTGTCATCGGCTGCTAAACGAGTAACCGAGGGAAGGGGAGTAAACTCCTCTTTCTTTTGTTTTAGCGAATGGACAAGTGCGTTTTTAAAAATCCGTCTAAGGTATGTTCGCATCTGTAAAGCCCCTCGGCTCATATTGTCATATTGGCGAAACCCCATAAACTCATGTTCGCCAAGATACGATGTATCATCAATCCTATCTTCAAGTCTCCTGTCAAACCACTCATCAGGGTCAACACGCACATAAACAGGCGGTGGGTTTCCCTCAATTCCACGCTTATCAATTTGTGTACAATAAAACACATTACCAAGTTTATCAGGAAGATAAACAATCCCAAAATCATAATGTTGGAGATAATTTTTAATTTTTTTGCTGTGATCTGTGTTAGAATCATTTGCAGACGAAAAAGAAATTGTTTGCGTATCAGAAACTCCAAGAGGGCAATCTGGCGCATAAGATAAAACAAGTAATTGCTTTAAGATGTCTTTCTGTTCGCTTTTGTCATATCCAAGCTCTGTCATCTTCTTTTTAAGTTCTTCTTCAAGTTTAAACGCAACATACCCTCCATGACAATGTGTCGAAACAATAACTTTGCGGAGGTTTTGCGCCGCTTTCATCGCGTCAATTCGTTTTGTGCCGTTATCAGAAGAAATCCTATCAAGAAAAACCGCATTAAAAATATCAGTTACATACCGAGGGCGCATATATTCTTTTTGATAAGCACGAGGCATACTTTGAAGTTCCTTTTGGTAATCCCTTGGTTTAGAGAATTGTTTTCTCAAAAGGGCGCGTGCTTTCCAAGGCGCATGATATTTCCCATAGTCTACGACCGCCACCACCGAGCGCACAGGTTCGTGAAGTTCTAAGGACAACTCTTCCACATATTCATTCACCCGTTTAAGATGTCCGTTATAATTGATAAAATTAGTCCCAGCAGGACCTTCACCAGCTAAGGATAACACGACCACATCATCAGCACTCAAAGGTTTTGCCAAATCAAACCCAAACGGGTTATCTTCCGTCTTCTCCCCACGTTCTGCCAAACAGGCTAAACTTTTGCCGTTTCTTGATGTTTTAAAGTTATTCATATATTCTTCAAGCATATTATCCTCACATAAAATTTGTGAAAAGATAACTCAATGCGTCTATTTTGTCAATATATTTTTGTCGATGAGATGGAAATAAAAAAACAGCCCCAAAACTGAGGCTGCTTTCTTCTTTTACAGCTAAAGCCTAATAACTTCTTGCATAAATCACGTCAATCGTCGCGTCTTCGCCAGTCAACAAACATTTGCCATGCGTCCCTGTTTGGTCAAATGGCAGACAGCGGATTGTAATTTTGAGTTCCTTCAAAATTTCTTCCGTTTCTGGTTTACCATTCCATTTGCCTCTAACAAACGCAACTTTTCCTTGCTCGCCATCTTCAATCCACTCATTTGCTTGAGCAAAGTAGGAACGAAATTCTTCAGGTGTTGAAATATCCGTCCGAATGTTACTATACAAACGTTTTTCAGCACGAGTAAACATTTCTTTTTGAATACCTTCCAAACGTTCTCCAATAGTGGTGATAAACTCATCTGCGTTAATAACCTGTTTTCCCTCTAGCGTACCAAGCTTCAAACGCTCTTTAAGCATAACGCCATTGTTATCAACATCACGCGGTCCAATTTCAATAATGATAGGTGCGCCTTTTCTTGTCCATTCCCAAAACTTATCAATGCTAGTTTTGTTACGCTTATCAAGTTTAACTCTGACTTTTTCACCAAAAGCGGATTTTTTCCGTAATTCTTTGTAAACATTGTCAATAAACGACATAACTTTAGCTTCATCATCGTTCTTCTTTAAAACAGGCACAATAACCACTTGATGAGGAGCTATAGCAGGAGGCACAACCATACCTTCATCATCAGCATGAGTCATAATAACCCCACCGATAAGACGAGTCGAAACTCCCCAAGATGTTGTGTAAGCATATTCTTGTTTGTTATCTTTGTTGATAAAGGTGATATTTGCAGATTTAGCAAAATTCTGCCCTAAAAAGTGTGAAGTTCCAGCTTGAAGAGCTTTTCCGTCTTGCATCATTGCTTCAATACAATAGGTGTCAATCGCTCCAGGGAATTTTTCATGCTCTGGTTTACGCCCAACCAATACAGGCATAGCCAAGCTTTCTTCTGCAACCTTGCGATAAACCTCAAGCATTTTTTTAGTTTCTTCTTCTGCTTCAACTGCGCTAGAGTGTGCAGTATGTCCTTCTTGCCACAAAAATTCTCTTGTGCGCAAAAACAGACGTGGACGCATTTCCCAACGTACAACATTTGCCCATTGGTTAATTAACACGGGCAAATCACGATAAGAATGGACCCATTTTGAAAAAGAGTCTGCAATAATGGTTTCACTTGTTGGACGAACAATAAGTGGTTCTTCTAATTCGGAATCAGGAGTAAGCTTGCCGTCTTTCATAGAAAGGCGAGAGTGAGTAACAACAGCCATTTCTTTGGCAAATCCATCAACGTGTTCAGCCTCTTTCTGGAAAAAAGATAGCGGGATAAACATCGGGAAATAAGCGTTTTCATGGTCTGTTTCCTTAAATTCAACATCAAATATATCACGAATACGCTCCCAAATACCATACCCCCAAGGTTTAATCACCATACACCCAGGAGAAACAGAATTTTCTGCCATGTTTGCTTCAGATACCACACACTGATACCACTCAGGATAATTTGTTTTACGATTAGTTTTTAATGCCATTTTCTTCGTCCTATACTAATTTCTTAACACACTGCCAGTCTTTTTACCAACTTCAGAAATAACTTTGTTCATCAAAGCTTCTAACTCTGCATCGGTATAAGATTTTTCTTTTGGTTGGAAGGTAACATTGATTGCCACAGATTTTTTATTCTCTGGCAAATTTTCACCTTCATAAACGTCAAAAATTCGAACCTCTGCAATATTTTCACGATCAGCGGTTTTGGCTGCTCCAATAATACTGCTTGCCAAAACATCTTTGTTGCAAATAAATGCCAAGTCTTTTTCAACAGGTTGCAAAGCTGAAAGCTCAAGTTTTTTCTTAGCCTTAGATTTTCCATCACGAGGTGTTGGAATATTTTCTAGAAATACCTCAAATGCCATCACGTTTGTTTTAATGTCTAAAGCTTTCAAAACCGCTGGGTGCAACTCTCCAAAATAAGCTAAAACATTTTTGCCCAAGCGAATAACACCACTACGCCCAGGGTGATAATATTCTGGCGCATCAGTAGTAATTTGAGGGGCGTCAATCGGTCCTTTTGCTGCGGCAATCGTTGCCAATGCATTCGCTTTTGCATCAAATACATCATAAGCGCGAGTGCTACCAGTCCAATCTTTTTTAGCTGTTTTCCCAACCAAAATACCGCTAGCAACAGTTTGTTGTTCCCCAGGGTTTCGTCCATAAAACTCTGGTGCAACCTCGAAAATAGCCAAATTAGCATATCCACGCGCAATATTATTCTTTGCTCCAATTAAAAGATTTGGCAACAAAGAAGGACGCATCTCATCAAGTTCGGTAATAATTGGGTTTTGAATATCAACAGGCTGTTTTCCTCTGCGGAAAAGTTTTGCGATAGAACTGTCAGTAAAGCTAAATGTTACAGTTTCATACATTCCACGCAAAGCAAGCTCATGTTTAACCAACATCACATTATTTTGAAGTGGCGTCAGAACAGGTTGTGGAAATTCAGAGGTCTTCATGGAAACAGCAGGAATATTATCAAGCCCAATCATGCGCACAACTTCCTCAATCAAATCCTGCTCACATTCAATGTCTCCACGCCAAGACGGAGAAACAGCCGTAATCACTCCATCGCCTTCGTTAACCTTAAAACCTAGGTTGCGTAAGATTTCGGCGCATCTAGCCTCAGAAACATCTAAACCGACAAAACGTTTCATACGTTCCACGCGTAATTGAACAGATTTGGCTTCAAATTTTTCTTCTCCGTCAATTTCCATTTCAGAAGCCTCACCCCCACAAATGTCTAAAATCATCTGTGTAGCATAGTTGTTACCAGAAATATTAGACAGCGGATCAACCCAACGTTCGTAGCGAGCGCGAGAATCAGAATCTAGTTGCAACTTCCGACCTGTCCGAGCAATACAAACAGGGTTAAACAAAGCGCATTCAAGCAATACATTTGTTGTATCTTCATAGCTTCCTTTGTTTAAGCCTCCCATAATACCACCTAAACACTGCACACCTTCGTCATCACAAATCCCTAAAGATTTATCGTCCAGACAATAACTCTTTTCATTTAGAGCAATAAATTTTTCACCATTTTGAGCCATGCGCACAGTAACATTGCCCACAAGTTTGTCTGCGTCAAAAACGTGTAATGGACGGGCTAAGTCGTAGTTTATGTAGTTTGTAATATCAACAAGTGCAGAAATTGGACGAAGCCCAATAGCCGTTAATCTGTCTTTCATCCATTTTGGCGTTTCTGCTTTGTTGTTTACCCCTCTAATATAGCGAGCCGTATATGTTGGGCAAGCTTCTTTACAGCAAACATGAACCGAAATAGGGCTTTTAAACGAACCTTTAATCTCAGGCACATTGAGAGGTTTTAATTTACCAAGTCCAGACGCAGCCAAATCTCTAGCAATACCGCGAACACCCAAACATTCAGCCCGATTCGGAGTAATCGAAACTTCAATCACAGGATCAATGTTCAAAACCTCAGATGCTGGTTTTCCAATAGCCGTATCAGCAGGAAGTTCAATAATACCACTATGGTCATCGCCTACCATAAGTTCTTTTTCCGAACACATCATACCCATACTTTCGATACCGCGAATTTTTGCGACTTTTAAGCGTTCGCCGTATGCAGGAATAAGCGCACCTGTTGGAGCATAAATACCAATAAGTCCTTCATAAACATTCGGTGCGCCACAAACAACTTGCAGTGTTTCTTTTCCAGTGTTAACCGCCAAAATATGTAAGTGGTCAGAATCAGGATGAACATCTACTTTTTCAATTTTTGCAGTGTTAAAACCAACTAACAAAGAAGCAGGGTTAACAACTTCTTCAACCTCTAACCCAATACGAGTAAGTGTTTCAACAATTTCATCAACCGAAGCGGTTGTCTCCAAATGTTCTTTTAACCAAGAAAGAGTAAATTTCATCGAGCAAGTCCTCCATTATTACTTAAACCACTTGTCATTGAAGAAAAATCGAGTGCGGTAAAGCCATAGTTTTTAAGCCAGCGAACATCAGATTCAAAAAACGTTCTCAAATCAGGAATACCAT
>CAZRHI010000097.1:0-6013 GCA_964599945.1 uncultured Acetobacter sp. | reverse complement strand
ATAGCCTCAAATATCTTTATTATCAACTATTATATTTGACGTATAAAAATAAAACTCTATATTATATCCTAAAAGAACATTTCAAAAAAGGAGAAACCAATGGAAAATACAAATGAACAACCTGAATTAGCAATAACAATGCAATATATCAAGGATATGTCGCTTGAAACACCGCATGCCCCACAAATATTTGCGAAACTAACAACTCCTCCCAAATTAAACGTTGATTTAAATATTGATGTGAACAAATTAGCAGATAATCAATTTGAAGTAACATTAAACCTTCATCTCAACGCAGATATCGAAAATGAAAAATTATTCATTCTTGAACTAGCTTATGCAGCAGCTTGCCACACAACACTTAGTGAAGATAAGGTTGAACCAGCTTTATTTATTGAAATTCCGACATTACTCTTCCCTTACGCACGTCAAATAATCTCCTCAAGTTTAGCAGACGCAGGTCTTCCCCCTCTTATGCTAGCTCCCGTAGATTTTGCCGCCGTTTATAGAACCAAAAAAGCTCAACAAATGCAGACAAACTAATGAGATTAGCACTTTTTCAACCTGATATTCCACAAAACACAGGAACATTATTACGGCTAGGTGCTTGCTTAGACCTACCGCTAGATATTATTGAACCATGTGGATTTATTTTTAATGAAAAAGCCATGAAGCGCGCTGGTATGGACTATCTAAATTTAGCTTCATATCGGCGCCATAATTCATGGGAAGATTTTCTACAATATCGCGCTGAACACCCCGAAGAATACGGCAGAATAATCTTGCTGACCACACACGCAAGCAATCCATATACCACCTTTAAATTTGAACCCAATGACATTATATTGATGGGAAGAGAAAGCGCAGGAGTCCCTGAAGCAGTTCATAACATTGCAGACGCACGACTGCTTATCCCAATGAATGCAAACGCGCGCTCAATAAATGTGGCTGTTTCTGCGGTAATGGTAATTGGGGAAGCCCTCCGCCAAACTGACCTATTCCCCCAACCCATTGAAATAACAAAATTATAGTTCTTTTTTAAAACTTTTTTAAATTTTTTTCATTTTAGGTATAGTTTTGTTTCAAAAAATATGATATAGTCATCACGTTTTCAAGAAAATATTACCAAATAAAGGAGGTTTCTTCAATATGAAAAAAAGCCCAGTTGTCAGTTTCAACTCCGGAGAATATGTCGTATATCCAACCCACGGCGTTGGCAAAGTAACAAACATCGCCAAACAAACCATCGCTGGTAGCGAATTAGAACTTTTGGTTGTAAACTTCGATAAAGATAAAATGACTTTACGAGTCCCCATGACCAAATTAGATAAAGTTGGATTACGCAAAATTGCCGATGACACCACCATGAAAGAACATTTTGCTACTCAAAAAGGCAAACCAAGAGTAAAAAAAGTTATGTGGTCTAGACGCGCCCAAGAATATGAAAATAAAATCAATTCAGGCAATCCTGTCGCTGTTGCCGAGGTTATTCGTGATTTATACCGAAACGAAAACCTTGCCGAACAATCATACAGCGAACGCCAAATTTATGAACACGCCCTAGAACGTTTAGCTAGTGAAGTTGCAGTGTTTGACAATAGCTCCGTTGAAGATGCCAGCAAAAAATTACTAGAAACTGTGGCAAGTCGCAACATATAATAAAACAATTTAACACTCAAAAGCTCCGTTAAATAACGGAGCTTTTCTTTTCCTCTTTTTTCCTAAAAGCGATAATTAACCCCAAGGTTAACATCATAAGCCTCATAGTCATCACCTATTGTATACCCTGTATTTACATAACCACTAAGTTTGCTAGATATACCAAACATACCCCCAACTTCCACTCTACCGAGAGTCTGTTGTTTTAATGACTTAACCTCTTCGCTAATGCCTGTAATTCTGGTTTTTCCACCTTTAACAAATGTTTGGATAACACTCGGCTTTACATATATACGATTTGTACACGCTTTATTACAAAAAATATGTTCTAGCTTTAAGCCCAATTCTGCTTCCAAATACTGTACAGTATCAAACGCAGCCGTTTTACCAACATTATCGTGTAGCGTATCAATATCAAGCACAGTATAACGCAACCCCAAACTCGGTTCCAAATCCAGATAATTACTAATCGCAATACGTTTTGCCACCTCAGCACTTACCCCCAGCTGCAACGCATCTGTTGAAGCAAAAGCAATATGATCATCTGTAGAAATATCCATATCCTGCTTACCAATAAATGCCGTTCCAAGCATCTGCCAATCATTCTTATTATACTGATAATATAAACCACCAAGATAGCTATCTGTTTTAATATCTGATGCAAGATAAGAATAATAATCCCCCTTACCAGAAACATCATATTTCCCATGGCGATACGAACCAAATGCACCAGCACGATGCACACCATTAGCATATAAATCTAAACCAATCGACGTCCCTTTAATATTAGCGTCCATATCAACAGGGGATTTTAATTCCGCATTTTCCAAAGAAACATCTATCCAAACCTTTTTATGAGGTATAATTCCCGCTATGCCACAAGATTTTCCATAACATTTCGTACTTTTCTTATCAGATAACCCTCGAGCAACACTATCAGCAATACTTCTATTTTGTTCCACAGCCGCGCTTTGAATTCCCACATAGTTTGCCACTTCAGGCGCATATGTTGGCTGAGGTTCACTAGGTTTCTCTTCAGTTGGTTCATTGGGTTTTTCTTCATCTGGCTGAGTATAATCAGGGTTTTCTTCATCTGTTAAAGATACATACCAATAACTACCCGTTTCCTCTCCACCAGCGTTAACAATAGATTTCCACATATACGGACTGCCAACCACTCGAGCCACTTCAAACTGTTCAGCTTTACCGTCATTAAAGTTCTCAGCATTAACAAACATTGTTTTTGCCCCTTCAAATGTTGACGGATTCTCCGAATTAACAATTACTTTCGTGTTTCCATTAACATTACCCGAAACGTTAAGCATACCATTTTGAATTTTTTCATTCTCCGCATCAACTGCAATATCAAGTTTCATGATTGCGCCATTAGAGGTATAATCAACTGTGTTAATCTCCGCATTTTTACCCAAATGAACAACCGCTCCAGAAGCAAGACGCATATTTTCCACACCATCAACATGGTTATCAAACAACACCTCACCCGTACCATCACCTTTGATATTCAAATCATAATGTTCGCCAGCAACACCATCATAAATCAAAACATTACCACCATTTTTAGCTTCAATATTCAGATAGTTAAATGAATCCTCATAATCATCTCCAGCGTCTTCTCCTTCCTCGTCATCAATAGCGTTCCCTTCTTCTCCTCCCCAATAACCAATCTGCAAGGCATTGCTTACACCATTAGCCATATTTCCTTTAAATTCGCTATTAGCTCCGTCTGCCACAACAGACAATTTATCCGCATAAACAGCTCCCCCAAACGCCTCTCCTTCTTGAGCTTCTACAAAATTATCATGAAAATTCGAGTTAACTAATCTCAACTCATCATACATATTCGTCTGCATAATCGCACCGCCACCAGCAGCATATTTGCCAACAACCGAATTTCCACTAAAATCAGCTGAAATCTGCCCAATATTACCATTGTTAAATATTGCACCACCATATGCATTACCCTCATCAGACAAAGCTTGGTTTTTAACAAACGATGTATCAACAATTTCACCCAAATCATACTGATTAAATATCGCCCCACCCAATGCATCACTCCCAGCAGTAACAACATTTTCTATAAATTTATTCCCTTGAATAGAATCTATTTGACCATTATTATAAATAGCCCCACCTAACGCCTCCGCATACCCATATGCCAGCGGCATCATTTCTTCATACATCTTACTATCTGCAATAGCTTGGTTCTTTTCAAAGGTTACATTTTGCAATGTACCAATTCCATCTACTCTTGCCTTTGCCATTAAAGACATATCTTCAGCTTGAGCATTCTGCCCATTGTTATATATCGCTCCTCCATAAGCAGAAGTTCCTTGTGCGATATTATTTTCAAAACGCACATCGCTCACCGAATTTATAGTACCACGAATCTCATTCGCAATCGCTCCACCAAATGCGTCGCTATATTCTGATACCACCTTATTATTGCTAAACGTTGTATCCTCTATACTATCAATAGTCGCTGTTTCACCACGCCACCACGAGCTACCGTTTGCAATCGCTCCACCACCAGCGCGATTAACCGCCTCCACACTGTTTCCATTAAATTCACTATCTGAAATCACTCCAATATTCGTTTCATTATAAATCGCCCCACCGCCAAAACCATCTGCAAAATAACGCCCTCCCCCATCTACTTCGACAACTTTATTGTTTGTAAAAGTCGAATGGCTAATTTCACCAATTCCTCTTTTTACCTCAACATCATCATCTTCATCATCTCCAGGTTCTTCCCCGTCTACATCTACTGGCATCACCGCAGGACCAACAATAGTATGCATATTGGCAATCGCCCCACCATAAACATCATACATATACGCTGCGCGATTCCCATCAAACGTCGTATTCGAAATTTTATCAATATACCCTTCATAATTACTAATGGCTCCCCCTGTTCGAGCTGCATTATTTTTAAACACACTTTCCTCTATTTGTGAGATTTCTCCTTCGTTAAATATTGCTCCCCCCATATAGTTCGCACGACCGCTAGCCCAGTTTCCCTGAAATTCTGAATTAACCACACTATTACTTTCACCAAAATTAAATATAAGCGGTAATACTTTATCTTGATATGTTTCTCCTTTAATTTCTGTCGCCATCACCGTAGATATATTCAAAAACAACGCATAAAATGATAAACCATATTTAATTGTACGTCCAAACATTGGTAGTCCTCCGAGATAGAAAAAGGTTCCTTTTTTTTAAGCAATTTTACAGTTTGTTAATCATATGATATTACAATAAAATAAACATAAATTTAATGCTTAAAAAAAAGGAACCCTTTTTTTAAGCACCACTTAAAAACAAAAAAGCCCCTTAAAAAAGGGGCTTCTCTGCAAAAAATATCAAGATTATTTCGCTTCAGGAATAATCTCACCTTCTAAAGTATATTTCTCTACTTTAGCGTTATTACGCAAATCTTCAAAGATTTCCGCAATAACTTGTTGCGTAACCATATTCTTCAACTGTGGTTCAACATCTTTTAGTTCCAAAGGTGTAGACGCTCTAACATCATCCACCATTACAACATGATAACCAAATTCTGTCTTAACAGGAGTTTTAGAATATGTACCTTTATTCATATTAAACACAGCCTTAGAAAATTCAGGAACCATCATATCTTGAGTAAAATACCCCAAATCAACGGCTTGATCTTTAGAATATTCTTTAGCTAGTTTAACAAAATCCTCACCTTTGTTTAACTTGTTAATAACATCTTTCGCTGTTGCTTCAGAATCAACCAAGATGTGTTTAGCTCTAACTTCTTTTTGGCTTTCAAACTTTGAAGTATACTCATCATACAGTTTTTTTACAGCTTCATCGTTTACTTTTTCTTCTACTTGTTTCTCTAAAAACAATTTACGAGCCAAATCTTCTTTTGCTGTAACAAGCTGTCTTTGAAATTCTGGAGTCTCTTCAATTTTAGCTTTTTGAGCAGCTTGATAAACCAACTTGCTGTTTATAAACACATCTAATGTTTTCGCATAAAATTCTTCAAAAGGAACTCTATCTTTAATTTGCGGATGATCCGCATAACTTTGTTTCAAATCATTGATATAAACAACTTCACCATTTATTTTTGCAGCAACACCTTTATCCCCACCAGCATTTGCATTATAAACCTTAAAAGAGACAAAAGATGCAACGGCAACAACTACAACTGCCACCGCAGAAATAGTAAAACCAACTAATCTTTTTTTCATAAATACCTCCAAACAAAAAAGTTTTTTACATTCATCTATTCATATAAACTGATTTATTAAATATTCCAAGTATTTTTTATTTGGCGTTTATAACTTTTGTTGATAGTATTGAC
>CAZRHI010000096.1:0-6025 GCA_964599945.1 uncultured Acetobacter sp. | reverse complement strand
GCCGTGTTGTTCTTGAAGAAACACGTTCAGCTGCTCGTGCAGAATTGATTGACACAATCAAAGAAGGCTCTGTTCTTGAGGGCATTGTTAAAAACCTTACAGAATATGGTGCATTCATTGATTTGGGCGGTGTAGACGGTTTATTACACGTTACAGACATTTCTTGGAAAAGAATTAACCACCCAGCAGAAGTTTTATCTTTAGGTCAAACAATCAAAGTACAAGTAATCAAGTTCAACGAAGATACACAACGTATCAGCTTGGGCATGAAACAACTTGAAAATGACCCATGGCAAGAAGTTGCTAACAAATATCAAATCGGTGAGATTTACAAAGGTAAAGTTACCAACATCACAGATTATGGTGCATTCATCGAATTAGAAGACGGCATTGAGGGTCTTGTTCACGTTTCAGAAATGAGCTGGACACGCAAAAACGTACACCCAGGAAAAATCGTTTCTACTTCTCAAGAAGTTGACGTTAAGGTTTTGGAAGTTGATGCAGACAAACGTCGTATCAGCTTAGGCATTAAGCAATGCACACCAAACCCATGGGCAGCATACGTTGAAGAACACCCAATGGGTTCTATCATTGAAGGCAAAATCAAAAACATCACCGAATTTGGTTTGTTCATTGGCTTGTCTGATGAAATCGACGGTATGATTCACTTGTCTGACATCTCTTGGGAAAAATCTGGCGAAGAAGCCGTTAAGGATTATACCAAAGGTCAAACAATCGAAGCCAAAATCATTGACGTTGATGTAGAAAAAGAACGTATCAGCTTAGGCATCAAACAAATGTCTGAAAACAATATTGCCATGACATTGGAAACATTGAAAAAAGGCGACATTGTTAAAGCTGTTGTAACAGGCGCAGATGACAAAGGCGTATCTGTTACTGTTCAAGGCATTGCAGCTACAATCAAAAAAGCTGATTTGTCTAAAGAAAACAATGACCCAATGAGCTATAAAGAAGGCGACATTTTAGAAGCAAAATTAACATCTGTTGATCGCAAAAATGCCAAACTCGGCGTTTCTGTAAAAGCTTTTGAAATCGAAGAAGAAAAGAAAGCATTAGAAGAATATTCTAATACTCAATCTTCTGGCTCTTCTTTGGGCGATGCTCTTGGCGAAGCTTTGAAGAATAAAGAATAATTAAATTTATTTATTCTAAAGAAAACTCCCTAAGCTAATTTGTTTAGGGAGTTTTTTACGGTTTTTAAACAGTGTATTTAAACTTATTCACCTGCTTCTGTTTCTTGAATAAGCATATCATCTTCCACCATAATTGGCTGGTCAACAGGTGTATCAAGTGGCGCAACTTCCACCCCTGGGCTATCTGGCAAAGGTTGCATATTTTCATCAGCATTTTCCGAGGGAACAACCACCGCAGATGACGTATATGATTCGACAACCCACCCCGCCTCATCAGCAGGAGGTACTTTTTTTATAACCGCATTTGCAGCATTGCTAACAAAATTTTCTCCGCCAGCAACCGCCTGCCCAATCATTAACGCAAGTGCCAACACCGCCAAGCACCCCATAAAAAATCTATTCATAAATTCCTCCTAAAATAAAATGATACACAAAAAAATATAATCCCCTCATAACACCATTTCAAGCGCAAACCACCCCTCAAAACCGCATATAAAAAGAATCCTCCCCTTTTGCCAATATCTTTTCTTTAAAACAAAAAAACAGAGAGGAAGAGCTATTGCTCATTCCTCTCTGTATCTACCAAGCGTACCCAACACCAAGGTTTACAAAAAAACCTCGGCAGGATAAATCTTGTTGCTGGTCATGCGGAAGCTTCGGGAAAAGCTTGTATCCGCCTTCAGCAACGATTCGCCAGTGGCTTGTTAATCCGTAGGAACCTCGCAGAGTTGCCCCTGCAATGAAGCCATAATTGCGCGTACGCGCAAGGGCTTCTTCTCCGTCGCTCTGGTTGATACCATACCCTCCAGACACCAGCAGAGCCAAATAATGACGGCTCCTGATGTCTTGTAGAAACTTCCAGCCAAAGTTCGCTTGCACTGAGTAAGAAAGATATTTACCTTCATACTCTGATCCTTCTTGATATTTAAGAGAAGATACACTACCCTCAAGTTCATAAAGGAACAAGCAAGACTCATAAGCAACGCGAAGCGTACCACTCGGGGTGATGTTGTCATCGACAAGCGCACCACCGCCAAGTGCAGTTACCTGCGCCTTGTGGCGATTGTTGCCGTCGAAGTCCTTGTTCTTAGGATCCTGCACCTTGGTTTCACCTTTAAGGATGCTTACATTTGTCTCAAATGCAAGATCCTTTGTGTTGGTCTTGATCATATGGGTTGTGTCAGTCTTCACATTCCCATTGTCCTCACGGATTTCGGAAATAATATTGACACCTCCCTTGACTCGATTAACACCTTTAATAACGGTGTCATTTGTGATCCTTAGAGTTCTACCCTCGGCGAATACTCTACGAGTGATTGTATCGCCGTTGACAACAGCAATATTCTTCACTGTGTCGGTGAGATTCTGAATAAGATACTCTTTGCAGGCATCAACATCGTATGCGTTGATGTTGGTGATTACTGCCTGAGCATTCGAAACTATCGTAACAAATGCTACCATAATCATTGCGATCATGGATTTGAAGAAACTTTTCTTTGCCATTTTATTGAGTTTTTATTGATTTAACAAAATAAAAACACTATCAGGCAATAAAATCTTCCAGAAGTAACAAACCACATCAATCCCAATGGAACTAACGCAACTAATAACCTCTATAATAATTTTAAAATGCCTAATAATCTTTTACTGCCAACACTATATCACATTTATTTATTTTTTTCAAGTACTTTTTTGATAATTTTGTCAATTTGACTCCGCAAACTATCACCTTTTTAAACAAATAGACTTTAAAGCAAGGTTCAAACAAATTGTTAAAATATAGTCATCGCAAAGAACAATAGCGACGTGGCAAGCTTGCTAGAGTATAATATTTAATGGAGTGCCACGCTTCGCTCGCAATGACTTATGGAAAAAACTAATAACTTAAAAAAGAAAGATGATAAGCTTTATTCAACAATTTGATTTACTAAAACCAAACAAAAAAAGAGAAGAACAAGCTGTTGCTCATTCCTCTCTGTAATCATTTTGCGCTAGTCCTCTTTATTTGGTAGACATCTTGTTACGATGAATACCAAACTTGAAGTACAGACTCATTGCGAGTGAACCGAAGTTCTCGTCGCTAGAATTCTGCACTGTGGCACGAGTGTTTCTCCACTGAGCACGAACACCGAGGGTATTCCCTGTCCCGAAGAACCTGTATTCATAGGCGACTCCCGCGGTGCCATACAAATAGTTACCGCCACTAGCAAGGTAATCTACCTCACTGTCCCCAACGAGAACTGGCTTGCTATCTGTACGATAGTATTCAAATCCAGCTCCACCAAAGAAAAACAGGCGATTCTGGTCGAGCCAATCAAGCTGGAATGGCCGAAACATCAGTAAACCCTCAGTGCGGTAAGTCAAATAACTATCGCCCGCATTTATTGCGTTCGATGAATATTTAGAGTTACCTACTTCACCAAGAAGCATCGCGCCCCACCATTTACGCTCGTAGCTCACTGCAACACCGCCGACTGGACCATGAACACCCTCAGCATATGAGTAACCAACATGAGCTTCAACTGAAGCACCATACTTGTTGGCTACCTTTGTAGGGATATACCCAGCGTCAACATCGCTGTTGTCGCCATTAATGGAGTCTCGGTACGCTTTCAGTTCCTTGTTAAAGACACCTTTCACGTCCTGATCCTGTCCATCGCGAACTTTTTTCTGAACGCGAGATTTCACAGATAGCGTGTCAGCCTTGAGAACACTCTCTGAAACAACGCTTTCTTTTTTGTAACGGACGGTGTCGTTCTTAATCTTCAGAGTTCTACCCTCGGCGAATACTCTACGAGTAATTGTATCGCCGTTGACAACAGTAATGTTCTTCACTGTGTCGGTGAGATTCTGAGCAAGATACTGAGCGCAGGCGTTTAGGTCGTGGCTGTTGATTGTGGTGTTAACCTGCTGAGCATCTGCAACAATCGAAGCAAATGCTACCATGATAAGAGAAATCATGGATTTGAAAATTCTTGTTGCCATATTTGTTATTATTTAAATTATTCAAAATAAAAACACTATCAGGCAATAAAATCTTCCAGAAGTAACAAACCACATCAATCCCAATGGAACTAACGCAACTAATAACCTCTATAATAATTTTAAAATGCCTAATAATCTTTTACTGCCAACACTATATCACATTTATTTATTTTTTTCAAGTACTTTTTTGATAATTTTGTCAATTTGACTCCGCAAACTATCACCTTTTTAAACAAATAGACTTTAAAAACCCCCAAATCAAAACACTTTACTTTTAAATCCACCTTTGCTAAAATCCTCAGAAGTTTGATTTTTTTATTGGAGTGAACGTACAATGTCGTATAAACAAGAACAGGGATTAGATAATCAATTTAACGCAGAAGAAATCGAGAAACGTTGCGATGCGTATTGGAGCAAAAACGAAATCTATAAATATGATGCCAGCCAAAGCCGAGACAATAGCTTTATGATTGACACCCCTCCTCCAACAGTTTCTGGTTCTTTACACATTGGACACATTTTTAGCTACACTCAAACAGATATTATTGCACGCTATCAACGTATGCAAGGCAAAGCCGTGTTTTACCCTATTGGGTGGGATGATAATGGTTTGCCAACTGAACGCCGTGTTCAAAACTATTACAACATCACTTGTAACCCCAAAGTGGCATACGATCCAAATTTCAAACCTGTTCACGAGGAAAACGCCAAAGACGATCGCAAAGAAATCTCTCGCAAAAACTTCATTGAAGCTTGCGAAACCTTAACCGCAGAAGATGAAAAAATTTTTGAAAACGTTTTCCGTCGAATTGGACATTCCTACGATTGGAATTTAACTTATTCCACCATTAGCCCAAAATCTATCAAAATCTCACAACAGTCATTTTTAGACCTATACAAAAAAGGCAAACTTGTTGCGGTTGAAGCACCAATTATGTGGGACGTAACATTTAAATCTGCCGTTTCTCAAGCCGAAGTTGAAGATAGAGAAATGGAAGGTTACTTCCATGACATTCGTTTCAGTGTAAAAGATAGCGACGAAACCTTTATCATCGCAACCACCAGACCAGAGTTTTTAGCCTCTTGCTTGGCGATTGTGGCTCACCCAGACGATGAACGATACAAACACCTCTTTGGCAAAACAGCTATCGTCCCACTATTTAATATCCCAGTTCCGATTGTTGCTTCCGAACACGCAGAAAAAGACAAAGGTACAGGTATTATGATGGTATGTACCTTTGGCGACGCCGCAGACGTTGCATGGTGGAAGAAATCTTGCCTCCCAATTAAACAGATTATTGGTCTTGACGGCAAAATCATGAATATCACCTATGGCGAAGGTGCATTCACAACCTTAAACAAAGAAGAAGCTCAAAAGAACTTTAATCAACTTATTGGCTTGCCTGCTCATGTTGCCAAGAAAAAAGTCGCTGAAATGCTAAAAGAACAAGGCTTCTTAGTTGGCGAACCAAAGAAAATTATGCACCCTGTAAAATTTTACGAAAAGGGCAACTTACCTCTTGAGTTCGTTTCTTCTCGCCAATGGTTCATCAACTTAATGGATATGAAACAAGAAATGATTAACGCTGGACGCAAAATTGAATGGTTACCAGCCTATATGCAACATCGCTACGAAACATGGACAGAAGGCTTAAACCAAGACTGGTGCATTAGCCGTCAACGTTACTTCGGTGTGCCATTCCCTGTTTGGTACAAAATAGATCCTAACGGGAATATCAACTACAATGAAGTTATTTTGCCAAGTGTTGACCAACTTCCGATTGACCCAATGGCTGACGTTCCAGCAGGATATACCGAAAAAGAACGGAACCAACCAAACGGATTCGCAGGCGATCCAGACGTTATGGATACATGGGCAACATCAT
>CAZRHI010000095.1:0-6082 GCA_964599945.1 uncultured Acetobacter sp. | reverse complement strand
CCTGACACCTTAAACGGTGTCAGTTTTGTTTTAATATAACTAAAATTGGAGTTTTGAATTATGGAAAATCAAGAAGAAATCAAAAAAGATAAAGACATTGGGGCATATATGAATCGCGTGTTAAAGATTAAGCTTGCAGGGCTTGTTCGTGCGGAGCGATTGAAGCGAGGACTTACTTATCATGATATAGCGCGCGAATGTGGTTTACGGGCAAAAGATGTTTCTCGGGTTGAGTATGGTCGTGAGAAAATTGCTTGGGGGCTTATCGGGATGATGCTTCGCTATTTCCACAAAAGAGTGGTGCTTGAACTGGTGGATATGAACGAGAGCGGGTGCGATTTGGTTTATGCAAAGATGAAAGATAAGCCAGAGGGGTATGCGCTTGATGTGATTGAGTTGACAGAGTGAGCGCGGAGCGGTGAAGAGAAAAAGGGCGGGAAAGTATCTCGCCCTTTTCTTTTATTCTTCCGCAGAGGTTGTTGTGTTTTCCTCTTGGTAGCGTTTCATTCGCAAATATCTTCGAGTGATTTTTAACGCGTTTTCAAAGTTTGAAGCAATCGAGATATTATGCCATGTTAGGTTGTTTTGTAAAAACGTTTCGTGTAACATACGGCGAGGTTGCTTTTTGACGTTTGATAAGATGATTTTTGTATCATGCTTTTTCATAATCCGCTCAATAAAGCCGACAAGCGCGTTTGCACCACTAATATCTACCATTGGCACATAGCCCATACGGATAATGATGATTTTGGGTTCGGTTTTTAAGTTTTGTAAAAAGCGAGTTACGTCTAGCGCATCACCGAAAAACAGCGGACCAGAAAAACGCATGGATACGACGCCTTGCTCGTGTAAAACTTGAGATAAATCACGACCGCCACCTTTGTATTCGAGGGCTTTTTCATCTGTTTCGATTTCGATTTCTTTGCTCATGCGGTGCATGAAGATGATGCTTGATAAGATAAAACCAACGGAGATACCTGTGTTTAAATCTACTAAAACCGTCAAGAGGAGTGTTACTGTTAAGGTGAGGGCATCGCCTCGTGGTCCTTTAAGGAGATAATACATCTTTGTTAGGTTAAGCATGTTCCAACCAACAAGGATTAACACCGCAGAAAGACAAGCCAATGGAATGTATTTGGCAACGCCTGCTAACAATAACATAAATAACAATAAAATGATTGATTGCATAATGCCAGACATTGGAGAATATGCGTGAGATTTGTAGTTTGTGGCAGTACGTGCGATTGCGCCTGTGGCTGGAACACCAGTAAACAACATACTCATCAAGTTTGCAACACCTTCGGCAATCAGCTCGGCGTTAGAATTGTGATTATCACCGCTCATACCATCAACCACTGTGGCACTTAATAAAGACTCAACCCCTGCTAAAAAGGCAACGGTTAACCCACTTGGGAACACACGGAGCATGAGGTTTAAGTCAAACTTTGGAAAATGAGGGGCTGGCAAAAAGTGTGGAATCGCACCGAATTTTGAACCAATCGTATCTGGACTTGCGGAGAACAACGCAAACACCGCAACGAGCAAAGTTGCCCCGACAACGGCAACTAAATATGCAGGGAGGTTGGGGCGTTTTTTTTGTACATAAAATATTGCTCCGAACGAAAATGCCGCAATGATGATTGATGCGAAATTAAATGTGTGAAGATTGGCAAAATATGAAGCCCATTTAGGAATAAAATCTGACGGAACAGACTCCATTTGAAGTCCAAATAAATCTTTAATTTGGGTGGAGATGAGAAGAACGCCAATACCTGCGGTAAAGCCAGTTACCACGGGGTAGGGGATATATTTGATATATGTGCCTAGTTTTAAAAAGCCTGAGATGATGAGGATAACGCCTGCGATTAACATGGTCATTGCCAAGCCCTCAGCCCCATAGTTTTTCATTACATTAAAGATGACAACAACAAAAGCCCCCGTAGGCCCACCAATTTGGAACTTTGAACCGCCTAACAGGGCGATGAAAAAGCCTGCGACAATGGCGGTGTATAAACCTTGCGCTGGTGTTACACCAGAGGCGATTGCCAAAGCCATAGCTAAAGGAATCGACACAACAGCAACGGTCATTCCTGCGAGTGTGTCGCGTTTGAACTTGTTAATGTCATAGCCTTTTCTTAAAATTTCTACTAATTTGGGGCAGAAATTTTTGAGGTAGTATTCTGTTAGTTCGGTTAGTTTGCTTTTAATAATTGTAAGCATTTTCTGTTCCTTTTTTTAAAATCAAATTCTCCCTGATTTTAGGGATTAAAAATTCAGACAAATGGTTTTGATATATCCGTTGAAATGAAATAGCAAGAAAAAAATTAAATTGACGTTAAAAAAGTTTGATTTAGTGGAGATTGTGCGTTGTTGGATTGGTATATGGCTGTGTTGTTTGAGTGGATTACTTTGCAATGACGAGAGAGTAGGGCGAGAGGATGAGGGTGAGGGTGAGCGTGAGAGGAGGGGCATAAGGTGGAAGTGGGCTTTAGTGGGAGCTAGAATGGATTGCTTTGCAATGCTTGCAATGATGTGAGTGTGGTGCGAAGGCGAGAGGGCTTCAATATTTAGAGCCGAGAGGGGGCTTTAGGTAGGGGGAGTTGAGGTTATTTGCGGAGTTTTATTTTTCCCCAGCCTGTTTTAGGTTCGGATTGGGGTTTAGGTTCGTCTGTTGTGTCTTGTTGTTTCCATTTCATAGTAGGGGCGGTTTCTTTTTGCTTTTTTTCTAAAATATCTGCCTCTTTGATGTTTGAGGCGGTGGCGTTTGCTATGGTTTGTTTTAGCAAAGAGGGCGAGTTAAATTCGGAGGTGTTTTTTTCGAATTTTTCCACTAAATCGGTGATGATGCCTTGTTTGATGTTATAAGCCTTATATTTGCCTGCGTAAAACACGGTAAACGACGGGCAGGGGAGCGATAATAACACATCTGTATAGTCCACCCCACGGACAAAACGCAACATGACACGTGGCTCAATGTGGCAGTTGGCTTGGGTGGTGATGATGTTGGGACTTTGGGTGAAGAGGGCTTCATAGGCGGTTAAGGTATCGCTTGCGTTTAGTTCACCACAATAGCCTTTAATCGCAAAAGAAGAGAGGGTGTAGCCTGTGTATTGCGCAGGGCGTTTGGTTACTTGATAACAAAACACTTGCTCGGCGTTTTTGATGTTATATGTGGCGGCTTCGGGGAGCGAAGATGATATAAGGGGAATAATGCTTTTTTTGCGCGAAGGATTATAAGAAGATGTTTTGGTTTCGCCTGAGAGGTACGAATCCCCTGGGAGGATGTCTGAATAGGCTTCAAAACCTTGTAACTCTAGAGCGGCGTCTTCATAAGCGTTTGCACAAAATGGGGTTAGTGCTAATACTAATAATCCTAATGGTTTTAACATCTGTATCTCCTTATAGATTTATTTTATAATTATATTTGGGAGCGATTAAAAAAAAGTAAAATTTTTTTCATCTATGAGGGAATTTGTGAGCAGAGGTGGAAAGTTTGTGATGTGTTAAACAAGGGGAAGAAAAAATCTGTTTTTCTTATTTTTTTTAAGACTTCATTTAGATATTGACTGTTAGAATTAAATAAATATAGTTTTGATTCGTTTTTAACTTAAAATATTGTACTGGAAATTTGATATGTGGTCTATGTGGTCTTATGAACCTGAAACAATCCCGATGCGCGCGTTGTGTGCTTTTTTGATAGCTTTTCTTTTTTCGCTTTGTAGTGGGGGGAAGCTTATTTCTTTTTTAAAGGGGGTTGAAAAGGGAGGACAGCCTATTCGTGAGGACGGTCCACAATCTCATCTTAAAGAGAAAAAAGGTACGCCAACGATGGGGGGATTGCTCATTTTGGGGGCTAGCTTACTTGCAATGTTTGTGTGTGCGAATATTAAACAACACTTTGTTTGGATTTCGATGTTGGTGTTGGTGGTTTATGGGGTAACGGGGTTTGCTGATGACTATGTGAAAGTGAAAAAACAAACGCCGAATGCGATGACGGCAAAGATGAAATTATTTATCCAATTTATGGCGGCGGTTTTGGCGGTGAACGTGATTGCTGCGGCAACGCCAAACTCTGTAGAAAGCCAACTTTATATTCCTTATTTTAAGTGGTCGTTCCAACTCTCTTGGGTGTATATTCCATTTGCGGTGTTTGTGATTTCGGGAGCTTCTAACGCGGTTAATTTAAGCGACGGTTTAGATGGGCTTGCTGGGGGAATGCTTGTGATTGTGTTTTCGGTGTTTATGGTGCTTGCGTTTGCAACGGGGTATCCTGCTTTTAACGAAACGGCGTTTCCTTATATTCCAAAGAGTGCGGAGATGGCTGTTGTTTGCGCATCTTTGGTGGGCGGCTGTTTGGGCTTTTTGTGGTTTAACCTTAAAAAGGCGCGGATTTTTATGGGCGATACGGGGTCGCTTGCACTTGGAGCTGTTTTGGGTGTGATTGCGGTTATCTTAAAACACGAAATTGTTTTGGCGATTGTGGGGATTGTGTTTGTTTTGGAAACAATTTCGGTGATGATACAGGTGATTTATTTTAAAAAGACTGGTAAGCGTTTTTTCAAAATGGCACCTATTCATCACCACTTTGAGCAATTAGGCTGGAGCGAGGTGAAAGTTGTGTATGTGTTTTGGGCGGTTACGGCTGTTTTCTCGTTTATTGGGTTGCTATCTTTGATTTAGTGGGGGAAAGATGTTTTCATTCGCATTTGCCAGACATAGCAAGAGCAAAATTTCAAACTGGTGGTGGACTGTTGACCGCGTAAGCTTTGTTTTGACGTTGTTTTTGATTTTTGCTGGGGCGATGTTAGTGCTTTCCGCTAGCCCGTCTGCGGCGCATCGTGATAGACTTCATGATGATTTTGCATTTATTAAAAAACAGAGTGTGTTTATTTCTGTTGGTGTGATAGTCCTTTGGGGGATTTCGATGCAGAGTTTACGCACTATTCGTCGTTTGGCGGTGTTTGGGTTTATTTGCGCTTTTATGGGGGTTGCGCTTACATATGTTGTGGGTGATGCGACTAAGGGAGCTGCTCGGTGGATTAAGTTTGCTGGGTTTTCGCTCCAACCTTCAGAGTTTATTAAACCTGTCTTTATTGTGGTAACGGCATGGCTTTTGGACGCACGCAAACACGCTGAAGATTTCCCTGGAATGACTTTGGCGGTTTTTTTATTCCTTATCACGGGGGCAGCGGTGTTTTTTCAGCCTGACCTTGGAATGACGATATTGATTTCTGGGGTTTGGGCATTACAAATGGTTTTAGCTGGTATTCCGTTTTGGCTTATTGCGACGATGTTTTTGGGCGTGGTGTCGTTGGTTACGGGGTCTTATTTTTTTATTGCCCATGTACGCGACCGTGTGGATAGATTTTTAGCGACAGAAAATGAAATTGGGTCGCAAATTCAGCAATCTATGAACGCGTTTGCTAATGGTAATCTTTTAGGGCGTGGCCCTGGAGAAGGGGTGATTAAGATGCACCTGCCTGATGTTCATACAGATTTTATTTTTTCGCTTGCTGGTGAAGAATATGGCGTGTTACTTACCTCGTTTATTGTGATTTGTTTTGCCGTGATTGTGGCGCGTTCGATGCTTCTTTCTACTAAGGAGCATAATTTGTTTCAGATGTATGCGGCGTGCGGGCTTGCTGCATCTATAGGGGGGCAGGCGATTGTGAATATGTGTTCGGCGTTGCAACTTGCGCCTGCTAAAGGAATGACCTTGCCTTTTATCTCGTATGGGGGGTCTTCGATGTTAGCTAGTTGTTTGACGATGGGAATGCTTTTGGCGGTTACACGCAAAAACGCGGTGGCTGAAGATAAAGATAATAGATAAACAGGAGAGCGTTAATGTTTGGAAGTTTTTTTGCACAGAAGAATAAAATTATTGATATATTACCAGAGGTTCGTGGAGAGTATATTGAAAATGCTAAACTTTCCAAACACACATGGTTTGGTGTGGGGGGACCTGCGGAAGTTTTGTTTTTGCCAAAAGATGTGGAAGATTTGAAGACGTTTTTAATTCGTAAGCCAGAGGCTCTCCCTTTGACGGTGATTGGGGGTGGCTCTAACCTACTTATTCGCGATG
>CAZRHI010000094.1:0-6131 GCA_964599945.1 uncultured Acetobacter sp. | reverse complement strand
GATGGGGTCAACATATATCCTTACCTCTATCCCTCCCCACACACAAACAAAGCCCCACAACTTCCCCCTCTCCTAACCTCTCCCTCCAAGGGGAGAGGCCCTCAAAAGCAATCCCTCTCCTAACCTCTCCCCTCCCCCTTTTTGAGAGAACTCCCTCCATAGACTCCCCTCCCCCTTCTGGGGGGAGGGCGCAGAGTGAGGGTGAAAACATAAAATCCTTACCTCTCCCCTTCCCACCTAGGAACCCCACCTCTATTTCCCCCCTTCCCTCGGAGGAAGGGGACGGGGGATGGGGACAACATAAAATCCATCCCCCTCATTCCCCCCACACCTCGTCATTGCAAGCAACAACGAGCAATCCAGTCAAATAATAAAGCCTTATCATTGCCCTCCCCCTCTAACCTCTCAACACCTATTTCCACACCGCCTACTCTCCACATTCACCCAACAGCTTCCCTGTTTCAAAAACTCCCACCAATGCCCCCTCTAAAATATCTCAACACCAACCACCACTCAAAGCTTCTCCTCAATTCTAGCACTCAATATCTCTCCGCCCCCTACATACAAAAAAGGAGCCACAACCATGTAGCTCCTTTTTCATCTCAAATAAAGTCAAGCTATTTACGCTCTTCTTCAGGCATTGCCTCAAGCTCTTGCGCTTCTCCCTGAACTTTTTCGGTAACTGGTTTATAAACAGTTTTTTCCCATGGGCTTTTCTTCTCATACAATTTTTCGCAGATAGACAACCCCACACTTCTCAAAGCTGTTTCTGTTGGAATAAACAAATCCATTCCATTGTCTGTTTGCTTTGCAGAGTTGGAAATACCATTAACTGTTCCCAACTTATCAATCAACACACTACCAGCCGAAACCTTTTGAACTAATGTATCAACGATAATTTCTGTACCAAGGAAGTCTGAATAACGATAGCCATAAATTTTACCATTGTCATCCATATAGTTTGTTCCCTCATCTTCGTTACCCAAAGCAATAAAGCCCTCTTGGTCTATTGCTGGCAATTCAAGATTTAACGAAAGAGGAGTAGATGTTACAGGCTCTTCCAAATACAACAATGCAATATTCTTGCTCGGGTTAACTCTTACAGCCTTCGCTTGAGATACCTCACCTTTCATAGTTCTCACTTCATATGTATTATGGAGTTTATTAACCAAACCAGCAGAAGTCAAAACAAATGAATCAGCAACAATCAAACCATTACCACGAACACCTTTGGCGTTTGTAATGTCAACAACTGCACCACGAATCTCGAGCATATTCTCAGGACTTAATTCAGAATAAGGAGGACGATCAACCACACAAAGTTTCGAATCAACCGAATACCCTTCTAAATCAACCCAGTTATCATCAATAATCGTGCAACTACCGTCAGCAATAACATTGCCCTTATCATCTATGCAATTTTCATAAATACGATAGCTATCTGTTACACCACCATCTTCTTCAATCTGAGAAACTCTTGATGAATTTTGAATATCAACCCCACCAGTTTCTAAGATAACAGGCTCGGAAACAACAACTTTTTCCACAACCGTAACAGTGTTTTCCTCAGGAGCATTGCAATCTTCAACACATTCTGAAGTGCAATTTTCTTCAGTATCTATACAAGTTTCTGTGCAAACTGTTTTGCACTTTGGTTGTTCACAAGTTTCAACACATTCCATCGGGCATTCTTCTTCAACTGTTGTAACCGTTGTTGTTTCTGTGGTTACAGTCTTTTCTTCCTCGCATACAGGACGGCAAACGTGTTCACAAACAGGTGCTGGCGTTTCAACTCTAGTTGTTGTGATGATTTTCTTCTCAACTGTTGAAGTTTCAGTTTTCACATCAACAAACTCTTCAACCTTAGGTTCACCTACTGGACAAGGACACATCAAAGGCTGACAAGAACAAGGAGCTTCAGCACAAACACACGGTTTCTGTTCCTCACATGGACACATTGGACGAGGTGTTGCTGGGCATTCTGCTTGGGGTGCATAATCACAAGAATGCGTGTAATCTATTTCTTTCTTAAATGCACATTTTCCAGGGTTAAACTGTTCATCATACAAAACCAACTCTGCACGTTCATGAGCAATGTCTTCCTCACTCATACGAATTTTGAGTTGTTCTTCAAACCCAGGCAAAGAAGAAAGTCTACGAGTAGCATCAGCAAAAGCTTCTTCAGCTAAACGAATTTCTCCCTCATAAACACCATCTTCGACTTCGGCATAACCTGTTGTAACACCTTTCCAATAAACCTTACTTTGGCTCAAGTTCATCAAACGCCAAGTAACAGTCATCTCCGCACTACCATTACGTTTATTTTTGCGACGTGCAGTTTCCCAATCATGTTCATCACAAACATTCATGAAGAAATTGGTAATTTCTGCGGTCAACGCATATTCTGGTAATGCAATATTTGTATCCGCTAAACAAGCATCAAGCGGAAGTTCCATAACCTTAAAACATTTGTCAGCGGCTTTTTTAAACACATCATTAAACGCCATATCCTTTTGGATAACACGTCCATGGTTCAAAAAGGCTTTCTTAGAAAAACGACGACATCCAAAAATACGAAAACGATAATTTCCAACATGACCAGCATATGGATTAAAACCATCTTTATTTTTAAGCCCAAAATCAACATGAGTGAGCGCAAAAGTTGCTAAATCGCAACAATTACGATTCGCATCACTTTTATATCTTGGTTGTGCAAAATCATAATTTCTTGTTTTAAACTCTGGCATTGGACAATCTGGACACTCACGTTCACGCGGTCCTGATACGATTCGTACTTTTTTATCCGATTTACGAGAGGCACTACATCTATCACACCCCCCTCCAGGAAAGATACTACCGTCTTTATCTTCAACAATAGAATCATCTACAATAACAGACTCACCCAAAACCGCCTCACTACTTTCAGCAGTAGCACAATCTGGACAGTCAGGCGTTGCAGCGATAACATTCCAAGCTCCTAACATAAGCCCGAATGCCCAAACGCCACAAAATATCTTTTTCAAAATGTTTTTTGTCGCTGACATTTTATTCATTCTCCTAATAAGGTTTTTTGAAAAGCCGATGTCGGTAAGACAAAGCTTCAATCAAATGCATTCTAGACACCTTTTTTTCATTTTGCAAGTCTGCAATCGTTCTTGCTAACCGCAAATTTCGCATAAGGCTTCTAGCCGTCAAACCGCACTTTTCTGCGGATTCCGCAGCAAATCGACGCAAATTTTCATCCATATCTAAAATTTTTTCTAATAAATCTCCTGATAATTCTGCATTTGTTAAAGAATTTTTTTCGCCAATTTTATCGAGTCGTTCAGCACAAATTTCTCGAACCCTCTCCACCTGTTTTAATAAAGCCTGAGAACTCGTCCCTTTTTCCTCAGATGTCAGCTCATATGGATTAACCGCAGGCACTTCAATTTGCATATCAAACCTATCTAAAAAAGGCCCAGAAAGTTTCCCCAAATATTCCGCCGCACATTGTGGTGCTCGAGCGCACATTCGCTCTTTTGTTCCTAAATAGCCACACCGACAAGGGTTCATCGCTGCCACTAATTGAAATTTCGCAGGATATTCCGTATGCGCCATAACGCGTGCAATCACCGCTTTTTTAGATTCAAGCGGTTGCCGAAGAGCATCAAGCGTAGCCCTTGCAAACTCTGGCAACTCGTCTAAAAATAACACCCCGTTATGCGCAAGTGAAATCTCCCCAGGAACACCTTTCCTTCCACCCCCAACCAAAGCTGGCGTTGACGCGCTATGATGAGGTGCTCTAAAAGGTCTACAAAAATCAATCGTCTCTTTTAAAAGCCCAGCAACCGAATGAATCATTGCCGTTTCTAAGGCTTCCATTGCCGTCATCGGGGGCAAAATCGTGTTTAACCGTTCCGCTAACATGGTCTTACCACTCCCTGGAGGTCCAACCATTAACAAATTATGCCCACCAGCCCCAGCAATTAACATCGCGCGTTTTGCACTTTCTTGCCCTTTCACATCTGCCATATCTAGCGCATATTTCTGAGCTTTAAGAACGTGTTTCTCTGGAGCTTTAATCGTTGCTGTTCCTTTAAAATAATTCATCAGTTGCAAAATATGCTCCACAGGAAGAATTTGCGGATTACCACTCCACACAGCCTCCCCACCATTTTGAGCAGGACAAACCAAGCCCAAGCCTAATCGTGTTGCCAAAACCGCCGCTGGCAACACACCAGCCACAGCCTCCACTCCGCCAGAAAGCCCCAACGCGCCCATAAACAAACAAGTTTCAAGCTTTTGTGGGTCAACACACCCCATTGCGCCCAATAACGCCAACGCTATTGGCAAATCATAATGCGCTCCGTCTTTTAACAAATCCGCTGGTGCGAGGTTGACAATCACTCTCCCATGTGGAAATTCCACCCCTAACGCAGTAAAAACAGCGCGAACCCTCTCTTTACTTTCATTAACAGCCTTATCAGGAAGCCCCACAATCACAAACGTGGGCATCCCTGCACCGATGCTCACCTGCACCTCCACAACTTGCGCTGTAATCCCTAAAAGCACCGCCGTTTTCACACAGCATACCATTTTTTTATCCTTAAAATTAGTTCTTAATTGATAGAGGGGAAATAGAACAAAATAAAAACAATGTCAAGCACATTTTTAAACTTTTTTTAACTTTTCAAAACAAACGCCACAATTCGCCTGAACGACCTATAATATCATAAAAAAACCTCCCAGAGGGAGGCTTTCCAAACTACCACCGAGGCGCATTTTCCCCTTTACGCCACCGTCTGGAAGGATATGTATTTTTCTGCAAAAAATCATATCGCCCAGCAAACTGCGGAATATCCGTTGCCAAAACATACCCTTGCGCTCTAAATTGTTCCGCACAAGCCACCGCACTCTGCCCCTGCTGATTAAGGCACAAAACTTTAACCCTAGTCATTGGATGAATAAGCAACACCCCTTGCGCAAACATATCTTCTGGAATATTGTCATAATACGTTGGCATCGGTTGCGCACATGGGCGTGGTGGCAACAACGGCGTATTCATACAACGACGATTGTTCGGACAAGTCATCACCCCCGAACGACTAACCGCAGATTGTTCGATAATATAATTTTCTTCAAAAATAACCGTTGCCTGTTCAATCACCCGAGGTTCATCTTTGGCATCAGAAGCACCACGCATACACCCTGAAACCAGAAGAAGCAACCAAAAACAACTAGCAATTTTACTAAAACGTAACATCAAAACCTACTTCAAAAAAATCATAAACTATACATATTAACTAGAGCAAAACTCCCCCAAATGCACGAAAAATAAATTGCTTATAAACAAAAAATATTTTCACGCACTCACCTTCCCCATTCCCCAAAAAATAACAACACCCCCAACCATATAGCCGAGGGTGTTTTTGATTTATTTAAGTTAAATTATCCTCTTGTATTTCAAATGTTTCTTCTTCATATTTGGCATTAACTAATTTAATTTCTAATGTTTTACCAAAATATTTCAACACACGAAACAAAGCAAACCAATGAAACTTGCTCCGTCCAAGTTCAATCGCTTCTAAAATCTTTAATTTGACACCAACCCTATCCGCTAAATATTCAAGCCGTATATTACGTTCACGCCGTGCATTGATAAGTAAATCACCAATATTTCTGTAAATATACTTTCTAAAATCATTACCATTACTGTAATGCTTAGTCCATTTTTTCTCAAATATAATCATTTTCAAACTCCAGTTTGTTAAAATTAAAAAACAAAACTGGCACTGAAAAAAGCAACAAACCCAAACTTCAAGTGTAGCGCGGTCAAGTCTTCCAACAAACCGCCCCCCCTAGGAAAGAGATTGCTGATACAGTGCCAGGGAGTTAGACAATCACTATAGCATGACTCTTATGACCTTCAATATATAGTCATAAGCTCCCTGACTTACGCATCAAGGAATTAAAAACTATAGAGAGCCGTCTAAAGCCCTATCGACATCTCTGCCAACCACATCACTATAGAGGAAAAATAAAAAAAGTAAAGAGAAAAAACTATATCCCCCTCTCCTGACTTCTCCCTCAGAGAGGAGAGGAACCCACAAAGCAATCTCTTCCGCTCCATAGCCTCCCCCTCGTCATTG
>CAZRHI010000093.1:0-6166 GCA_964599945.1 uncultured Acetobacter sp. | reverse complement strand
GTTTTTCTGGGATTGTGAAATCTTTTATGCGACACGTTTTTAGGCATTGTGCGAAAAGGGAAATTTTTTGTCGTGGACCAAAGACTTTATGGGTATCCAAAAGGAGTTTGAATACTTGAGTGGATAGTTCTGGGTTGTTTTTGATGATGGTTTTTAGGAGAGGGTAACTTTTTGGCTGTGTGCAACGTATTTGGAGGTTATAGTAAGGGTGTTTTAATCCTTCGGAGAGAGTAGATAAAATTTTATTTGCTAATTTGGGTTGCCTTTGGACGATGGAGCCTAGTGTTTCGTAAGCTTGATTTAGGGAGTTGCGGTCATTTCTAGGGTGTTTAAGTGCTTCAGTTACAATGGATAAAACTTTATCTGCTAGCTCTGGTTTGTTGAAGGCGATGGAGTCTAGTGTTTCGTAAGCTTTTTCTAGTGTGGTGTCATTGCTGGGGTTTTTTAATACTTTTATAAAAGTAGATAAAGCTTTATCTGCTAATTCTGGTTTGTTGATGGCGATGGCTCTTAAGGTTTGGTAAGCTTGATCTAATGAGTCGCCGTCATTTTTAGGGTGTTTAAGTGCTTTAGTTACAATGGATAAGCATTTATCAGCTAGTTCTGGTTTGTTTTGGACGATGTGGTTTAGGAGGATGTAATTTTTAGATAGTGATGAAGTGCTGTTGTTTTCTAGATTGCTTAAATTTTTATCAATGATAGCAAAAGTTTTATCGGTTAGTTGGGGGGAAAGGTTGGAGATGTTTGTTAATGTACGAGCAATTTTGAGGGATATAGACTTTTTGTCATTATGTTCAAATTCTTTAATGAGAAGAGCTAAAATGTTACCTGCCAACTCTGGTTTGTCGATGGTGATGGTTTCTAGAATTTTGTAAGCTTTTTCTAGTGTGTACTTGCTATTGTTGGGGTTTTTAAGTCCTTTGGTGAAGGAAGATAAGACAGTATCAGCTAGTTCTGGCTTATTTTGGATGATGGTGTTTAGGGTTTCGTAAGCTTTTTCTAGTGAGTCGCCGTTATTTTTAGGGTGTTTAAGTGCTTCAGTTACAATGGATAAGCATTTATCAGCTAGTTCTGGCTTGTTTTGGATGATGGTATCTAAAGGCTTGTAAGCTTCGTTTAGTGAGTACCAGTCATTTTCGGGGTGTTTAAGTGCTTTAGTTACAATGGATAAGCATTTATCAGCTAGTTCTAGTTTGTTATAGACGATGTGGTTTAGGAGAACGTAATTTTTAGATAGTGATGAAGCACTGTTGTTTTCTAGATTGCTTAAATTTTTATCAATGATAGCAAAAGTTTTATCGGTTAGTTGGGGGGAAAGGTTGGAGATGTTTGTTAATGTACGAGCAATTTCGAAGGATATAAGATTTTGGTCATTACGTTTAAATTCTTTAATGAGAAGAGCTAAAATGTTATCTGCCAGTTCTGGCTTGCTTTGGGCGATTTCTTTTAGGATGTTATATTTTATAAATTTTCCACGAGGATGGGTTTTGTATTTTAATTCTTCAATGATGATGGGTAAAATTTTATCGGACAGTTCTGGTTTGTTTTTTGCCAGGTTTTTCAATGTTTGATAAATTGGGAGATTGTTATATTTTGTTCTACTTGCCAATAAGGAAAAAGCTTTGTTGGATAATTCGGGAGAGGCGTTAATGACTGCTTCAATAGTGTTACAGGCTTCTTTTAATTTATCTGTGTCAATTTGTTCTGATTGAAAAAGGGTTTTGATTTCTGTGAGCTTTTCTTCGTTAGTCATATTGTTCTCCAATATTTTTTTGAATCATAAAATATTGTAGCAAATTTGGTTGATATTGTCAATTAACGTTTGAAGAATTTATGAATGCAGAAAAAGAGGAATTATAGTTCATTTCCACGTTTGTTAATTTTTGTGATTATATTTAATCCTTTTGGGGTGCTTTTAGGGGAATGAGCTTCTAAATATTCTTCTAAAACTTCTCGACTTTCTTGTGTGCTGAAGATGTAGCCTTTCATAAAGCGGAGTACGGATTGCCCTGCTTTGTTTTTTTCGGCGTCTGTGGCGTCATGTCCATTATGGAAAGCGGTAAATTCATTATTTTTGATTTTGCGATATATGTCCATGATGCCGTCAACATTTTGTATATTCAACTCTTTGTTGGCAATGCCATATTGTCCAAATCTATCTTCTTTTACTGTTTTGTCTTGTTTAATGTGGATATTTGCAAGAAGCTTGTCATCTTGAGTTAATCGAGCAAGGCCATCGTCTGCAATCGTTAGGGCGTATTTTTTATTTTCTTTCTTATCTTCAACATTGTAAACAATTTCTTTTTCATTTGGCTTGGTATATGTTATTTTATATCCGAGTTCTTTGCTTTCGTATGTCTGTGTATCCATGTTTCTCTTCCTTGTCTATCATAAAAATTAAATATTACTTGAGAGTATAGCGTATTGGGGAACTTTTGACAAGTGTTTTTTGTTTTTAAGTGTAACGCATTGTTTTGATGCAAATTACGTATAAGTTAAAAAACTAAAACATGTAGAATTTGTGCTTTATTAAATGTTGGTGAAATAAATGTTTTATTTGATAAAAACCGTTCTTGGGGTCGGTTCTTTTATTGGTATATAGGGCAATTTACGAATTAAATTATAATAGATGGGCAGAGCGCATAGTGCAATCCACGGACTATAGATAATTTGCAGATAAATAATTTTATATTGACATAATTTTGAATAATATTACAGTGAATACATGAATTACAGAAAAGATTATGAAATTGGACAATATCCTTCCTTGGAGAAACCTATCGTAGAGTTATCTAATGATATGGGGGAAATTTCTTTCTCTGCACAAGTGGAACACAATATTTTTTTACAGTTGTTGTCAAATAGTCAACTTAAAATTATAGAGGATAGAGTTAAGAATATACAAAGAAATATTTATCTTATTTTGTCCTATATTTCTAGTAAATTTCCTAATTTGGAGATACTACAGCTATCTATAGGTGGAAGTTATGGATATAGTACCGATTCATCAATAGGAGATATTGATTTTAATGTAGTAGTAAAGGGAAGTTTTTTTTCTTATTATGATGTGTTTGACATAAAAGAGTTACAACAAAAATTAGATACAAAAGTTAATAAAATATCGTTTATGATTTTTGGGGAAGAAAACCTTAAAGGGAAGGTTAAAATAGATGATTCTGTTCTTAGCAAAGCATTTATACACACTGATATGACAATACGGGAGGGGGTTGTTATGTATTTGAGAAATATTGTTGTTTGGGGGCAAGATTTTTGCTATGTACCCCTTAATAGAGATATTCTAAAAATGAGAATTAAAAGGCAAATCTTTCAAGCCTCATTGTTGATAAGAAATGAAATAGGACAGGAATATGGCTTAGATAAGCAACGTAAAAAGGCCTTTTCTAGAATTAAAGAAGCAGGTATATTATTATCCGATAATTTATTTGATAGATTAAAATGGTTTAATAAAAAATTTAATCCTGACGAATTAGAATCTTTATGTAAAATAATTACAAATGAATTGGAGAAAATATGAGTGGACTATATTTGATATCACCATCTAAAACAGCCTTTTATCTCAAAGAAGAAATCAAACAAAAATCGCTTTTAGAATTGCAAAAATATTTTAATCCGATTGTTTTTTCGGAACATTTTTTTGAGAAACCTTGTAATGGTTTTTCCTCTTCTATTGAAGATCGTGTTGCGGATTTGCATGCGGCATATCAACAGCAAAGTGCGGATACTGTGATGGCATATTCTGGAGGTTTTAATTGCAATCAACTATTAGATTATATAGATTGGAAAATATTGAGCCAAAACCCTAAACATTTGTGTGGAATGTCTGATATTACGGTTCTTTTAAATGCGGTATATGCTAAAACTAAACAAATAACATTTTTATCTCCAGTCTTTACACAGTTTGCTACTTTTGGACTAAATAAACAGGATTTTTCTTATCAATATTTTTTAACAATGTTGAAACAAAAAAAAGTTGTTATTCCTCATAGCTTAATTCATAGTGATGACCGTTGGCAAACTATTCGTTCTAGAGAAGATATTTGCTATTTTAATATTAAAGATTTTTCAGGTACTCTTATTGGCGGTAATTTATCGTCTTTTGCTTTGCTTTGCGGTACTCCATACTTTCCTCAAAATGATAAAACTGTTCTTTTGTTAGAGGAAGATGATCATGTCCGCTCAATGCCAAGCGGAAATGGTCCAGATTTCTTCTTTGAACGTCAGCTTACTCAGTTGACACAAATGTCTTTTTTTCGAACGGTTCAGGCTATTTTAATTGGAAGATTTAAAAAAGAGTCTTTTATGGATAAAGGAAAAGTTACCAAGTTTATAGAAAATAATCCTAAATTAAGAAATTTACCATTGATTTATGGTTTGGATTTTGGGCATACCAATCCTGTACTTACATTCCCGATTGGTGGAAATTGTCATTTTTCAGCAAAGACAAAGGAACTTGAAATTTTTTGTTAGATTTGTGGTTGGTTTGTATGATATTTCTGATATTTAGTTGATTGACAGAATTAATTACGGATTGACGAAATGAAGTTTCATCTTTGAGGGGAAGTGGACTTGTTAATTCTTGATAGATGTTATCGATTTCTGCTGGGGTAAGTTTTTTTATGCTATTTAATGCATTCGGATCCCAATTGGATATTTTGTCTTTAAATTTAATTGAGTATAATAAATACATTGCCCTTGTTTTATCATTATCTAAACTTTCAAGTTCTTTATCAATATTAATTGAGTGTTTATTTTGCATATAAGGAAACAATATTGTAAATGTTTCATTGTCGGGATTATGAAGTTTTTGTAGTGCATTAACAAAAAATAAAGGATAGATACTACGTTGACTTCCTAATATTATTTTTTGTTTATTTTGCCATAAGGAAGCATAATTTGCCCAAAAGAAATCAACATCTAAATTATATGTATTTTTGCCAAATTTATAATGTATGTTGGTATTTCTCTGTTTTGAAATTAGAATTTCTCTAGTGTGAAATGTTGCATTTAATTCAACAAAATCTTTTGTTGAATATGTGGGAAAGAAAAAATATTTATCTATATCTAATGTTGGGGGCTTTAATAAAAGGACATCTTTTTCAATAATTTTGCATTTTTCATGGCATAATTTGCATGTAGGAATATCAAAGCAAGTATAATTTGTTTTTCCAGTTCGAGAATGCAAACTTTCTTTTAAGCAATCAATTTTGCCACAAGAACAAATAATGATATCTCTTTTATCAGAATAAATGTATCCTTGTGATGCAAGAAGATCAACTTTATCAAATAATTGAGATTTCATTTGCAAATCGCTAAAACTAGAATTCGTAATTATTCCTAGTCTTTGACAGGTATCAATAAATTGGGGAATATAGTCAATTTGGTTTTTATATGTATCTAGTAAATTTAAAAAAGTTGTATCTTTTCCATTTAATTTTTTAGCTAAAAAATAAGCGAATAAGGGAGATAAGAACATTCCTGTCTTTTGATATGATGAGGGTTTAATTGGTAGTGTTAAAATAGGAATATTGTTCATTGTGTATATTTTTTTATTTTTATGATATATGTTATATGACATATTTGGTTTTATTTGTCAATATGATATTACTTAAGCTTTATTACATCTTTATCCTTAGATTTAGTTTTACTTTAAATAATACCAACTCAAATTTGATTTATGCTAACCAATATATCCCTAAAGGCAATAGGATTCCAACAGCATTAAATGCTTGTAAATAAAGAATTTTATCTGGGATAGTCCGTGTAACTACCCGAAAATGGTACTGATTGCGGCATCTCACACGTACCCAGTTAAGCTATTGATTTACAAAGAAAAAAGACGCTTTTCAGCGCCTTTATCTTGATTGGCAGGGGCAGACGATTGGCTTCGCTTATGCTCTGCCGCTACGTCGGATATCAGCTCCGCTGATTGGCGCGCTTCCTCGCGCCTTATCCTCCTTGTCGAACTCACTCCCTCGTGAATTCGAACCCAACAGCCTCTGTTGCCAATAAAAAAACCGCCCATTCGGACGGTTCTTTTATTGGCAGGGGCAGTAAGATTCGAACTCACGACATTCGGTTTTGGAGACCGACGCTCTACCAACTGAGCTATACCCCTAACGTTCGTTTTATTAGATACACAACTCCA
>CAZRHI010000092.1:0-6188 GCA_964599945.1 uncultured Acetobacter sp. | reverse complement strand
GCGCAACCGCAATCACTGTTTTATCTTCCATTAAGGTATTTAAAGCTTCAATAACTTCATCTTCAGTTTCATTATCAAGTGCGGACGTTGCCTCGTCTAAAATCAAAATTGGTGCTTTTTTCAAAATTGCCCGCGCAATAGCGATTCGCTGCCTTTGCCCTCCAGAAAGCTGTATTCCTCGCTCACCAGTAATTGTTAAATATCCATATGGTGTTTCTGCAATAAACTTATCTGCTTTTGCTAATTCTGCAACTGTTGCAATCAATCGCTTAGTTGCTTTGGGTGCGCCATATGCAATGTTTTGCCAAATCGGTCGGTGAAACAAAATGCTATCTTGCGAAATAACCGACAGAGCTTTCTTCAAACTGCCAATTTGAACGCTTTTAATATCTGTCCCGTCAATCGTAATCTCCCCATTGAAAACATCATAGTTTCTTTGTAATAAGTTAATCAATGTGCTTTTTCCTCCGCCAGATTTTCCAACAATCCCTACCTTTTCTCCTGCGTTGATTGTGAGATTAAACCCTTCAAACACATTTTTATCAGAACCGTAACCGAAAGTAATATTTTTGAACTCAATTTTCCCCTTAGTTACCTTTAATTTTTTCGCGTTTTCGTTTTCAATCACTCGAAGTGGCTCTTGTAATACAGTAATGGAATCAGCAAGCTTTGCAACATTATTACGCACAAGTGTAATATCTACAAGCAAACGCCTAAAATGTGGTAAAAAGTCATTTAAGAGCAATAACAATAAAACGACATCAGCCGTTTTAATAGTTCCTCTATGCCATAAGGTTAATGATACAAAAAGACAAAGCACTTGAAAAAGAGTAATTAAAGCCGCTTGCGCTCCCTCAATCAAGTTTTGAACTTTACTTTGTTTAATATGATACGAGTTAATCTCTTTGAGGTCTTTTTCAAGTTTCGCCGTTTCTAAACGCTCCGCTCCAAACATCTTGATTAAGAGGATGTTGCTAAGCGAGTCGCTAACTTCCCCGCCAAAAGCGGTGTCTTTTTTTTCACATTCTTTATATAACGACGCAGATTTTTTTGAGGCAACAAATGAAAGTCCCCCAGAAATAAGCCCGAATGTGACCACAAGGAGCATAAACCAAACATTAGCCCTGCCAATGATAAAAAGCGGAATGATAATCAGCCAGATACACGAGTTAATGCGTGTAAAAGATAATGATAAAGCCCAACAGTTAGTACTCAAGTTTCTAATTCGCTGTGCAAGCTGTCCAGCTTTTTGTTCTTTAAGATATGCTGAAGAGTGTGTTGCCACATAACTCAAAGCATATTCTTGCGCACGCCAACCAAGCATAGAACGAGCTTTTTCGCTAAGCGTTTCTCTGATGTAGCGAACAGAATTAGTCAGTAAAAAAAGTCCAAATATCTGCAAAACATAAAACATCGCATAGTTCCAAGAAAATTCTTCAGTCCTAACAGAAGAAAAGTAATCAATAAGTTTTGCAAAAACGACCATTACCCAAATTTTAGATGCACTAAGCAAAAAGGAATAAACGATATTAAATACAAACATCCACCGAAAGCCTTTGTGTGCATCAAAGAAAAAGTGTAACGCTGATTTGGTAGAGGCGTGTTTTAACTCTTCATATTTCACATCAAGCATTTTTTTCTCCACGTTTTTTTTGTTGGGCAAAATAAAGTTTGGCAAATTTCCCACTTTTTTTAATCAGCTCTTCAAAAGTTCCTTCTTCAACAATCTCCCCTTTGTGTAATACCAAAATCCTATCCATATTTTTGAGTGTGGAAAGCCTATGAGCAATGGCAATCACCGTCTGGTTATGAATAATGTTTTCAATCGCCTTGTTAATGAGAGCTTCAGATTCGCTATCAAGCGCAGAGGTTGCCTCATCTAAAATCAAAATCGGCGCTTTCCTTAAAATCGCCCGCGCAATCGCAAGCCTCTGCCGTTCTCCCCCAGAAAGTAAACACCCTCTATCACCCGCAAAACCATCATATCCGTTTTCTTTCGCTCGAATAAACTCATCGGCAAATGCTTTCTTAGTTGCCGTTTGAACTGTTTTTAAAGAAACATCATCAAGCCCGAAAGAGATATTTTCCAAAATGCTGCGATTAAACAACACCGTATCTTGCGGAATAAGGCTGATGTTTTGGTGCAAACTTTCTTGCGTAACTTCAGATATATTCTGCCCGTCAATTAAAATCGTCCCACTCTGCACTTCAAAAGCACGTTGCAATAAGTTAATAAGCGTCGTCTTACCAGAGCCAGATTCACCAACAATCCCAACTTTCTCCTTAGGACTAATCGTCAAGTTAAAGTTCTTAAACACTAGCTTGCGCTTGTTCTTATAGCCAAATGTAATATCTTTAAATTCGATTTTTCCTCTTGTTGCTTTAAGCTTCCGCGCATTTGGCATATCAACAATATTATGCAAAATGGCAAACGGCTCGAGGCCTTGTTCGATTTTTGCCATTGCCATTTTATAAAATTGCATATTATCAAAAATCATACCAATCTGGTTCAAACCACCTGTTAAGGTGATTAACACAAAAACCACATCAGCGGTGGAGATTTTTTCCATACTCCAAAAATATACCGCCGTAACAAGTAAAATAAACGAAGAAATACTAACCGCTACCCCCACAGCCGTAAATTGCTTAAAAAAGAGAGTTGTTGACTTAATACTGCTGTCAAATTCCTGTTTCAATAAAGGTTTAAGGCGTTGTTTTTCATAGTCTATTGCATCAAACTGTTTAACAAGCTCCAAATTGTTAACGGTGTCCAAAACCCGTCCACTCACGATTGCCGAAATTTTCATACGAATTTTAGAGGCTTTTTCCATCGCTCTGCTAAAATGTTTCCCTGGAAAAATCACCATAACCCCTAACACAAAAAAGCCGATACCGATAACAGGGGAGATAAGCATAAGTAAAACAGTTTTGACGACAATATCCAAAATGGCATGTAAATCCCATGTAAATCGTCGTAATATCTCAGGAAGTTGCTTAACTTCATTTTTCTGCGCAATGAGCATTCCGCTTTGCTTAGAGGTAATAAACTCGTAGCTGTGCCCCAAGAGGTAAGAAAACAAGTCTTTTTCCATCTTGCTTTGAAATGGGATAAAAAAATATGTATCCGTAAAATATCTGGCGTATTTATCAGAAATAATCGCCATTGTGCTACACCCAGCAAACCAATAAACAAAGTTCAACGCATTAGAGTAACTTTCTAAATTATCAAGTTTAATCGCCCCGATAATCTCGGAAAAAAAGCGCACATTAAGGTTATATAACACCGCAGCCAAACTCATTAACAAAACAACCGCCAAAATTCGCCATTTAAAAAGCTTAAGATACATAAATAACAGCGGAAAAAACTTCTTAGGAAACGGCTTCATAATTCCTCACAAAATCATATAAATCAGCCCAAAACATACCATAAAAAACACCTCTTGTCAATCACATAAAATAAGGAAAACTTATCCTTGACAAGAAGTGTTTTAAATCATATCGTACAAGCAGATAACCTATTTTTATAACTAAATCTCTGTAATTATGAAAGCAAAAGTTTTCAGCTGTTTCTTGAGAAAGCTCGCTCAAATGGAGCAGAAGCTTTATGGTGTTAGTAGTTTTGAAGCAGGGCTTCTTGCTACAATCCTTACAAAAGCAAACCTCTTTCGTCGTTTCCCTACTGGTTGCACTACGCAAGAGTTATGCTTCTGTAGCCCACGGTATGTACAGGAGTTGCTTGTTTACATTTGCCTCAGTGCAAAAGAAAATGGGAGTAAACTCCGTTCGATTTTTGAGTTCACTCAAACAATCGTGTATGCTCCTGGAATGTGGGGTCAGCCCTGTGTTGAAGACCGTGATGTTTCCCTCTTTCTGGAAACGGTTTTCCCTGAGGTCAAGACCAAAAAGGAGATAGACCGCAAACTCTATGCCGAACTTCTTCCCGAAATACCAGAAAGCGAGTGGGAAGACAAGTTCGTACAGCTCTCAAACTTCCGTCAGGTAAACATTGAAGCCCTTGACACATCGGAAGCCGACGAAGAAGCCGCTCTTATCGATGCAGTGTTTGCAGAGCTAGAGAACGATGCTGTTTTGCAACAGATGCTCTTGTCTGGAGGGCGAAGCGATATGTATGGCAAAAGCCCTGCATACAAAGTATACATGCAAAACGTATCGGAATTCCCGAAAGCGTACTAATCAAAACCCTCACTATTTTTATAGTGGGGGTTTTTAATAGCATTTACCACATTTAGAACAACCATTACAAATAAGTTTACTGCCACAAGTCTGGCAAGTGTCGCAGAAAAATTTAAGATAAGTAGTATCTCCGCCAAATAAATCAGATTGTCCCACATTGGAAAGCTTAAAATCAATAGCCCGTCCTTCGTAGTGTAAGCCAGATTTATGAGCCATAATACTCTGGATTTTCTTATTTGGCAGATGATATGTCTTGCCGTCTTTAACAAAATTTGTTCCAGTTTCAATAAAGCAGAAACGTGTATCAGTTAAAACACATTCGTCATAGAGTTGTTTGACCCATTCATAGTGGCAAGGTCTAGCACCGTCATAGTTTTCTCCGCCAGCAATAACTTGTTCTATTTGCCCCGAAGAGATATACTCTTTAAGACTGACCGCCCCAATAAATGGCGCAACCATAACGCCTTTGTGTTTAAATGGAAGCTTTAATAAAATTGGAATCCGCTCATCAGCTCGCTGTTGATTTTCACACGTTACATTAAAAAACACATTTTCCCAACCATCTTCCCAATCAGCAGGGAGGGCTTCTGCCACACGTTCAGGACGTTTGGTTAAAAGGAAAAAAATCACATCAGAACGTTGCTTAATAATCTTCCACGCTTCACCGCGCCATTCATCTGCCTCTTTTAAGAAAAAATCAGAGGTCATACAAACCCTAATTTGTTCCCCACTTTTAATTTTATATTGTCCATTTTTGTCTTTAGAAAGTGGGTAATCAAAATTATTTTTAACTTTATATATATCTTGCCCGTTTCCGCCACGCTGTTTATCAAGAAAATACATATAACAGTGTTCACAGCCTTCGCTTTTTTTTATACACCCATGCCAAGGGTTCCAAATATCATGCATGAAATCTATCTCTTTATAAATTATCAGAAACAGCAGTATAGAGAGTAACATCGGAAATTACAACCAGAGAATAAATCTAGTTTGCTTTTTTATGATAACTGCTTAAAAAAAACGTTCCTTTTTTTTAAGCAGAAAGGAAATTTTATTGAAAAAGGATAACTCCATGTTTTGGTATCGTTTTTTCTTTACACTTTTTTAAATTCATGGTATTATAATTGCATAGAAAAAAGGAACGTTTTTTTAGCAAAAAGGAGAAGTTAAATGAGCTATAAAATTTCACAAGAGGATATCGACATTGTTAAAAAAGAAGGAACACAAGTAGTTAGCGGTACAATGAGATATGTTATTCCACTAGATAAACTTGCTAATAAGCATGATTTTATAAATCCTAAAGATGCAGGAACCGAATGGGGTAACCAAAGTTTAAAAGGTGATGGAAATGATATTTTGTTATTAAATGGTCTAAGTCCAGAACAAATTAAAAAAGTTGAAGAATACGCAACAAAATTCGAGCAAGACAAACATAAACCGATTTCAGATATGCACTTGGTCGAATTAAAACAATTTATGGGGTATTTATCTCAAAATGGTTTTAATGATATATATTGCTCTGATAAAGAATACATGGCAGGACAATTAACCCCAAATGATGAAACAAAACGTGTTGGTTTATATGCGCGTAATAAAGATGCCGTTTGTCGCGCAGTTGTATTACCAATGGGGACCGTATATAGCGATGGTCAAAAACAACAACAAGCAAATGTTGAAGGCGCACTGTTAATTGTTCCAGAAAATGGAAGAGCTGAAGATGTTCGTATTACAAATGAGCCAAAAGATTATGCTCCTGTTAATGGTTCAAATACAGTAAAGTCTTTAATCTCTTTAAAGGCGGAAAATTCTAAATCTAGAGAAACTTATACAACAGCGAAAAGTAGAGATATGTAGTTCATATACTTTGCTAATTAAAAAAATCCGCTGATATTATAATATTGGCGGATTTTTTTTACAAAATAAAAAAGCTGTCTAAACTGACAGCTCTTTACGTTCCTGGCGGGAGCGACGGGGCTCGAACCCGCGACCCCATG
>CAZRHI010000091.1:0-6258 GCA_964599945.1 uncultured Acetobacter sp. | reverse complement strand
GAGGTTGGGGACGGGGGATGGGAACAGAATAAAGCCTGACCATATCACCCTCTCCCTCTCCCATCCAAGGGCGAGGAAACCCACAAACCAAGCCCACTCCACCACATAATCAAAAGGCGGTATTGAATCCCCCGCCTCGCCAACTATCTTACAATGATAATGATGAACCAAGCCCGCTCGTTGGAAATCACACTCTCGCCCCGCCACAGCTAAAAGTCATGCCCATATCGCTGACACCCGCAGCTAAAAGTCATGCCCGTGTCGCTGACACCGTTTCCCTTTAAAAAAATGCGTTAGTAAATCACCACACTCTTCCGCCATCACCCCAGAGATAATCTCAGGTTTATGATTGCAAGCGTGGCTTTCAAAAAACTTCACCCCATTTTCAACCGCGCCACCTTTGGGATTTGTCGCCCCATAGACCAGCCGTTTAATCCGCATCATTGAAATTGCCGCTGAACACATCGTGCATGGCTCTAGGGTAACATAAAGTGTGCAATCCCACAAACGTTTCTGTTCTAAGGAAATAGCCCCCATGCTCATCACAACCGTCTCGGCGTGTGCCATAGCGTGTAGACCATGTTCGGAGGTATTGTGCGCCGAAGCAATAACCGCGCCATCAGGCGCAACCAACACCGCCCCAACAGGAACTTCGTCTTCTACAACCGCTAACTTAGCCTCCTTAAAGGCAAGGCTCATATAGTATTCATCGTCTGCTTTCAACACACACCTCCCAAACAAAAAAGAAAAATTACTTGCCGTTTCACTCGGATTAAAGGCGGAAAATTTTGTGAAATAATCGCGGGAGCCCTCCAAAGGAGGGGAGTGTACATAAAGGTACACGACCCGACTGACGTGAGGCTTCCTCCCACGAATTAGTTCGCAAAATTTTCCCCTTTAATTGAATTTAGTCCATTCCTTTATCCCCACTCGCAAGAACTCTGGCAACTCGACAAGCCCCGAAGCCCCAGCCGCCCGCTTATGACCACCACCGCCAAACGCACCAGCAATTTTAGACACATCAACCGCATCAGTTGTCGAACGAAAAGAAAGATTCCACCGATTGCGCTTGTTTAAGGAAAAGCTTACCATAAAATCATAGTTTTTAATATTATCAAGCGACTCGAAAAAATCTGTTCCCGCTTGTGCCATATTCGCGGCAATATAGCGCAACCCGTTATACGTTCCCTCAAAGGCCATATTACGAACCAAACGATAATCCCGATGTTTGATGTATGAGAGAATAGCATTCCCCTTTTCAACCATAAGGTCAATGTCTGTTTTCCCTTCAAACAAATCTTTCCACACTCTGTCATATGGTCTGTTCACCCCCAAAGATTGAAACGCATATTCAAACGGGCGAACTCGTTTATCACGCAAATCAAACAAATCATTAAGCGAAAGCAAATGCACTCCCTCTGGCACAGGTGTCTCAGGGAAAAAATATTTCCAAGTAAGCTCTATTGCTGCCGTTCCAATCTCCCGCAAACCTTTAATTCCAAACCCACCAGTTTTTTCAAGATATGCGTCATATTGCGCAATCGCCGAAGCATGATGATCAATCCAAATAACATCTTTGGTTTCATGAAGCTTAAACATATATTCCATAGGAAAAGATATATCACAAATCACAATTTTATCATGCTTGTCAATTTCCTCATAAGGGATTTCTTGGTCATAATTATACCCCAACAGCTCACAGTCTTTATGAGCATATTTAACAATCGCCGCAGATCCTTTTCCGTCATGATCCGCAATATGATAAACACATAACATTTTCTTTTTTATCCTTTCTTTATTTTAGCAACAAAATCCCCAAAAATAATAAGCCACAGGCGTTGCAAGGAGCATACTACCAACAAATTGTCAACCCATCATACCCCGTTATAAAAGGCTCAGGATACGATGCGCATGCTGTCGCATAGTCAACCTCAACCCCCAAATGGTTAAGCACCAAGCGTTTTGGGTTAAGCCTCTTTGCATAGCTCAAAATATCCTCATAGCTCGCATGATAACACGCCCCCTCAGGAACAGTCATCGGAAAAATCATCAATTCTGGTTGGCGTTTAATAAGTTTAAGCGCACTTTCAGGAATTGTGAGAAAATCTGCAATATGCACCACTTCCCCATCGTTAAAGATATATCCCGTACACTCTGCACTATGCCCAAGCAGCGGAATGGGAGTAACTTTCAAATCCTTAAAATAAAAACTCTTCTCATAGTCAAACGTGTTCGGATGTAGCGCCGCCCGATACACAACATCAATCTTTGTTGTATCATCAGCAATCAAATACGGAAAGCGTGAGCGAATAACAGAAAGATTGTTTTTTGAGGCAAACATCTCAATCGCACGACGCATACAACGATTCACCTCTCGAATATCATCAATCCCGTGCAAGTGGTCTGCGTGCGGATGTGTATAAAACACCGCATCTACTTCTTTAATATTAGCTTGCAAAAGTTGCAACCGCAAATCTGGCGATGTATCAATTAAAAGCTTTACCCCACTAAGCTCCATATATGTTCCACTACGAGAACGAATATTTTTCGGATTCGTCCCATCACAATCCTTAAACCCATATGCTAACGACGGCACACCAGGAGCAGCACCAGACCCTAAAATAATGACTTTAGACACAACATAACCTCTCAATAAAACTCTTTCGCTTTTTGATACAAACAATAAAAATTATCCCTAGTTATACGAGCGATTTCTTCACACGTCAAGCCCCTAATTTCAGCAATTTTACGAGCCGTTTCCAAAACAAACGCTGGCTCATTTACTTTCCCCCGAAAAGGCACAGGCGCAAGGTATGGACTATCTGTTTCAATCAATATCTTATCTAGCGGATATTGCGTAAAAACATTTGCGACCTCCGCCCCGCTTTTAAAGGTAACAATCCCCGAAGCAGAAATATAAAATCCCAACGCCTTAACCGCCTCAGCAAATTCTAAAGTAGATGTAAAACAATGGATAACCCCCGTAAGTTTGCCAAATTTCTTCACGCCGTCATAAAGTATCTTCAACAAATCCTCTTCCGCCTCTCGCTGATGAATCATCAAAGGAAGCCCCGTCCGCCCAGAAGCTTCAACATGGCGAGTAAACATCTCTTTTTGTTCTTTTTTAAACTCCGCGCCATAATGATAGTCAAGCCCACACTCCCCAATCGCAATCACTTTGGGATGTGTGGTCATTTTGATAATATCCTCAACACCAATAGAGGAAAGTTTATCAGGCGCGCTATCAGGGTGAACCCCTGCGGAAGTCCACACATTAGGATATTTCTCACACATTTTAAGTTGCGCTTCCGCCTCGTCTAAATCTTTCCCCGCATTAAGAAGTGTCGTAACTCCAGCCTCAAACGCGCGCTTTAAAACCGCCTCATCTTCAATATGGCAATGACTATCCACATACATCATAAAAATCCTTTCAAATATATATGCCACTCTAGCCTTTGAAGTGTTTAAAATTATTTAATCCCAAAAAAAATCCCCTCGCTCGTTAGAAAAGCCCCTCTCTCCATACCGCAGCTAAAAGTCATACCCGTGTCGCTGACACCCGAGGCTCGCAAAAGAAAAGATTATGTATATTGTGTATCTTTCAGTTTATTCATCAATATCTCAGGAGTGGCAACCGTCTGTTTTGTTGTCTTTTCTTCCAAAACCTTCTCATCTGTCCTCACCGAAGCAACCAAATCGCTCACTCTGTCTTTAGCACCAGCAAGCGCAAAATCCCGTTGCATGTTCGCTCGTAACATCTCCCTATCTTCCTCGTTGATATAAGAAGGGCTGAGAGCTGCCGTATCATTTAACAAATGCGCAATTTGCTCATCAGAATAGCGTTGAAATATCGCTCTGTAATTAAACAAATTCATCTGTCGTTTAGCATCTTCTTCGGCATATTGTTCGCGACTACTTTTCATTATCGCTCTCATCTCTTCAAGAGAATACGCCTGACCGTTTTTCATTCCTCTGAGATCTCGCGCAACATCAACTTCCGCATCTTTAACAGCCAAACACTCTTGCCTCAGTTTAGCCACATCTTCAACGCTGTATTGCTTTGCTGGATCAAGTTTCAAATGATACCGCATTTGCATCAGACGAGCATAAACCTCCTCACCTGTATCATAATACATCATATCATATTTCACACCATCATTAACATTAAACTTCACCTCACGTCTGGCGGTGGTTTCACTGCTATAAAGGTTAAGAGCGTGCGTCCCCTCATGTAATACCAAACTATCCAAAGTAATGTCTTTATCCCGCTCATAATTGTTAAGATTGATAACAACCGCTGGTTCTTCAATATACCCTCTGATCACCTGCCCTTGAGTAGTTGGAGAGGTAAGCATTTTTTCAATCTCTTCCAAACACTTTTCTTTGCCAAACCTATTTAATTTTCTTTCAACAATATGTAATTCGCCACGCTCAATAGCATCTAACACACTCTTACCGTCTTCGCCAACAAAATAAACCGATATATTCTCTGCCCGTTGCATAGCTTGCTCATAAGTTTCCGTATCTTCTCCAAAAAATCCGTTTTTTTGTCGCTGTTCCAACCAATCTTTTAATGAAGAAAGCCCTTCTTCGGTCAAACTTCTCATTTCTGGCGTCACTTCAACTGACTCATCTGCATAAATTTTAACACCATCAGTCATAATAAATACCTCTCTATCAACTTAATCCATATCAGAATTTTACCAAAATCAGCCGATAATGTCAATACTATCTGTATAGAACATTGCTTTTGCCGAAAGCTAAAGCCACACCACCTCCCCCGCACCTCTCCCATGAAGGAGAGAAGAACCCCCAAAGCCCCCCTATCTCTCCCCTTCTCCTCTTTTCTCCTTTCTCTCTTCTGTCCCTCTCCCCTCAAGGGCGAGGGCCCCCCAAAAGCAATCCTCTCCCCATAAAAAAAACAGGGATAAACCCTGCTTTTTTTAACTGGTGGAGCTGAAGGGGATGACCTTCGGCTTTTTAATAAAAAGCCCTCGGTCGCACTGGCGCTCATCGGCTAATAGCCGACCGGCGTTCTCCCGCCCGCCTTTCGCTGGTAGTCAAACCCTCTCTTCGGGTTCGCTCCCCTCTGTTTAAGTTTTATCCAATTAAAAAAACAGGGACAAGCCCTGCTTTTTGTAATTGGTGGAGCTGAAGGGGATCGAACCCTCGACCTACAGATTGCGAACCTGTCGCTCTCCCAACTGAGCTACAGCCCCAAAATAATAAAATTCTCTTACACCCGAAACTTCTTAATTACAAGCTTTTTTTCAAGTGTAAAAGACTTTTTTATTAACTAACAAAAGTTCTCGTATTTGGATGTTTGTTTTCGAGATTCATTTTGTTGTCATTTTTGCCATTTTTATTTTCGAGATAGCTGAATACAGAAAAACATCAAGAGTGCCTCCGAAGAGACACTCTCAAAAAAATCTCTATATTCGTTTTTATAGATTATTGTTTATCATATCAAACTGTTAGGCGGTCGCCATGACCAGTAGCTATATAGTATAGCTAGGTACTACAGCAGTCTAGCTGTACATCTAACCTCATTCATACTATAATAACAATTTGAACTCCATTCTCAGGGGCAGCCACGAAGAGCCGCCCCTGAATAAAAGCTTTAATACTGTCCCCAGTATCCCCTTTTTTCCAACTCATAGTTATAATTAAAACCATTATAACCAGATTGGAAAAACGACTGTTTTATTCAGGAAAAACAACAATCTATATATTTAAATAGTATTACATACTATATATATTTTTTTATAAGCCATTAAAAAGATAGGCCTTAAAAATTATCTCCTCAATAACCATAAAGATATAACTCTTCACAGTTGACATAAAAAACTCTGCTATTATTGAAATTCCTTAATCTGTAAGCTTTAGCATAAGCTAAAACAAAACCGCAAGGAACTGTGTTAAAGAAGCAGGCAAACAGCCTTCTCTTTAATCAATAACCAGAAACATAAAATGAAACATAACAAACTTATTTTTCACCTAAAAAATAGACAAATTTTTAAACATTGTCAAGCGTTTTTTTTATAAAAATACATTTTTTTAAAGATTTTTTTATTATTTTTAGTATGTTTAAGCAATTTTCAGGCTCTACCACCAACAAATTGACAAAAAAACCAAAACAAAACACATAAAAAAAGCTTGACAAGCCTCCTGATACACACTAGAAAAGAAATATCTTGAAGATAATGGGGTTGTAGCTCAGTTGGGAGAGCGCTTGAATGGCATTCAAGAGGTCAGGGG
>CAZRHI010000090.1:0-6300 GCA_964599945.1 uncultured Acetobacter sp. | reverse complement strand
GAAAGAGGTAAAACACCCATCAGAAAATGCTCCAAAACGAGCTTATTGTCTTCGGTCTTAATAACATCCCAAACATTACAACAATAAGATGCGGGACAGAGAAAAATCCGTAATGTATACGGCTCAAAGGCAGTTCCATCTTTATTATGTTTTAACTGAACGTCATTGACAGCTAAGCGATAAGCCTTGCTCGGAAGTTGACAACAAGAATCAATCTCTTCAATAATAAATTCACATGGAATATGAGGAAGAATATCAACCATAATGTCAAGACGAGTAGGGGGATGAAGAGACCAAGCTGTCAATTTTTTCTCTAGATGATGGTACATAAGCCATATCTTCTTGCCATTATTAACCTCTTCAGCAAAGCTAATACCTTTTTGACGTAGCTGGCGTGCTTCTTTACTTTCTGTTTTTTCCCCAATAGGTAAAAAACAAAGAACGCCACACAAAAAAATGACCACAATCACTCCTATATGAAGTAAAGAAAAGTTGTGGAAGTCTACAAATAAAAATCCCATAATAAAAATTTTTAAATAGTAAATAAAATAATTTAGAAATTAGAGATAGTATAAAAGTGAAAAAATTTTAAAGCAATAAAAAACCCGCTAAAAAGCGGGTTTTGTGTTTTACAATAGATTATAGGTTAAACGCCAAGTTGTACCAGATGCTTTTTCAATCCGAGACACAATGGAAACTGTTTCCCCTTTTTTTGCTGTAACATGTGTTTTAGGCAGACGAAGCGTGCCTTTTAACGAGTGTTCTAAGAGTAGAAATTCATCTTCTTCCTTAACAACATTCCAAGTGGAAATGGAATTTTGAGCGGGTCTAAAAAAGATTTGAAGAATCAGCTCAACGGAGTTAGGTCCGTTTTTCTTTCTAAAATCTACCTTTTCAACAGCTAATCGATAAGCTTTGCTCGGAATAACAGAAGCAGGAGAAAGTCCCTGAATGCAAAGTTCTCGTTCAGTACTAGGAAGAATGGTTGCTTCTATACCGTTCTCATCAACTAAACACCCTCCTCTATGCCATGAAGAATTCCCATTATAAAGGTAAAAGAGGGTGATTTCCCCATGGTTAACTTTGTTTGCAAAAGCAAGGGCTTCATCACGTATTTGTTGTGTTTGTTTTGTTGCTTGGTATGAAACAATAAAAACAACAACAAACAAGATGGCAGCAATAACCGCCAAAACTATCCCTACACAAGTGAAAGTAGAGAAAACATCCGAAAGTAAAATCATAAAAAAGTATTTAAATAGTTAATAAAATAATTTCAAAATCACCAAAAGAATACAGTAAAACATTTTTAAAAGCAATAGAAAAAGAAAATACTCATCTCCCAGAAAAAAAATAAAAAACGCCCCAAGCTTATAGCTTGAGGCATCAAATTAATTCACAACTTCGTATTCAAGGTGGAACAAATTTCCAACTTTTTTCACCCTTGAAATAAGCGAAATCTTTTGGCCCTTTATGGCTCCTCCTTTTACCTTGCTATTAGGTAAAGAAAGTGTTCCCAAGAGCGGATTCTCCAAAACAAGCATCCGAACATTTTTGTGTAAAGATTCTGGTACGATTACCGAATCTTCAACAACTGTCCAAACACTAGCATCACCATCAACAGGTCGAAGAGAAACCTGTACCATTGCCGAGCGAGACGAAGGTTGCTTAAGAGTAATCTTATCTACCGTTACACGACAAGTCTGACATACTTGAGAATTGTCAGTAAAGTGCAATGATAAGATTTCTTTTTTGACATCAGTAAGAATATCAATTTTTTGCCCTTTCTCATTTATAAAGTACTGCTTGCGGATTTCATCACCATATGAATCATACCCACAAACTGCGCCTTTATAGTTAAAATAAAGGCGAACCTTGTCCGCTTCAAGCAGGTCTTTGAAGCGTCGACATTTGGCGAATTCTTTTCGTTCCATGATGTAGTAATACAGCATGTCTCCAAGAACATACGCTACACCAATAACGATAACAAAAATAATAGCGGTCTTTTCCATAAAAATTAACTTAGAAAATAATTAAAAAATCTGGAAATAATATATCCAAAATTTGGAAAAGATGCAAGAAAAAAATCTAACAGCCTAAAATAACCGCTAAAATTACTCAAATAAGATAAATACTCTATAAATTAATTCAGGATTCTATACGAATTATCATTAGCAATCAAACTCAAAACTGGTAAATGCACTTCTTTCACCTGTTGACTACGCTCACAAATAATACGGCAACAGCCACATAAAACAGCACTCGTACGCGAAGTTGCATAATCTTCAAACTCAAAAACTTCCCCAGGTTCTAAAACAGGAGCTTCACCATGAAACCCGTCATAATCAACAGAAACTCTACGTCCAACCATGTCTGTTACGGAAATATTCTGCCCAAGCAAACTAATTGTATCATCTGAATTGTTTTCGATTCTGAGGTAATAGCCCCAACAAAATTCGTCGTTAGAAGCGCGCTCATTCAAAAGCTCCTGATAAGCGGAAATAACAATTCCTTCTTCTTGCGCTGTTGAAAAATCTTCTCTCAAAAACATTTACAGATTCCTTAAAGTTCAATTTATTTAACCAATAATTAACTTTTAGAAATCTGTAAAAATGAATCTCAATGTTTTCAACAATAAAGAATCTTAACAAGTTCTTCCATAATTGTCTTCAAAGCGTATAATATCCTCTTCATCAAGCTTTTCGCCTGTTTGAATTTCAATAAAAACAAGTTTTTTATCTGGTGATGTGTTCTTAATGCGGTGTTTTGTTTTAACTGGAATATAAATAGAGTCGTCAGCTTTACGATAAAGAGTGTCTTCTCCTAAAACAATCATTGCTTCACCTTCTGCAATAATCCAGTGTTCGGCTCTATGGTTGTGTAGTTGTAATGAAAGAATAGCCTCAGGGTTGACAGTAATTTTCTTAATGCAAAATGTTTCACCAGAATCTAAAACTTCCCATGTTCCCCATGGACGAATGTCATTATCACCTTTTTTATAGTTCGTTGTCATAAATTTTATCCTTTTCTTAAAAATAAACTGGAATATAAGAATATTAAGTAGTATAAAGAAAATTACAAGCATAAAATTTAGGTTGAGGGAAGTAATGGAACAGCAACAAAAAAACTTTGCACTTGAAGTAATTAAACGTATCCACGGAGAAGCGGAGACACAAACTGGTGCGGAAAAACTTAAATTTGTTATCAAAGTAATTGCTGAAGAAACGCAGGCCATATCTGCAGATATATTTGTCAAGGCAGATGATGTAACATTAGAACACATTGTTGGTTCTGATGGAACAAACAAAAATGCTGTTCGTGTTGGGGAAGGAGTTATTGGAAAAGCAAGTGTCAATAGCCATACATCTTTTGCCAAAACAAAAGAAACATTTGATATGGCAGTTCCAATTAAGCGTTGGAATCAACCCGTTGGAATATTATTGGTTTCATATAAAAAACCACATGGCTACGAAGAGCAAGAAGTGGAAGCACTAGAAACAATATGTATGTTTCTAAGTGAATTTCTAGCCAGCGAAGAAATATCTCTTTATGTTAAAAAGTTTATAAAAAGCCGAGGTGTTGTTTCAAAAGATAAATTAAAAGGAACAATAATCAATTCGGGCTATGCGTTGGGAAACGTGGTCGTTCATCGCAGGCGTAAAGCGGTTACCAAAATGTTTGCCAAAGATAAAGACAAAGAGTTGCAAAATTTAGAGCAAGCACGGCAAAAAATGAATGAAGACCTTGATGCTAAATTAAACAGAGAAGGGCTAAACAAAGGTGAACATATAGAAATTTTAGATGCCTACCGCATGATTGCAAATGATAAAGGTTGGTATACGCGTATAACCAATCATATCAATTCAGGTTTAACGGCAGAAGCGGCGGTGGAACAAGCATATTCTGAAATGTGGAACAGGCTTTCAGGAGCAACAGACACATACCTAAAAGAACGCCTGCATGATTTACGTGATATTGCGGATCGTCTACGTCTTTATTTAAGCGGAGAGGATTGTAACGCAAATATGAATAATGAATATACGGATATAATTATTATAGCAACATCAATGGGACCAGCGGATTTAATGGATTATGACTATAAAAAAATCCGTGGCTTGGTAATAGAAGAATGCACGCCCACCATGCATGTTGCTATTGTTGCAAAGGCTTTGAATGTTCCCGTAATATCAGGAATTGAAGGATTATACAAAGAAATTAAAGATGGTGTTTTAATGGCAATAGACGGCAAAGACGGAAGCGTAAGTATTAACCCGTCAAAGCCAATAATTGCCAAGATAAAACAAAAGATAGAAGAAAAACAAAATGAACTATTACAGATTCAAAAGCTTAAAAACCTAAAAAGTAAAACTAAAGACGGGGAACGAGTAAATTTATATATAAATATCGGTATGGATTTTGATCTTGACTATATAAAAAGTACAAATTGCGATGGGGTAGGGCTATACCGTACAGAAATCCCATTTATGTCAGCAGAGAAAATGCCAGATATAAACAAACAAGTCGAATGCTATAAAAGATTATATGAAGCAGCAGACGGCAGACGTGTTGTGTTTAGAAGTTTAGACGTTGGCTCAGATAAATTACTCCCATATTGGAATAGTATCGAAGAGGAAAATCCTGCTATTGGTTGGCGTTCAATCCGTATAACACTAGATAGACGCGCGATTCTCCGTAAGCAAATGCGCGCTTTCATCAGAGCAGCCTCTGGCAAAGAGCTAAATGTGATGTTTCCCATGATTTCAAATTTAGATGAGTTCTTAGAGGCTAAAGAAACATTTATGTTTGCCTACGAACGAGAAAAACGAGAAGGATACGATTTGCCCTCAAAAGTTAACCTTGGTATGATGATAGAAGTTCCTTCTGTTGTGTTCCAACTACGGGAGATTTTAAAATATTGTGATTTTATATCTGTCGGAACAAATGATTTATACCAGTTTTTCTTTGCATGTGATAGAGGAAACCCACGTCTAAGTGGACGATATGATGTTTTATCTGCCCCATTTTTAAATTTAATGAAAAAAATTATTAAAGAGGCAAATGCTGCTAATGTGCCGTGTTCAGTATGTGGAGAAATGGCAAGTAGTCCTTTAGATGCAATGGCGTTAATTGGTCTAGGTTTGCGTAGTTTATCTGTATCAAGTGCTGCGTATGGAAAAGTCAAAGCGATGATACGGTCTTTACCTGCAAAAGGGGTGGAAGATTATCTAAATAATATACTTTCATCTTCAAGAAAAACATTACGACCGCAATTAAAATCCTATGCAAATGATCACGCTATTGAAATCTAAGAAAAAGTGTGTTTTAATACAATAAAAGTAACTTTAACCAACGGAAGTTAAGACTATGGAAAATACGGAAGATTTAGACATAAGTATTGAAGATATTGGTACGATTCTAAAAAGCAATAGATTGAAACAAAAGAAAAATTTAGAAGATATTTCTTCTGAATTATGTATTCGGAAAATCTATCTGGTAGCTCTTGAAGAGGGTGATTATGAAACTCTACCGCCAGTGCCTTATGGTGTTGGTTATGTCCGTACTTATGCGCGTTATTTAGGGCTAAATCCAGAAAGAGCGGTAAAGTTATACAAAGATGCTTCTGTGGCAGAAGATGAAATTGATGAGGATAAAAAAGAAACCTCAGATAAAAATAAAAGCAGTAGTTGGCATATAGTTGCTGGCATATTAGCATTGGGGGCAGTATATGGTGGCTGGAGTTGGTACACAATGTCAACAACGCCAAAAACGGTAAATATACCAGAACAGGAAGTTGTAAATACTGTGGAAATAAGAGAGGATAGTCAAGAAACACCTTTAACAGAAAATGTAATCGAAGAAGTCAGACCAGAAGAAAATTCTGGTGAAGAAACTCAAGTAATGTTAACACAAGAGGTTGCTATTATAGAACAGAGTGAACCTCAACCAGCAGAAGTGATTGTTCAACCAGTGGAAAATGATAAAGTAGTTTTAGAATTTAAAGGCGAAACATGGGTTGAGCTAAAAGATAAAAATAAGGTATATTTCCAAGGCGTATTCCATGAAGGAGATAAAAAAGAAATAAAGTATACAGATAATCTGTTTTTATCTGTTGGTCGCCCATATAATGTAAAAGTTTTAGTAAAAGGTGTGGAGAAAGATATTCTTATCAAACGTCGTAAAATGAATATTCCGCTCGATTCGCTAAATTAAAAATGTTTTTATTGCATTTTTTTATAAAGCTGATAGACCCCAAAATTTCCGCTAAGTTGCGCAGAGTACGCTCCAGCTTTTTCGGTGATTCAT
>CAZRHI010000089.1:0-6499 GCA_964599945.1 uncultured Acetobacter sp. | reverse complement strand
GAATCGCGTCCGTTTGATGAGCTACCGCCTGATTTCTTATGTGCCATTTTAAAAACTCCTATTGATTATTTACACAAATCGGTAATTTTTACGATTGTGATGTTTTGTCTGTGACCGTTTTTACGACGGTAATTTTGTCTTCTTTTCTTTTTGAAAACGATAACTTTTGCGTCTTTTGCTTGTTTAACAATAGTTGCTTTTACGCTTGCGCCCGCAATAAACGGAGTGCCAACGGTTTCATCCATTGCTAAAACTTCGTTAAAAATTACTTCACTTCCAGCGTCGCCTGCAATCTTTTCAATTTTGATAACGTCGTTAGACGCTACTTTATATTGCTTGCCGCCTGTTTTAATTACTGCATACATTTTTATTCACCTGTTCTGTAGATTTAAACATAACTTTTTTGGACACTATACATAACTTTTTTCAGGAGTCAATAAGAATCTGATGTAAAATTTAAATTTATTTGTTTCTTTTCTCTTCTTGCAGGCGTCGAAATAAACGTGGGTGAATAAATTTTCCGTTCCATATTCCGCGTTTGTGGACTTTTGCTTCGGATTGCTCGGTTTGGTAATCGCTTTGAAGATAAACGATAGCATAACCAGAACGCACCATTTCAGCATTGAGATTGGTGTTATTGGCATAGCAAGTACATAAATCTCGGTTATATTTGTCTTTTTTGTGAATGATACATTTAACTTGTGTGTCTTTTATGAGATTTTTTAGGTGGGTTAGAGATTGTTTTCCGCAAGGGTAGGATTTTTTATCTGGGGTTTTACAATATTGATGATATTCGGGTGCATCAATTCCTGTTAAACGGATGCGGTGGCTGCCAATTTCGAGGCTATCTCCGTCAACGACCTTAATAGGGTTTGCTTCTGAAGAGATGATTTCATCTGCTTGTAGGGGGAGCGTAATATAAAAGGCGGACAAGAGGATAAAGCAAAATAAAACGCTGTATTGTGTGTATATGTTTGACAATTTACTTTTCATTGGCGGACTTTCAATATATTTTTTCTTTTAGTATATACTTGTAATTTTATTAAAGGTTGGTTAGCGTGCGGAAAAATGTATTTTCTAGATTATGCCTGATGGCCACAGTGCTGGGTTTGACGTCTTGTTATTCTTTGCGAAATGGAGATGATTTGGCGTATGTTGGTGTGGAAGATGAGGCGATAGATAGTGCGGTTGACGTAATTGGAGGAAATGCTTCAGGGTTTAATAAACGGACACCTCCGCTAAATTCGTTAATTGTTTGCAGAGAGAAACAATGTGCGCCAGCAGAACTTTCTAAATCTCGAGAATATATTTTTAATGCGTTGACACAGTTGGTTGATAATAACCTTGATTCGACTGCTCTTTTGTGTGAGGCGAATCCTCAGTCTCATATATGTACGAATCCATATTTGACAGTTCCTGCGAAAGTGGGGGTTACGCCTGCGTATGTTTATTTTGATGGTGTAAAGTTTGTTGATTCGTCGATTGCGGAAGGAAAAACGGCTCTAAACTTACTGTTAGGGTATAATTTAAGCTATAATGGGCAGACACCGACTGTTTGTAAGCCAGATAAGGCGATGTTGTATGTTAAGAACAATAATAAGGTCGTATTGAATGGAAATGGTTTTAGATGTGATATGACTAGTATGGGGAAGACAACTATTCGCATAATGTTTAATATTGACTATATTGATTTAGATTATGGGTATATTGGGGGATATTATTCGATTGGGTTATCAGGACCTGCGTATGGTGGTGGTTCTGGGTATAGCTTAATTCGGCTGGTTAAAGATGCGCATCCATTAAGTCCTGCGTTGATGGCACCAGAACCAGTAGAAACAGCAGAGGTCGTAGAGGCGCAGCCTGTGATAAGACCAGAAATTTCAGAGCTTGCTTTAGAGGTATTAGATGAGGAGAATACAAAAGCGATTGCTCCAGTTGAGATAAGAGATCATTCGGAGGCGGTGCGCAAACCATTGGAAACGGTGGGTGAAGCTGTTGATGAGGTTCGAGCAGAGGATATTGTTACCCCTGTTCTTAATTCTGATGAGTTGGTGTATGCTAATCCTGCGCAGTCTATGAAACTTACGCCAGATTCTATTGTGAAGTCTGATAGAGTTATTTTAAATCCGTCTGCGAAGGATATTAAGCCTTATGAAGTCAGAGATGTTAGCTTTGGTTCTGATTATGAAGAGGTTTATGTTGAAGATTTAGATGAATATATAAAATAAAAATTAACGATTTTGTTTTATGATTAAAGAGCTTCAAATGAGGATTTGAAGCTTTTTTATGGGAATGGAAATAAAAATAGGATACGCTATGAGTAAAAAATTTGTTATTTCATTGATTGGGGCACCTGCTTCTGGTAAAGGATATATTGCTTCTTCTTTAGTTAAAGAGCTTAAAGAAACATATGGTTTTAAAGACGAAGATATTGCTGATATTTCTGTTGGGGAGATGATTCGCCGTGAGAAAAAGGCAAAAACGCCGTTAGGGCTTGCGTTAGAGGCCAATATGAAAGAGGGCGGACTTGCACCAGATGATATGATTAACGAGATGTTGGTTGAAGAGTTAAAGAAAATCGATGCGAGGGTGTTGATTATGGACGGGTATCCTCGTACTGTGGGGCAGGTTAAAGAGTTTGCAAAATTGATGAAACAATTTAATAGTGCGGTTATTTTTCGGGATACGCCTAAAGAGCTCATTTTAGAACGTGTAAAGAATCGGCGTATTTGCCAAAAATGTGGTATGGCGCATAATGCGGGTGATGGAGTTTGCGAATGTGGTGGGCGATTGGTTAAACGCAAAGACGACCAAGTGTTGCCTGAACGTTTGGCTGAATATGAAGAGATGACAAAACCTGCTGTTAGCGAACTTCAGAAAAAAGGTAAAAATTTCTTTTGGTATGAAGGAACTGCTGAAGGTGAAGATATTGCTCGCGAGTTTTTGGCTGCAAATGAGCAATATTTATAATAAAGGCTAAGCGTTATGAGTATTAACTCGGTTCGTTCGTATTTGGCGCAGTTTGGGGTTGCTAATCAGATATTAGAGTTTGATGTGTCTAGCGCGACTGTTGATTTGGCATCTGTTGCGCTTGGGTGTGAACCTTGTCGGATTGCTAAAACATTATCGTTTGATTGTGGAGGGGAAACGATACTTGTGGTTACGGCGGGGGATTGTAAAATTGATAATGCTAAGTTTAAGCAACAATTTTCATGTAAAGCGAAGATGTTAGTTGCAGATGAGGTTTGTGAGCGGACAGGACATGAGGTTGGTGGTGTTTGTCCGTTTGCTAATCCTTGTGGGGTGCAAGTTTATTTAGATGTGTCTTTGAAAAGGTTTAAGACAGTTTTCCCAGCGTGCGGGAGTGCGAACAGCGCGATTGAGTTAACACTTGATGAGCTAGAAAGATATGTTCAGAACGCGATGTGGGTTGATGTTTGCAAATTAAGATAATGATTTTTATTGACAAAATGTGAATTCTTTATATTATTGCGATACTCTAAAATTATTGTTTCACTTAAATTATTTTAGCTATGAGTACTTATTCAAAGGTCTTTTGGATTTGCACGGTGCTTCTCGCTGGGGTGTTTACCTTTATCCACCTAAGGTATGATCCCGAGATTGTAGAGTGTGCCACAACTGCATTGCAGTATGATGAAGAGAAAGGTGTGTATTTTTATGAGATACCGACTTTCAATAAAAAAATTTGTTTGACTGATGTAGATTCTTCAGTTTATGTTGGAATGCCTGTGTCGTATGTAATTTATGGTGGCGATGACAGAGTATTTGAGTCTACATATGAAGTTTTTTCTCGTGAGCAATGGGAAGAATATTTGATGAGAAGTCAACGGAATTTTTGTATTGCATTGTTTTGTGTTTTCTGGCTTTTGGGGCTTGTTTGTTGGTTTTGCCGTTGGTCTGAAGACGCCAAAGCGATAACAGTGCCTGTGGTTGGAGATAGGTAGTTAAAAACGTCGTGGAAATTAGATTTCTGCGACGTTTTTTGTATTTTAATTTGAGTGTGAGGGGAATGGTTTTAAGCAAATTTGTGATTGACAGGTGGAAAGTTTAGAGCTATTTTGAGCGAAATTATCAATTATTTAAATATATTTATATGAAAGAACTGTTGTTATTAGCACTTGTTTGCGTTGTTTCTGTTCTTATTGGATTGTGTGTTTATCATCCTGTTATTGAGGAATATGGGGTAGCGACGATTCAGTATGATGAGAATGCAGACACTTATTTTATTGAGGTTACTGAACGCTATGAAGTTGAGCCAGTAGAGGGAATAAAAGCTGGTATGCCAATTTCTTATTACCAAACTGATGCATCTAGTCGTCGGGTTAGTTCGAAGTTTGAAACTCGAGAAATGGTGATAACGAGAATTGAGCAAAGAGTTTGTTCTGCTGGAATTACCATGGGGGTAATTATGTGGTGTATTGGTGCGCTTTTTGTGCTGGTTCACTATTTGCAGAAGAAAAGATCTGACGCAAGGCATCGAAAGTTATAGGGACGACTTTTGAACACTGTTTGTTAAAGCTTGAGATTTTTATCTCAGGCTTTTTTTTATGTGTAATGTTTTGCATATAAAAAAACGCCGAGGGAATTCCTCGACGTTTTAATACACTGTATTTAAATTTAAGCATCAGCTCCAGTTTCTTGGTTAACACGTTTAGCGGACAGTCTAATCTTTCCACGATTATCCGTTCCCATGCATTTAACCCAGATTTTATCACCTTCTTTATAGAAATCTGTTACCGAAGCGATACGTTCGTTTTTGATTTCTGAGATGTGAACCAACCCTTCGGTAGAACCTAGGAAACGTACGAATGCACCGAAATCCATAATCTTTGTGATGACACCATGGTAGTTTTTGCCTTCATCAGGAACGGCAACAATGCCATTGATAATCTCTAAAGCTGCTTCAGCATCTTTCTTATCCACAGCGGCAACGTTTACTGTTCCGTCATCTTCAATGTCAATCTTGGTGTTGGTCTTTTCGATGATTTCACGGATTACCTTACCGCCAGTACCGATAACTTCGCGAATTTTATCTACTGGAATTTTGATAGAGATGATACGTGGAGCATTTGGGGATACTTCTGGACGAGGTTCTGCCAAAGCTTTTGCCATTTCACCCAAGATGTGAATACGTCCTTCGTGTGCTTGAGATAATGCATTTTTCATAATCTCTTTAGTGATAGATGTGATTTTAATATCCATCTGTAAAGCGGTTACACCGTCTTTTGTTCCTGCAACCTTAAAGTCCATATCGCCAAGGTGGTCTTCGTCACCTAAAATATCTGTTAAGATTGCAACACGGCCGTCATCTTCTTTGATTAAGCCCATTGCGATACCTGCAACTGGTTTCTTCAACGGAACGCCAGCGTCCATTAACGATAGGACAGAACCGCATACTGTTGCCATGGAAGAAGAACCATTTGATTCCATAATGTCTGATACAACACGGATAGTATATGGAAATTCGGCTTTGTCTTTTGGTAACATTGGGTGAATTGCACGCCATGCAAGTTTGCCATGTCCAATTTCACGACGCCCTGGAGAGCCAATTCTTCCACATTCACCAACAGAGAATGGTGGGAAGTTGTAGTTTAACATAAATTCTTGACGCTCTTCGTCCATTAAACCGTCAATGATTTGTGAATCTTCGCCTGTTCCTAATGTTGTTACAACCAAAGCTTGTGTTTCGCCACGAGTGAACAATGCTGATCCGTGTGTGGTTGGTAATAAGTTTACTTCGCAAGTGATTGGGCGAACAGTTTTTGTGTCGCGTCCGTCAATACGTGAGCCTGTGCTTAAAACTTTCTCACGCATTACGGAGTGCATCAATTTTTCAACTGCATCAAGAGCATAGCGAGTTTCAAACTCGTTTTCAGGGTCAATCGTTGCGTTTACTTCAGCACTTAATTCGCCTAAGCGTGTGGAACGTTTTTGTTTGTCAACTTCTTTGAAAGCTTCTTCGTATTGTGGGCGGAAAGCTTTTTCAATACGGTTATAAAGTTCATCAAACTCAGGTGGAAATACGGGAGCTTCCCATGGTTCTTTACCAGCTTCAGTTTTTAACTCGTTAATTAAGTTGATGACAGCTTGGAAATTATCAAAACCAAACATTACTGCGTTTAACATGGTTTCTTCTGAAAGTTCGTTTGCTTCAGATTCTACCATTAAAACGCCTTCTTTTGTTCCTGCAACGGTTAATTCTAATTCTGATGTTTTTAACTCTTCAACTGTTGGGTTCAAAATGTATTCTCCGTTTTTATAGCCAACTTTTGCTGCACCGATAGGCCCTAAAAACGGAATGCCAGAGATAGCAAGAGCTGCAGAAGCTGCAATCATGGCTAATACATCTGAGTCTGATTTCTTATCATGTGCGATTGTTGTACATATAATTTGAACTTCGTTTTTAAACGCATCAGGAAACAGCGGACGAATTGGGCGGTCAATCAAGCGAGAAACCAATACTTCGCGCTCGGAAGGT
>CAZRHI010000088.1:5135-6558 GCA_964599945.1 uncultured Acetobacter sp. | reverse complement strand
TGTTACGAATGCAAATACTGAGGAAGAAAAGAACGAGCAGTTTACTAAAGCTTTGTCTGCTGCGCTTCGTTCCGACCCTGATGTTATTCTTGTGGGTGAGACTCGTTCGCTATCTACTGCTGAGTTGACATTTAAGGGTGCGCTTTCTGGACACGGTGTGTGGACAACATTACACGCGAACTCTGCGCCAGCTATCGTTACTCGTTTGAGAGATATGGGAATCCAACCATACTTATTAAACGACCCAGAATTGGTTAAAGGATTAGTTTCTCAACGTTTGTTTAGAAAATTGTGTCCTGAATGTAGACAATCAATAAAAACAAAGGAAGGAACACCTGAATTTGAACGTTTACGAAATGCTCTAGGTGAGTATGGTATTGAAAACGTTTATGTTGGTGGTCCTGGTTGTAAAGCTTGCGGATATAAGGGGTTTAAAGGCAGAATGGCTGTTGATGAAATTATTTTGCCAGACTCTCATGTTCTTAAAATGATTATTGATAACGAAACCGCTAAGGCTATTGACTATTGGGTAAGTGAACTGAATGGTCGTCCACTAAAAGATGTTGCTATTGAACGAATGCTCAAAGGACAAATTGATATGGAAGAAATTGAGCGTTGGTGTGGTTTGATTGACCAACGTCCTGTTTACTAGAAGCGAGGTGCATTATGGTGGATAAAACAGATAATGGTTCCTTTAATAAGGCGATGAAATCTCTAAACGCTTTAGAGGTTTCGTTTGCTCGGTTTCGTGTTGGAATGTCAAGTAAATCACGTCTTAAAGTTTATAAAAAGCTTGCATCGTTATTGCGTAACCGATTTTCATTGATGAATGCTTTAGACGTTATGTATGAAAGTATTACTGATAATGGAAAAAATACTGGTGAACCTATGGCGATTGCGATTGCTTCATGGGGTAAATCTTTACAAAATGGTTTTGCTTTTTCAGATGCGTTGAAAGGATGGGCCCCTAGCCGTGAAAGATTGATGCTTTCAGTGGGTGATGTATCTGACCTTGAAAGTGCATTGATGAACCTTATTCGTGTGGCTGAGGGTACAGAAAAAATGTTAAAACCAATTATTGGTGCTATTACCTATCCGTCATTTCTTCTTTTAATGTCTGTGTTAGTTATTTATGCGATTGGGGCATACATGGTTCCACCTATGGAAGAAGCTGCACCTAATGCACGTTGGACGGGAAGCGCAAGAGACCTTGTTAATGTATCTCACTGGATTCAAAAAAATTGGTTATTTGCCTTCTCTTTCTTTCCTGCCGTATTTATAACGATTTATGTTACGATTGGTATTTGGACAGGACCTACTCGTGCATTTATTGAAAAGTGTCCACCGTGGTCTTTATATAAAATGATAATGGGTATTACTTGATTTTTATCATTATATTCTTTAATATGTGGTGTTGTAACTA
>CAZRHI010000088.1:0-5125 GCA_964599945.1 uncultured Acetobacter sp. | reverse complement strand
CCGATTTCCGTTGCTCTGTCGTCTCTGCGTAAAGATTCAAATCGTTATTTAAAAGAGCGCATTGACAGTGCTATGAATTTTATTAAAAACGGTGATAACTTAGGTCAGGCATTATCAAAAACAAAACTCGAATTTCCTGATAAAGATATTGTGGCAGACCTTCGAATTTATGCTGAATTGGATAACTTTGAAGAAGCTCTAGATAAACTTGCTAATGACTGGCTTGACGAATCGGCTGAAGCTGTTGAAGCAAAAGCTTCTGTTTTAAACATGGTTGCTATGTTTGCTATTTCTGGTATTATTGCATGGGCCGTATTTGGCGTGTTTGAAATGCAAGATCAGATTACAAGTGCAATGGGATAATATTGAATAATGCCTCAGAACTTTGATTTACAAAAATATATTGATTTTTCTAAACTGTATTTTCAGAAATGTTCTGGGGCATTATGTTCTTTTGTTCGAGAAAAAACTCCTATTATTCAGGACTTTTTTAAGACACACAAAGAAATTATCTTAAAATTATCATTTCCTATTTTTCTTATTCTTGTTTGCTTTTGTACTTGTACTTCTAGCCAAAGAACAATATCTAGAAACATTGATGACCTATTTGAAATATCCGATGAAATTCGTGGTCATTATGCAGATAGACCTGGGTATTGGGGATTATCGACTGATTTTATTTTAGCAAACAATATTATATCAAATAAATTCATACACAATGGAAAGATTTTACTTTCTGGTGGTGAGGCTATTTTTATTGGTTCTGGCATTGATGCTAATGCTGTTATGCCTGGAATGTCTTCTTTTGATATTGTTTTATCTAAATTAAATAAAGCACAATGTATTTCTTATGCAGAAAAAAACATCTCTCCCGACAATCTTGTAAAATTACAGCGCATTCAGATTTCTAATCAAACAGGCGATTATTCTTTCGAATGGGGGGGAAGCAACTATAAACTACCTATTAGCAAATATGCTACCAAAGATATTTGTATCAATGATGAGAATACATTGATTTGGACATTTAACTAATTTTTAGAACAAAGGTTGCCCTTGTTTCATTCTTACTGCCTGCATTTCTATTGATGTTCCAAGGTTTAGCTTTCCACTACGGATGATTGCTCTTACCTGACAACCTTTATTTAAATCTGGATTAGTGAATAACGTTTCTAAACTGGGTTTTCTTTCGACTTGTCCATCTTGCAAATCTTGTTTTACGCAACATAGCAAGCCTCTTGATAGTATATCATAAGCTGCTGTTTCGCTCATATTATAGCTAGCATATTTTACCAACGAGCTTAATGCGTCTGTAATAGAATTTCCATGTATTGTTGCTAACACGAGGTGGCCAGAAATTGATGCTCGCAAACACTCTCTTGCGCTATCGGGGGTTCGTATCTCTCCAATAAAGATATATCGAGGTTTCGACCGCAATGCAGATTTTAATGGCGCGCTCCAATTATCATTTTTTACTTCGGTTTGTTTACAAAAGCCCACCGAACCATTTATAGCTTTGTAAACCCCTTCTAAGGGCATTTCAGCTGGATCTTCAATCGTATATGCGAAGCCACCTTGAGAATTTAGATATTCAAGTAGTAATGCGGATATCGCAGTGGTCTTCCCTGAACCAGTTGCACCACTCCACAAAATTAAACCGCTATGCGTTGAAAGAGATAATATTTGTTGAATAAATTCTCTATTAAAATTTAAATCATGAATATTAGGAACTTTTGTTGGCATACGGCGTAAACAGTATATTTCTCCGCTTACTGTCATAACATTTTCTATACGAAAAAACGTACCTTCGTACTTCATAGAATATGAAGTACCTTTATGTGGAATATTAGCTACAGCGTTATAAAATACCTCTTTATCCAGAGGAAACACCTTACGCAAGCTTCCTAAATATCTTTCATTTGAAATATAAAAATCTTTATTTACATCAATATATAAATCTGAAAAATCATACTCCAATACATTCTGCTCATCTTTAGTGCTCATTTATATTCAAAGCCTCTATGTTATTTATTGATTTATCTATTAGTTTTTGTTGTTCGTTCTTATTTATTTTGGTTAGAAAAGCTTGTTGCAAAAGGCTCATCACTTTTTTACTTATTATTGTGTTTATTTCCTTATTTGCACGTTCAAACGCCATTTCTATTTTAATATCTGCTTCCTTGTTTTTTTGTTTTAACACGGCAGACATTTTTTGTTGATGACGTTCTTTGGTTTCAGAAATAATCGCATTTTCATTTTCAACAATTTCTGCTACTTCGTTTTCAGCATTTAATAATTTTCTTTCATATTCCGCATATAGCTTTTGAGCGTCTAATTTTAAATTTTCTGCTTTTGAGAGTTCATCTTTTATGCGTTCAATGCGCTGATGTATCATTCCTCTTACAGCTTTTCCTACGGGAGATACTAACAATCCAACAACTACAACAAAAGCAAATCCAACCCAGAACTCTGCGCTTTCATAAAAAATTTCTTCTTGTTCAATGGCTGAAACATTTTCTGCTATGGCAATCGCGGTATCAGTTAGTGTTGAAGTCATAATTATTTCTCTTTCTCTACACTTTCTAAATCTTTTAACGTAATGGATTTTATATCTAGTTGCTGTAAAATAGTTAACGCTGTCATACGAGATATTTCTTCAATTTTATCCATCGTTTCTGCTTTTTCATGAAGCAGCATATCTTCTTTTTCGGCTATTTTAAGCTTAAGCTGTTCAGTAATTTTCTCTTCCTCTTGCCTCATAAATTCTTTCAATTCAGCTTCATTTTTGCTGATTTGCTCAGAGGCATTTGCCTTTGCCGCAGCAAGTGTTTCTTCATAGCGTTGCAAAGCATTTAATGCTTTTTTGTTAACCTCTTCTGCTTTTAAGATAAATTCATCATATTTACGCTTTCTTGCTTCAATCGTTTCCGAAATACGAGGGATAATAATTTTATCCATCGCCAACCAAAAGCATAAAAAAGTAGTGATTAGCCAAAAAATCTGCGTTATATATGTTGAAACTTCAAGTTGCGGCATTGTCGTCCCTGTTCTTATTTATAAATCATCAAAATTGCAACAACGAGAGCATAAAGAGCAATAGCTTCGATAAGACCTGCTGCGATAAGACCTAAGGTTTGCACATCTTTTTTGACTTGTGGGTTACGTCCGATTGTTTCAATCAATATCCCGAATACTTTAGCCAAACCCCATGCTGATACTGTCATAGATAGAGCACAGATACCAACACCAACATACATAAAAGCATCAGATCCAACAATATTTTCCATTTTCTTTCCTTTCAAATATAAGTTAATGACTATGTATTGCATCACTTAAGTAGATACAAGACAAAATTGTATATATATAGGCTTGTAATATTCCAACAAATATTTCAAAGACTATAATCATCCCTGCGAATGCCAAGGGTAATTCTCCACCAAGTATTCCCATTGCCACAATAAAGCCAGCGATACTCTTTAATATGATATGTCCAACCGTCATATTTGCAACCAAACGTATTGTTAAACTAAATGGTTTTGAAATTAAAGAAATTATTTCGATAGGAACAATTAGTGGAGCCATCAAAAGAGGTACACCTTTAGGTAAAAAAGTTTCAAGATACCCCCATTTTTTTGTTTTGATACCGACATAGATATTTAGGAGTAGTCCCATAACCGCCAAACTTCCTACTGCAGCAATATGAGAGGTAAATGTAAAACTATATGGAAACAACCCTAGCAGGTTTCCTGTCGCAATGAAGAGAAACAACGTGAAAATAAATGAGAAGTATTTCATTCCTTCTTTTCCAACATTATCTATTACCATTGATCGGATAAACTCATAAAGACTTTCAGGAATTGTTTGAGCCACCCCAGGGATAAGCGTTCTTTTGCGTAGGCATATAGAAAAAACCACAATTACAGATAAAGCAGACAAGACCATACAAAGAGATGAATTAGTAAAACTAATATCATATCCATTTACCTCAAGAGGAAACAGTTTCTTTATTTCAAATTGTTCCATTGGTCCGGACACGATTACCTCCTATTTATTTTTTTTCATCTATACTTTTCATGTAGCGATACGCATTCAACATACCTGCAAATCCACCCAATATTGTTAATATTAACAACATTATAAACCTAAAGTCAAATATTTCATCTAAAATATACCCTATTGACGCACCAATAATTGTTCCTGAAGCAAATTCCACACCCAAGCGTAGCCCAACAAAGAGCAAAGAGCTATCTTCCGTTTTATCTCGCGTTTCTTCTTTTTTATATTTTTCTTTTAATTCTGAAACACGCTTTTCTATTTCTTGTATATCGTCTGGAATTTGTTTTGGCATTTATTCTTCACCACCCAATCTTGAATTTAGATAATCTTTCAAATCATCATAACTACGAGACCCTATAATTAGTTCCTTACCGTCTTTTCCCTCAACAATAAAGGATGGCGTCCCCTGAATACCAAATTTTTCTATTGCATTATTTCTTGTCAGCAAGATGTCGCTGGTCAACTTCGCATCCTGCTCACATTTTTCAATATCTTCTTCCGTTAAACCATATTGTAAAGCATAATTTCTTAATATGCTTTCATCATCTGCAAACTGCCAATCCCTTTTATCATACAATTCAGAAACAAAATCATAGTATTTTTCTACAGGGAGGCAGTATGATAATTTTGCCACTCTCATTGAGAGAACATCTAGAGGAAAATGGACAAACACATAACGCAATTTACCCGTTGAGATAAACTCACTTTCAATCTTTGGTAAAATAGATTTATGAAATTCTTTACAATGAAAACAAGCCATTGAAGAAAACCCATACATTGTTAATGGAGCTGTTTTTTCACCTTTTGCACGGATACGAGTTTTATCTATATCTATTGAACCTTCAATTTTTTGAGCAAAACCACCCTCTCCTGCGCGAGCTTGATTAGAGAGAAAAACACCATCTTCGGCAAACACAAACCCCTTTGCCGTTAAATAGCCATATGCACAAACAACATAGACTACTACCGTTGCCAATATTTTGCTCATTCTTTTAATTATCAACACGTTATTTTACTCCCTATTTGACACTATAACACTTTTACCTAATTTTATTAAAATTTCCCTTAATTT
>CAZRHI010000087.1:0-6607 GCA_964599945.1 uncultured Acetobacter sp. | reverse complement strand
TGTATTCCTCTTTTGTGAGGTATCTTTCCGCACAACCGACAAAGGCGACCGCCCCTCTTCTCATACGCCCCACTCTTTTCCCTCCTCTCCCAAACACCCAGATCTCACTGTTCTCTTCCCCAAGTCATCTTTTTTCATTATCTCTCTTGACTAAAAAAAAGAATCGAGCTATACTTCTTTATCTATGACAAACAATTATGTTTAACCAATTTTTATGTAAGTATGTTAAGAAGTTACATTACAAAGCGACCATTGGCTAATGGAGCAACCGCTTTCTTAGTGAAAGAAGAAGGACCAGAAACAGCTAGCGTATATGCTTGGTATCAAGGTAGAGCATCTGATGACCTTGTTCACGAACACAAGCACATCGCCAAAGTCCCCGAAGAACTCATCCAGGAGATCGAAGAACGTCCAACATGGATTTTCAAAACATCTCCCGCCCTCCAAGAGTTCATCGACAAACTCTGGAAAATCGTTGAAGAGAAAGACACTTGGTACATCTTTAAGTAACCAAGCGTACCATCTAACTTAATGTACCCCCAAAGCTCCGAAATTTTTCGGAGCTTTTTCAATACATTAGAAAAAAAGCACCACACACATAGACAAAACACTTGACAGAAGTTCCAAAATCGAATATAGTAGCACTAACAAACTATTAAAATCTCAATTATCATGACCCAAACAACTCCTATTTTCGAGTCATCAATACTCGAAAACCGCGTACTCCCCCTCGTAAAGAACGTTGACGAAGCTCTCGAAGACATCGACATCGACAGCATCCCTAACACTGAGGCAATCGGACATCTCAGCTGCGGACCAGTAAACGCCGACCTCTACCTTGAGGGAAGCAAAGTCCGACTCAAGACATCGTTTGTCGACGAGGAAAAACAATATGCATATCTCGGACAAGATTGCCTCATCGCAACTGTCCCAGAGAAGCTACTAAAGATGCAAAAAGCATCACCAGCGCGATACCTATACTCAACAGAGTGGTATCGCTACATTCGCTCCCTCTGGCGCATCGTGCTAGACAGCGACTACTTCTACAACAGTGGCTGGTAAAGAAGGAAAACAAAAGTAAAGGACGCTCATCTCTTTGAGCGTCCTTTTTTTAATGCGCAAACAGAACCCCATCACCGCTCCCTTAAATCACACGCTTTTCGCACTCTCCCTACTTTTCATATCGCGCAAATCATACGCCAACACCACACACTAAACTTTCACCCCCAAAAGCTGTGCAACCTTGCAAACCGCCTCCTTGGTTTTCTTAAAGTCTATCTCCACCCCATCTCCTAAAGCACAAACCTCCTGCACCATATCATATTGACAATACGGCGTAACAAAATATTTCCCATACACAGGCGAATCATCAATATGAAACGTTATCCCCTCTTTGGCGCAATATTCCGCCTTTGCCTTGTTCCATAACTCGGTCGGCACATGAAACCCACCATCATCTAACCGCTCTAAAACACCTCTTTCATCATAATAATCATACATTGCCCAAACTTCATCATACTCAACTTTAAGCTTTACCAAACTCCGCTCCACATCTTGCCTCGGGCCACCGCTGATGATATACACCAACACCCCAACTTTACGAATTTCTTTGCAAAACTCCGAAAACAGCTCTGGTTGCGCGTCTATCACCCCATGAAAATCTATCCCAATCTTCGCACTCATCACTCACTCCTCCGATGAAAACAGTTCTTTAATTGAATTAGGAGCTAAAGTAGATAACGGGTTAATCGTAACTTGAGGTTTGTTAATCGTTCCGTCTACAATATAATTCGTTGCAAAAACTGTCCCGTCTTTTCCTGCCAAAACCTTACCCACTAACGGAATATTACCTATAAATTTGTTCAAACTATACGCAGGAATAACCATACCCTTGGCTTCAATATCATCATCAACCAGATTATACCGCCCCGAAACCGTCATTCCCAAAACCGAACCAAACATCTTTGCCCCGTCGGTCGAAAGGTTTTTGGTGGAAAATGTATAGCTAAACGGCGCAATCAAATGCGAAAACGTAAGCCCCTCGCCTGTCAACATATCAACAATACCCGAAAGCGACGCCAAACTCAACACCTTAGCAACCACGGGCGTATCCACCAATGCAAAATCCCACATCCGCGCGTGTCCCTTAAAGTTTTTATATTTATCGCGCTTGGCCTCAATCTTTAAGTTGCCCCCACGCATATTATCATACAAACGCAACACCTTAAGCGTGCTTCCCGCATTATTTGAATCAACCGTTAAAATATATTCCGACCCTCTCGGTTCAAAATCAAGCTTCATCTTCACATCTCTGCTTGAGCCATAATTCCCAACCAAGTTAAGCCTGTGTAACCCAATCCCATGGCGAATCTCTACCCTGCCAGCAAAATTTGTTACAGGAACATTATTATTCGTCCAAAGCTTATTCACCCCAATCACAATATCCGTATCCATAACATCTTCAAGAGGGTCTTTAAGGCTTTTTTGCTTCTTTTGTTTTTTCTCAGTAACCGCCGTTTTTTTCCGTGCGTCAAAAAACTCTGTTAAATCATACGAATCCCCCGAAACAGTAACCTTTAAGCTTAACTTTGGCGCATATTTAAAGTCCACTTTCGCTTTAGCAAAAGCCTTTGGTGCTTTAATTTCAGCAATATCAATCGTCTTAATCCGCCCCTCTTTAGTCATCAACACTTTGCCTTTAGCCGAAAATTGAGATTTCAAAAGCGAAAATTCAGTAATTTCTTTAATTTTATTATCCGCTAAAAGCATCTTAACTTTCGCCCGACAAGGCACACCTTTCTCTTTGGCAAATCCCAAAAACGCATAATCCATCGCCGTATCTTGCAAAGAGCCTTCCACCGCAAGTTCCATTTCACCATTGTTCAAAAAGGTCAACACCGCCCGAATATCTGACTGCCCCGTAAAATATGGTGCGGATAAAATCTCACTATCCACTTTAAGCCTTTTCAACACCTCGTCGTTAATCTTCACATCAGCCACAATTCGGCTTTTATGCGTTTTTTCTTCAAAATTTTCTTTTAAGGCAAGTGTTAGCGGAATATCTTGATATTTTGCCACCCCCGAAAGCTCAAATCCCTTTTCCGTAACTTTAAGATGCAACTCATCAGCCCCAAACGTCTCCCCTTCTGGCATTCCCAAATATTCGACCTGTCGCAAATCACCTAACACCGAAACTTTTAAATCCTCAGGTTTCAAATCAGACTTTAATTCAAAATCAAGCCCAAGGTTAATCTCAATATCTCCAGCAACTAAATCAGGGTTCACCCCCATCTCTTTCGTAAAGCCCAATGGCTCGTGGTCAATCAATTTAAGCGCGTCTGTAATGGTCGAATTACCCGTCATATCAATTTTGATATAGTTATCTTCTTTGTCTAGGTCATATAACAGCACATTCCCCCCAGTTAAAATCACCCCGTCAGAAACACCTTTATCAACCATAATCCGAATTTTATCTTGTTCAAAAGAAGCCGTGCCATACACATTGCGAATAACTGGCATTCCCCCCAAATAATCCAAATTCGCATCTGCCACGTCAACTTTGCCAAAAAGCTTTAACAAGCCAAAACTTTTAGTATTTTTATCCCAACCAAAATCAAACGTAAACACACCATTAGAGATTGTTCCCCCGTAAAGACTTTCTTTACACCATGCCCACGCCTTAGTTCCCAAATATTTAGGCCACAAAAGCAACAACTCGTCCATCTGCACTTCATCTGGCTTTGCCACAAATTTAAGCTTAAAGTTTTCCTTGTTTCCTTTTAAGAAATAGTCCTTAAACCCTTCCGCAGATAAACTAAGGTCGGCTTTTTTACCGTCAAAGTTAAACTCCGCTTTCTCAATATTAATTTTATCTAACCCACCATGTAACCGCCCATCAAGGTTAAACGATGAAACATTGTAATCAAAGTCAGACGTATCCCCAAAGCCAATTTTCCCTTTTCCGCCCTCAATCGCAAAGCTGATGTCTTTAATATTACTCCCGAGGTTGTCAACAAATTTTCCTTTATTTTTTAAGATATTTCCAAAATCAACCAAAGCGGAAAACTGCCCGTTCACAGGAATATCCACCGCGCGAATCTCCCCCTTTTCTGGAATAAACACATCATATAAATCTGTAATCACCAAATCAGAAAAATTAAACGTATATCGAACCTCATCATTAAGTATCCGATAATTAAGTGCCATATCCACCCCCGAGGTTCTATTCTCAAACAACACCGCACTATCAGCTTTAATAACAATATCCGTAATCCCACGTTCAAACAAGAAATCCATATTCTTAAACGTAAACTGCCGTTCCGTATCAACCTCGTTTAAGGTAAGCGTCGCATTAGAAATTTTGATATTGTTAATAAAGCTCTCCAAATAAAGCTTTTCAGGCGAGTTAAACCGCTCCATAAAATCTTCAAACTGTTCCACATAAAACTCAAGTTTTTTAAGATTAAGTTCTTTTAAGTCTTCGTGAGATTTCGCCCCTTCTGTTTTTTTAACACCATATGCCGCGTTGATTAACATTTCGGGTTCTTCCACCTCAATCGAACTTGGAGCTAACAACCCTTTCAAGAGTGCTCTTGCTGAAAATGAAAGCGAGAGCCTCGGTGCTTTCACGACATAAACCCCGTCTTTATCCATAAACGCCACATCTTTGGCAATAATCTCCACAGGTTGCACCGAATGAACCAACTCTAAGTTCACCGCCCCCACAGACAAATCGTATGATGATGTTTCATTTGTTAACGCCTGAATGATATACGGACGCAAAAAGTTAATCTGAACTGGTCCTTTGCCTAAATGCCAAAGCAAAACCAAAAGCGCAATCAACGATAACGCACTAGCATAATCCCAAAAAAGAGAAATAAATCGAAGTTTTTTGCTCTTGGTACTCAATATCCCTCCTTAACAAACACATCGACGTTTTAACATATCGATACACCAATGTAAACCTTTTTTCTTATTTTTGACCAATTTACACACAAAAAAACGGCATGGGAACAAAAAGTCCCCACACCGTCAAACACACATTTCTCAAACCCTGTCCGATTTTCGATTTAAGAACAAACTAGTCGCCGAGTTCATCTTCACTCAAGCAGTGTTGGCGTAGTTCATTTTCACTCAAGCAGTGTTGGCTTATACTAGAAGGATGCACCGCCCCACTATACGGGAACGGGCACCAACTACCACTTTCCATCAAAAGATGAGAAAGTTCACCATCCTGAAGGTCAAGAACTGCCTTTTTCTCCTTGTCGCTTAGCTCAAAGCCGAGCGAAAGATAGATTTTCACCAGCTCTCTATCCGCTGTTTTAAGGAAAGTCGGAAACATCGTCGGCGAAAACGAATGACCATACAAAACGTACGCCCTAAGCATATGCGCATTCTGCGGTTCAAAAAGAACGTCTTGCGTCTCATGCCCACTAACAATCTCGCGGATTATAGTGGCGGTTTTTTCCTGCTCCTCGAGCATAGCAGCCTTAAGAGCCTCAACCTTACCTACTCCAAAGAGCTTTTTTAACTTGTTAAACATAAAAATTATAATTTAGAGTTAAACAAAATTGTATCAGAATTATAATTAAGTACTTACGCTTATATCAGCAAAAAATTCTCATGTCAACGTCTTTATTAAAAAAATATCCACCACAAACCGTAATTATGCTTGCTAGTCATAAATATCGTGCTATATTAACACCACCAAATCAAAGGAGGGACTAATGGATATTGAACAAATCAAACAAGAATTAACTCGTTGCTTAGGCTGTAAAGTAAGCCCCTGCGCCAAAGCTTGCCCCTTAGGCGTTTCTCCGCATGATTTTATTGCCAAAGCCAAAGAAGGAAATTATGAAGAGGCCGCCCGTTTAATCGCCTCCAAAAATCCATTGCCAGAAACTTGCGGTCTGGTCTGTCCTGACTTGTTTTGCCAAAAAGCCTGTATCAGAAACCGTATAGACGGTGCGGTAAACATTCCCTGTATGCAGGCCGAGGTAATCAAAAAAGGAGGTCTTCCCCCTCTCGAACTTCCAGCCCCAAACGGCAAAAGAGCTATTGTAATAGGTGGTGGGCCAGCAGGTTTAGGCGCAGTTTTCGCCCTCATCACCCATGGTTGGCAAGTTGACCTTTATGAGAAAACAAACAGCCTTGGCGGTGTTGCGCGCCTTATCCCTGAATATCGCCTCCCCAAAACCGTGCTTGATAAAGAAATTGCACGCCTAACTCAAAATGACCGTGTAACCGTTCACCTAAACACCGAAATCACAGATTTTGAAAGCTTAAAACAAAAGTACGACGGCATCATCTTAGCCTTAGGAGAACCAAACTTTCGCACCCTCGGCATCAAAGGCGAAGAAAACTGCATCACCTACAAAGAGTTTTTAGAAAACCCCACAAAGTACATTCGCTTTCCACAAACGGATAGACATCGGATAGCCATTAGTGGAGGGGGAGAAGTGGCTCTCGACTGTGCCCTAACCGCAGTTAACCAAAACGCCACAGTTGAAATGTTCGTCCGCCGTCGTCGGGAAGATATGCGGATAATGGCGCGCGACCAAAAAGAGCTTGATGAAAAAGGCGTCATTGTCCACGCCCTCACCTCAAT
>CAZRHI010000086.1:0-6634 GCA_964599945.1 uncultured Acetobacter sp. | reverse complement strand
TATATACAGCAAAAAACCAAAAGTCAACAAAAAGATTCGCCTTTTGTTCTATAAATTTACCCCGATTCGCCCTTACTATCACTCACCTTACCCACCAAAAAGCTCCCCCCTCGTCATTGCGAGTGAGCATTAGCCCATATGTGCGAAGCAATCCCCCCTCCTTTCCTCCGTCATTGCGAGCGGGCATTAGCCCACATGTGCGAAGCAATCCACAAACAGGTGCGTAGCACTCACATACATAGATTGCCACGTCGCTATCACTCCTCGCAATGACAACATGAACCAGACCCACCAGTTCAAAAATCACACTCACAACCAGCCTCAGTCCAAAGTCATGCCCGTGTCGCTGACACTAAAAACCGCGGAATTTTGTAAGTGAACCCCGAATGTCCCCCAAAGGAGGGGAGTGTAGTCAACCTACATGACCCGACTGAAGTGGGGCTTCCATTCGGGAGTTCAATCACAAAATTACACGGTTTTTATCCGAGAAGCTTTTTCCACCACGTCCTCTTCTTCCCCTCTTCCTCCTCTTGAGGCTGAGAAAGAGGCTCTTCATATTGAGGTTCAACCACATCATTTTCGCGTGGTTGACGCTCACGCCGACGTGAACGATTACGCCGACGGTCAAAGCGATTACGCCGTGAACGTTTATTAGAATATCCGCTCTCTTCGCGTTCTTCTATCTCTGTTTCTTCTGGTTCATCATCAACTTCAGGCTCAACTTCCGCCTCTGGTTGAGGAACATAAACAGCCGCAGGTGCTTGAACAGGCTTTGCTTTAGAAACCTTTGTCCGCTCAATTTTGTAATCACAAATATTTTTAATCGCCGTATCCGCCGTAATCACAATTTCAAGCTCATATTTTTCTTCCAAATCTGCCAAAATCCGACGTTTATGGTTAAGAATATAAATAGCAATATCTTGAGGAAGTTTTACTTCAACACGATTATACGCGCCTTTAATTCCCTCTTCTTCAATCGCGCGAAGAACTAACATCGCGCCAGATTCAGTCGTGCGTTGAACACCCTGCCCTCGACAATATGGACAAGTAACATAATTGCTCTCCACAAAAGACGAGTGCATTCTCTGCCGAGAAATCTCTAAAAGCCCAAAAATACTCATCTTCGCAATCTGTACTCTGGCTCTATCTGGCTTCATCGCTTCTTTCATACGTTTTTCAACCGCATGGTTATTAGCCGCTTCTTCCATATCAATAAAGTCAACCACAACAAGCCCCGCAAGGTTACGCATACGCAACTGTTTAGCAATCTCGTCTGCGGCTTCAAGGTTGGTTTTAAGAGCAGTTTCTTCAATATCCATCTCGTGAGTTGCGCGTCCAGAGTTCACATCAATCGAAACCAACGCCTCTGTCGGGTTAATCACCAAATATCCACCAGATTGTAATTGAACAACAGGATTATGCAGTTTATCAAGTTCTTTTTCAACTTGATAATGTTGGAACACAGGGATTTCGCCCTCTTTCCGACATTTGATTTTGCGCCCCATGTTTGGTGATAAAATTTTGCTAAAATCTTTAGCGGTTTTATAGGCGGTCTCCCCGTCAATAATCACCTCAGAAATATCTTTCGTATACATATCACGAAGAGCGCGTTTAATAAGATTCCCCTCTTCATAAATCAACGTCGGTGCCTGAACACTCAAGCTACTATGGCGAATATGGTTCCAAGTGCGAATAAGATAGTTATAATCACGAACAATATCCTCGCGCTTTTTCTCTTCGCCCGCGGTGCGCACAATCAGCGACATATCATCATTAAGCGGAAGTTCGCGGATAATTTCTTTTAAGCGTTTACGATCCGCCGCCGAAGTAATTTTTCGGGATACCCCACCAGATTTAATCCGATTAGGCATCAACACACAATAACGTCCAGCCAAAGAAAGATATGTCGTACAAGCAGCTCCTTTGTTTCCACGTTCTTCTTTCACAATCTGGATAAGCAAAACTTGCCCTTCTTTAATCACATCTTGAATAGTCGAACGATGATATAATTTCCGTGCCACAATCAATTTACGCTGGATTTCAAGATAACGCTCAAAATCTGCTCCGTCATCATCATTATCAAAATCTTTGCTAACCTCAGAGTCAAACTCATCATCGCTCATATCATCGCCATTGTCGTCCATATCATTTTCATCAACAACTTCGGCAATCATTTCATCACGAAGCCCACTCGCATCAGCCGAAACCTTATACCGACCTTTAGACGAGCGACGCCCTAAAAAGCGATTTGTTCTGCGTTTGCGACGTGGCTGATGTTCTCCTTCTTCTTGAGCATCTGTGCTTTCTTCCACGCTCTCTTCCTCTGCACCAGAACAACCACAATGGCATTCTTCCGAGCAAGTGCAAACACCATTTTCCGCACAATGGCAATGTCCGTCTTCTACCCGACAAGCACATTCCGCCGAACAGCCACAGCCGTCTGCAACAGCTTTATTTTCCTTATCGCAACAATGGCATTCTTCCGAACAAGTGCAAACACCATTTTCCGCACAATGGCAATGTCCGTCCTCTACCCGACAAGCACATTCCGCCGAACAGCCACAGCCGTCTGCCTCAACACGCACAAGCTCAGACACAACATCAGCTTCCTGATGCTCCGCCACTTCACTAACCCGCATTTCAGACACATCCACAGGAGCAACATCTACCATTCCCTCTGTTATAAGCTCACTAGCGACAACATCATAAGCCTCAACACGTTCCGCATTTTCCTCTGCGCCAAAATCATTTTCAGTAACATCAAAACCTGCGTTTTCAGCCTCTGCCATTGCTAAAGCTTGTGCTTCCTCTTCGGCTTTGCGTGCTTCATATTCCGCACGTTTCTGTTCACGTTCAAGCTTCCTGCGTTCTTGTTCTGCTTTTCTTTCTGCTTGATATTGGCGTTTACGTTCAATAATCTCGTCCACTTCGCGTTCAACCGCCTCACGAACTTCATCAGAAATATTATAATAATCAGGGTGAATTTCACCAAACGCCAAAAAACCATGGCGATTCCCACCATAGTCCACAAAAGCTGCCTGCAAAGAAGGCTCAATACGCACAACTTTCGCAGTAAAAATATTTCCTTTAATTTGTTTTTTTGCCGAAGATTCAAATTCTACATCTTCAATTTTATTTCCGTCAAGAATAACCACACGAGTTTCTTCCGGTTGAGTATCATCAATCAACATTCTTTTCATAACTGTTATTTCCTAACTAATAATTATCGCCCCATTATGTTTAGGCGATATGATTTATATTCTCTATTCAAAAGCCCCGTCCCAAGGTTTTATTGTTATTGATTACATTCCCTAAGGCACAAAGACCAAACATTTGCCCCAAAATATATCCATAGGTACAAAACCTCACAAAGACAAGACGGCAAAACGATTCTGAAGCGAACTCCAAACAGCAACATTATAACAAAAAAAATCGCCAGAGTTCATATATTTACGTTACAAAAGCCACCGTTGCTTTATGTTTACTCTCATTTCAAGCAAATATCAGCACGTTTATAATTCATTTTTTAGAAAATAGCAAGCGTATTTTTCACCTTCACAATTTTTTTTTAATTTCCCCTAGCTAAAAGTATTGACATTGTGTCATAAGGTGTTCTAAGATACATCATAATCGAAAAAAAGGCGTAATTTTTTTACGTCTTTTTTTTATTTTAAACCCTAGGCGCAAACCATGCGCCTTTTTTTTATGAATACAAACCGAATTTTCATTTTATAAGGAGAAGAAATAACATGTACGACATGAATGTATGGTGCAATCGACTGATTGCACACGAAGGACTGCGCTTAACCCCTTACCGTTGTACAAGAGGAAAATTAACCATAGGTGTTGGCAGAAATTTGGAAGACAATCCCCCCACGCCCGAAGAAAAACGCGCGCTCGGCGACTATATGCACGGCATCACCGAAAACGCCGCGAAGATGTTATTAAGAAACGACATTATGCGATGTTATGAGTGTGTCAAGCGCGCGGTCAAAGGCTTTGAAGAGCTAACGCCAGACAGGCAATACGCGCTGGTGGATATGTGTTTTCAGCTAGGCTTTAAGGGCTTAAAGAAGTTCAAATATATGCTAAGCGCGATTGAAAAGGGAAATTATGACTTAGCGGCCTATGAATGTATGACTTCAACATATGCCACGCAAACCCCCAAACGCGCCAAAAAAATCGCCCAAACAATCAAAACAGGAACATGGTAACCGCCCTAGCCTCTCCGCCCCTCTCGAACAAAGCCCTCTTTCCTCTCTCCCTCCCCCAAAGAACCCCGCCCCAAGAGTTCTCCCCTTCCCTCGGAGGAAGCACTCACCTCTGTTTCTCCCCTTCCCTCGGAGGAAGGGGACGGGGGATGGGGACAACTATAATGCCTTACCTCCATCACCCCTCACCCCACCGCTACCCAAAGTGTTGCAGATGCCGCTCGCACCTCAACAATCGTCATTGCGAGCAAAGCAATCCAGACAAACACTATGGCAAAATTTTAACCGCACTTCCTCCCAAAGGCAGTGCATTTTTTATTAACTTAAAATGAAATGAAAGGATCGATAAATGTATAATTTATCAAAAGACATCGAACAACAGTTCGAAAACGCCCGTAATAAAACGGAAAACAAAAGAAAAATGAGAGAACTTATGGAAACCTACGGAGAAACCATACAAGATATGGAAAACAACCTCCCCGACAACCTCTACGGAGATTTCTTGCTTGCTGGCGGTAGGGATATGTTAGAATTGATACAAAAGGAAAATGCGCAAATAAAGCAACCCGAAATATCAACACCCCAATCCCAAACATCTTCCGAAGAATACAACACAAGTATTGAAGAGGAAGTGGAAGAGGAAGAAATAGTAGATGAAAAAAAATATTTGGATATACTACAGAGAAACATATCTCCCAAAAATAACACATTATCAAAAGGCATCGAAAAAATAATCAATGAAGATAACGAAAACATACGAAAAACAATGGAAGCACAAATTGTCAACACGACAAAAAAAGCTCAAAACAACTATCAACTTGGAACATTAAGTGCAGAATTTGAATCTAGAGGTAATCCAGAAGCCATTGGAAAAGATAATGCTGGTGGATACAGCTATGGAAAATACCAAATTGCTAGTAGTGTTGACACTATGAAGCAATACATCAAATATCTACAAAAAAATCCACAATACACTTCTTTTGCAAAAAAATTAAATGATGCTGGTGGTAGCAACGGTGCCAAAGATGGAACTACATCATTTGTAAATACTTGGATTAGATTATCAAAAAATCAAGATTTTAACAAATCTCAATTTCAATTTATTATAGAAACTCATTTAACCCCGTTATTAAATTCAATAAAAGAAAAAAAAATATTGGATATAGAAAATAGACACCCCGTCATAAAAGATATTTTATATTCAATGAGTGTACAACATCAAGGAGCAGCAAAAATTGTAAATCGAGCTTTAAGTACTCTAAAACAAAAGTATAAAAATATCGACGACATAACAATGGTTAAAGAGCTATATAATCAGCGAATACAATATGTCAAATCTCTACCTGAAAGTCAAAGAAAAGGAGATAGAAAAATAACTAAACGAGAAAAAGAAAATATTTTAAAAAATCGATATCCTGCAGAAATGCAAAAGGCATTAAACTTTTTAAAATAAAAAACACCTAGCAAGACGGCTTTTTTAAAATCCGTCTTGCTTAATCTCTAACATATCCGTTAACATCTTCATCATCTGCGAGGTAACACTTTTCTCTACTATCAAGTTCTCAAGTGCCGTATCGTTTTTATAGTATTGCTCACACCAATTTTTATCACCACCTTTTTTGCAAAACAATACCGTTTTATACATCATAAACGCGTTTTCTTCCAAACCGTCCAAAGCTTTGCGAAACCTCTCTGTTTCTGATGCTACCACAAAGCCAGACACCGCTTTTAAAACCTCCTCTTTCAAACATTGTCTGAGCGTCCGCTCGCGTTGCACATCGGCAACACTGCCCGACAATACGCCCTCGTCATCAACCTGTGGCGTTTTTTTATCACACAAATCATAAATTTTCTCTGCCTGTTGCTCATAACTAGCCATTTCCGCTTGCGCAACATCAGCCGACATCACACCGAAACAAAGCAACACCAAAAACAAAATCTCTCGCATACACACATCTCTCTAAAAAAACATACCCCACATATACCCCCGAAAAGCCGATTTGTCAAACCAAAATCCGCTCCCCATTTATCGTTGCAGGTGATGCTACCACTAAAAACCGCGGAATTTTATAAGTCGACCCCGAATGTCCCCCAAAGGAGGGGAGTGTACATAATAGTACATGACCCGACTGACGTGGGGCTTCCATCTACGAACTAGTTCACAAAATTACACGGTTTTTATCCGAGGAAGGGGAAGAGAGGGTCGCCTACGACAGTACTATTTCCCTCTGGTAAAGCGCATGGCTTAAATTCTGCCACAGCTCTCGCCTCACAACCAAGAGAGGTCAGAATCTTACCAGAGATAACAGGCATAAATGGATAAACCGCCAGAGCAATCAACCGAAGAGCGTCAAGCGTTGTATAAATCACCGCTTCATAGCGCGCGCGCTTGCTCTCGTCTTTGGCTAAAACCCAAGGCTCAT
>CAZRHI010000085.1:0-6723 GCA_964599945.1 uncultured Acetobacter sp. | reverse complement strand
GTGGCGTTGCTGGTGGTGTATAAAATCATTGGGGCGTTAAGGGTCGGTCTGCAGGCTCGGGGAGAGGGGCTTATTTTGGCAAAAGGGGAGGAGGCTTTTGGCGAGGTGATGTTTGATGTGGGGCGGGGGCTTTGTGAAAACGCGCTTTTGGTGCAGGATGTGGTGGCAAGCTATCAGGTTCGCGAATGTGATAATGTGATGAGGGGGAAAGGCTACTTTTTGGAGGAAGATTGGTTTTATTCGGTGGTGTCGGCTAAGTATGTGCCAATTAACCAGACAATGTTTGAAGGGGTGGTTTTGGCATTTGCAGACAAAGGGGGAAACCGTGTAGAGAAAGGCGAGTTGCTGTTGGTTGATAAGGTGATGTCTGTTACTGGAGATTTGGCACCACGTTTGCGTGAAAACGCGCAAGTTATGGAGGTGATTTCGTCGTTTATGCGTTTGTTTGGGGCAAAAAAAGCGACTCTTTCAACAGCAGATGACACGTTTTATGTTTGGCTTAACACGCCAAATAAATTGTTTTATCAATTTAGTTTGTTGCGTCCGAATACGTTGATGTTGTTTCAGAAACGGATTGAACAGCTACAAAGTTTGTCGCAAAAAATGCTTTCTGTGCTTAATGGTTGACAGCTTTAGAAAATCTTGATATGGATTGGTTAGTTTTTTTAGGAGAAAGAAGATGAAAATAAGCACTATTGTTTTAATGTCTGCGGTATCGTTTTTGGCGATGAACGCACGAGCAACAGAGACCGAACTCACTATTTATAATCAAAATTTGGCGTTGATTAAAAAAGCACAAAAAATTGAGCTTTCTTCTGGTGTGAATGAGGTTGTTTTTGACGAGGCGGCAAAACAAATGCGCCCAGAATCGGCGTTTATTTATGGTGATGGCGTTAAGGTTTTGGAGCAGAATTATGACTATGCAGGGATTAACTATATGACGCTTCTTAACGCAAACATTGGCAAAGAGGTTAAAACGGTGCGACAGAATTCGCAAACGGGTGCGAACATTTTTGAAAAAGCGATGTTGCTTGCGGTGGACGGTATGACTCCTGTGTTAAAATTTGATTATGGGATAGAGAGTAATTTTAATGGGCGTGTGGTTTTTGACGAAGTTCCGTTTGGGTTAAACAGCGAGCCTGTTTTAAGAGCTAAAGTTTGGGCTGAAAAAGCTGGGGTGAATAACTTAAATTTGGCATATCTTGCAAATGGATTTTCTTGGCAGGCGAATTATGTGGTGAAGGTGAACGACAAAGACACATTGTCTGTTTTGGGGAGAGTGTCGCTTAATAACTCTTCGGGGAGCGATTATAACGATGTGGCGGTTAATTTGATTGCTGGAGATGTGAATGTGGTTAACTCGGTGGCGCAACCACGGATGTATAAAATGGCGATGATGAACACCATGGCAACAGGGGCGATGATGGATAGTGCCATGCCTGAGGCGGCAATGGAGATGCCAGAGAGTTTGAATGGCTATTATGTTTATAAAATTCCACAAAAAACAACTCTTAAAGACGGACAAATTAAACAGGTGTCGTTTATTGAAGCACCAAAAGTGAAATATAAGAAGCGTGGAGAGATTAGCTCGGGGTTATATTTTCACACCTCTAAGAGCTATTATAAAGATGTTCACCCTGCAGTGGTTTATAATTTTGTTAACAATAAAGACGATGGGCTTGGGATGCCTTTACCTCAAGGAAAGGTTAGCTTTTATGACACGGATAAAAGTGGGGCGTTGCAGTTTGTGGGGGAAAACACCATAGATAATAAAGCCGAGGGGCAAAATATTACCGTTAGATTAGGTAAATTCTTTGATGTGTATGCTAATGGTAAAGTAGAGAAGATTAAAGAAAATGGTTCTGCTGTGCGCAATGTTTTGGCTAATGGAACTTGTCGTTTGTTGCAGACATATCACTATGACGCTGTTTATGAGGTTATTAATAAAGGAGCGGAGGCGGTTGATATTGTGTTAAAGCAATCGTTACCTGACAAGGCGAAAATTTTGCACGAATCGCTTAAAGGCGCGTTTGGCGACGGTAATGTTTATGAATGGCGTTTTACGGTGGGGGGAGGTCAAAGCCAAGAGCTGAAAGTGAAGTTGGAAAATGTTATTGACGAGGGGCGTTGCCCTGATGCGATAACGTTATTAGAGTGATGTGAAAAGCTTAGTTGGCGTAAAAGGGCTGGCGGTTGGGCTGGCTCTTTTTTTTGGAAAAGTGAGCTAGTTTACAGATTCTTTGAGTAAGAAGAGGGAGTTTGTTTTAACTGGCTCTTTTGGGGGAGGAAGAAGGCTATCTGCCACCGCTTCTTCCGCCACCGAAGCCACCTCCTGCACAACCGCCCCCTCTGGAACCTCGACCACTTGAAGAGGGCGAAGGGGTTGGAGGAGTGGCAGATTTGCAACAAATTTTTGATAAACAATTACGGTATCTCGGGCGGTAATAGTCCATACTGGAGATGATTTGGCTATATTTGGCTGCTCCAAATATTGTGCTGAATTTTTTGCACCACTCTTTTTCAAGGTTTAGAGCGACCGCATAGGGAAATAACTCTTCCATATCTTCTGGAGTTAGGCGTTTTTCTTGGGAGAGACCATTTTTAGTTTTGGTGATGGTGGGGGAAACGCCATTTTTGGTGATGGCGGTTAAAAACATCTTTAAGCCTTCAATTTGTTCTTTAGCGCGTTGCCCCTTGTAGGTTGGTTGGAACAATAGGTATCTGAAAAGATAAAACATTGCGCAATAGACGATTAGCCCGATGATGTCTGTTATGGAGAAAGCAGAGAGATTTTCTGCTATAAGGGGTAAGAAATATTGCAGATAGATGATGAGGCTAGCGAATTTTATTTTTTTTGATATGGGAGCTAAGAGCAGTAGTAATCCCCAGATTAGCGGAAAGGCAAAGCCTGTGAGCGGAATAATTAGCGCGCCGATAAAAAGCAAATTGTTGCGTGTGAAGTAATAGCTTTTTTCTAGTTTGTTTTTGGCTTCTTTGATGAGGGCTTGGTTGCATTTATCTACCGTGTCGCTAGGTGTTCCGTCTACGGTGGTGCAGTCAACAAGGTTTAGGGCGGTGATGATTTCTCTATTGCTTAATAAAGAAGGGGAAATGTCTTTGTTTTTTTGGAAAGTGTAAGATTGGTTGGGGACATTTTCAACGATTGTCAGGAGCTTTTTTTGCGCAAACCATATCGCGCTTAAAAACAAGCCGTTTTCAGGCTCAATCCCATTGTTGTTTATTAAAGCACACTCTAGAGGGGAGATGTGTTCTGGGGTTTCCCAGCTAGGAACAATAGGGCGAGGGGTTGGGTCTTTGCCAAATAGATACCAGATTAGTAGATAGTAGATAAGTGTTGCTAAAAACGCATAAAGAAGGTGGGTGAGCTTTTGGGGGAGGGAGATGTTTACCGTGCCTTTGGAAAAGGCGATGGCTATGGTTGCTTCGTCATCAATGTTTAAGAGCGGTATGTTAAATTGCCCCGTGGGGGAAAGCTCTGTTTTGGAGGAGCGTGTGTATTGCCATTGGCGAGCGAGGGTTGTTTTTTCGGGGAAGTGGACATCTATGGTTAAATTATATGTCTTAAAATCCCATTGACCTGTTACGTTTAAGTATAGTTCGTTTAGGTTTTCCCCACTAATTGGGCGCAAAGCGTCATACATATTATATGTTAAAACAAAGGTGGAAACGGCGGGGGAGGGGAGAGGTGTGTCATCGCCTGTGTTTAAGACGAGTTGCTTATTCGTTTTTTGTGTGAACCATGGTTCGGGGTTGCCATTACGCAAAACGCTGGTGATTTCATAACGTTCGCCTTTGGTGGTGGAAAGCCCACGAGAGATGCCTTTGCGTATGTATCTTCCTTCGTGGCGGACGGTGATTGTTTCAGATATGGTGAGGCTTCCGTCTTGGTTTACGGTGATGTCTGAGTGAAAGCTTTGTATATGCTCATAAGCACGCGAGGGAAGCGAAGACGCAAAGATGAAAAATATGGAAAGGAATAAAAGACGTTTAAGGTTTAACATTTATATTGTCTTTCTCGCTGGGGTTTATCTCAAAAAAGGCTTTTTCTTGATAGTTTAGAGCGTTGGCAACGATAAGCTCTGGAAACATACAGATTCCGATGTTATAGCTACGAACGGCCGCGTTATAATATCTTCTAGCATAAGAGAGGTCTTTTTCAACCATTGCGAGGTTATCTTGCAGTTTGATGAATTGGGCGTTTGCTTTAAGCTCTGGATAAGCTTCGGCATAGGCGAAAATGGCGGTTAGCGCAGAGGAAATTTCGGTTTCGGTGTGGGCTAGGGTTTCGATGTTTTCAGCCTTTTGGGCAGAGGTTCTAAGCTCGGCTATGCGTGAGAATGTGTCTTTTTCGTGTTTGGCATAAAATGAGGCGACCTTGACAAGCTCTGGAATTAAATCACGTCTGCGCTTGAGCTGAACATCTATGCCACTCCAGCCCTCAAGGCAATGTTGGTTTAGGGTGATGAGCTTGTTATAATCATAAATGAAGATGAGGGTTAGTGCAATAAATGTGAGCCATAAATATATCATTGTGTCGTCCTTTGCGTTTGGGGTTAGTCCTCAAGTAAACCAGAGATGACCTCTTCTATGTAGTCGGTGTTTTGCTTTGGTTTGGGGAGGGCTTTTGAGGTGCTTTTTTGTGTGTTTGGTTTGGCTTTAGGGGTTGAAAGTGTTGTTGAACAGACAAGATTGTTTAAATCTGCGCTAAAGGCAGTGGCTAAGATGTCTTGCATGGACATACCAGAGTTTACAAGCTCGGCCGCGGTTTTTTCGGCAACTGTTTTGACAAGAGTTTTTCTAAACTCTAAATCTAGGGCTTCTTCTTTGCGTTGTTCTTTGCGGTTAAACTGTTCACGCATTTTGCGTTCAAAACGAGAAAACTCATCGGCTGGATGTCCGCCACGTTTGTAGTCTGGCAGGGTTAAGAGGTGGTTTTTTACGTCCATTAACGTTCTGATACCATTATGACCATAACCTCGATAGATGAGCCAATCGGTGATAATCTCTTCTGTTATGGCGGTGTTGACGGTTTCTGCTGGGATATGGCGAAACTCGATGATTGTGTGGCCGTCGGGAGCTTTGCAGGTGAAGATATGTTGCTCGAAAAAGGTTCTGTTCCAGTTATATGGACAATCAGGATTTATCAACCGATGTGAAATCAGTATTCCTGTGAGAGCTAATTTTATCTCTTTTAAGACATGAAAACCCAAAATGAGCGGATTATGACGAACTTCGGGGTTATGTATGCTTTGTTGACAGCAAAATAAATGCAAGCGATAGAGTTGTTTGGTTACCTCTGGGGAAAGCTCTGGCGAGGTTTCGAGAGGTTGGTTGATTGCTTTGTTAACAAAATCGCTTAAAACCATACGTCTTTTACGACGCATGAGGGCTGGGAGTTTGCTTGCCTCTTCATTATCTGCGATGATGATTTCGTTTTTTAAGCCTTCCCATAATACGGGGGAGAAGCTGTTGTCGGTTTCTTCTAACTTTTCAAGTAAGACAATTTCTGGTATGATGAGGTCTGTTCCCATTTTTTTAATTATACTCCCAATTCTATATCGCCAAGGAGTATATCATTTTTTGAGGGTGGTGTCAAGCCCTAAATGCGGTGGTGCGAGTCGCACCTGCAATGATTCGGCTGTGGTGGGGCGAGAGGAATGGAGTCATTGCGTGGAGCGGTAGCGACGTGGCAATCTTTTTGGGGGTATGGTGTGTGTTGCACCTGTTTTGTGGATTGCTTCGGATATGCCTTACGGCACCTCGCAATGACGGTGTCAACGACACGGGCAGCAATTAGGCTGTGGTGGGGCGAGAGGGGATTTTTTAACGAGTGGTGTCAGCGACATGGGCAACAATTAGGCTGCGGTGAGGCGAGAGGGGCTTTTAAAACGAGCGTGCGGTCTTCAGGGGCAACGAGCAAGTGTGAGCTGTGGGTTAAACGCGGTGGTAGGGGTGGTGGTTGATGATTGTTTCAGCGCGGTAAATTTGCTCACACAAAACAGCACGCATCAAGATATGGGGGAGGGTCAATTTGCCAAAAGAGAGGATAAGATCTGCTTTTTTTCGTGTTTCATCTAGATGACCGTCTGCTCCGCCAATTAGGAAACATATCTCCGACGTGCCTGTGGTGGTCCAATTTTCTATGATTTGGGCAAGCTCTGGGCTGGTCATATTTTTGCCTCGCTCGTCTAACACAATTACTTTGGCTTGTGAGGTGATGCAACTTTGCAAAAACTTTGCTTCATCTTCTTTAGTGGAGTTGTCTTTTTCCTTGATTGTTAATTGCCATTTTAGACGCTCTTGGTAGCGTTTAATTATCTCGCCCTCAGGAGAGGTTGGTTTGCACTTGCCAATTACGCCTAAGGTGATTTTCATTTTAACCCTCCGCTTCTATGAGTTTTTTGGCAGAAGCTATGCCTGAGGCGAGGGCTTGAACGACTGTTCCTGTTTGTCCTGTCATATCACCAGCGATGATGAAACCTTCTGGGAGATGTTCTTTTGGAAAATAAGAGCCGAGAGCTTGGATGATGAGGTCATAACCTTTAAGCTCGCATTCAGTGCCTTGGCAATGAACGGCTTTTCCTTCGGCGTTTATCTCGTTAGTAACGGTGGTGAGGCAACAGGTGGTGTCTTTTTTGATTTCTGTGATTGAGGTGAGGGCGTGGACAATGACGCCTTTTTCATCAAGCTCTTTTTGGTCGC
>CAZRHI010000084.1:0-6748 GCA_964599945.1 uncultured Acetobacter sp. | reverse complement strand
AAGCAATTTTGCAATCCAGCAAAACGCACCGAAGCAAAATAAACTCCACAAAAAATTATCCCCTGTCATACAAGGATTTTCTGTTTCTCCTAGTCTGAAGAAAAGGATAACAGAGAAAATTGTTGCGCATACAATAATACACATCTCAGATAACGATGTTACCAAGAAAGATATTGGCAAAGCAAACGCCAATATCAAAAACAATAGTGCTAACATAAGAATAAATTTTAATAATTAAGTAATGCGCTAAAAGTAGCAAGTTATTGATTTAAAGTCAATAAAAAACTTTTAACCTCTCTCATATCAGAAAAGATATTTTTAATTCCTAAATCCTTAATAGCTTGAATATTTTTCGGATTGTTGTTCATCTCGCAACCAATAAAGGCCGTTGTCAACATTCCAGCATTTAATCCCGCTTTCATACCTGCTAAAGAATCTTCAATAACAACACATTCATCTGGCTCAACCTTCATCATTTTGGCTGCAAGTAAAAATAAATCTGGCGCAGGCTTTCCATGTTTCACCATATCAGCGGTAAAGATATGTTTTTCATCGAAATATTTTTTTATTCCTGTAATCTCAATTTTTTTAGCTGTTTTTTCTTTTGTCCCACCTGTGGCAATACATTGTACAAACTGATTTAATTTGAAAATGTCTTCTATGTAAGGTGTGGGTTCAAACCCCTGCTCCATTGTTTTATAATCAAGGCAAAGTGCTTGTTCCCAAAAAGCATCATCCGTTTTGATATTCATCGCATCTAAAACTTCTCTTTTAGTTTTCTCGCTCATTCCACCTAAATATTTGTTGACCTCGTTAAAATTCCAATTTAAGCCCAATACCTCATTTATTAACTTTTGTCTGTTGGTTAGCCATAGTTTTTCAGTATCAGCAATAACTCCATCAAAATCCCAAATAATGAGCTTTATATTCTTTTTTGGCATAATCTCTCCTTTGTGCAACATTTATCTTAATTGTAAATTTAACAAAAGAACATTAACAAAAACTAAAATATCTTTCAAAAAGCAGTGTATTTAAAGCTTGAAATATATAAATCCTCAAGCTATAAAAAGAAAAAAAAGGAGAAATAAATGTCTAATCAAACAATATATGCGCTTTCAACTGTTTTTGGTAAGTCTGGTGTAGCTGTTATTCGTATTTCAGGGAATCAATCACTAGAGATTATCTCTCAAATAACAGATATAAATATAAAAAATATTAAACCAAGACACGCATATTATACCTCTTTAAGAGATAAAATAACAAACAATTTACTAGATAAATCTCTTGTGATTTATTACAAAGCACCTCACTCTTTTACTGGCGAGGATGTTGTGGAGATAAATTGTCATGGTTCTAAGGCTGTCTTAAATAGCATATTAGAGTGTCTAAGTTCTTTTGAAGATGTTAGATTAGCTGAAGCTGGAGAATTTTCTAAAAGAGCTTTTTATAATCAAAAAATGGATTTAACCGAGGCAGAAGGTCTGGCTGATTTAATTGACGCAGAAACAAAAGAGCAGCAAAAATATGCTTTGCGTCAAATGGAAGGAAATCTAAAAAATCTGTATTCATCTTGGCGAGAAACTTTAGTAAAAATACTATCAATTCTTGAGGCATATATTGATTTCCCTGATGAAGATATTCCTCAAAACCTATATGATGATATTTTAAACGGTGTATTTGAAGTTCGCTCGGAGATTGAAAAACATTTAACTTGTAATAATGTTAATGAGCGACTTAAAAATGGCTTCAAAATAGTTATCGCAGGAAAGACAAATGCTGGCAAGTCGAGTTTAATAAATACATTAACATGTCGTAATGCTGTTATTGTTTCTGATATCGCTGGAACAACGCGAGATGCAATAGATATTAACCTTGATATTGGTGGCTATCCTGTTGTAATTACAGATACAGCAGGTATTCGTCAAACCGATAATATTATAGAAAAACAGGGAATTGATATTGCTTTTCAAAAAATGAACGAAGCTGATATTGTAATTTCTTTATATGACGGAAACGATGTATTTAAAGATGAGAAGGTGTTAGCTAATAAAAAAGTAATATATGTAGCAAATAAATTAGATAAACTAACAGAAGAACAAAAACAAAATATCACAAATAAAGGACATCTTTTAATTTCTGCAAAATATAACGAGGGAATAGACACACTTATATCTGTGCTACTAAACAACATTCAAGATAATTTTACTTCCTCATCAAATTTTTTAATTACGCGAATTAGATATAGAAAAAGCCTTGAAGAGTGTCTTAACAATCTCAAGGAATTTTCCCTTGATAAGGAAATAGAGCTTTCAGCAGAAGACATAAGGTTAGCTTGTCGAGCAATAGGTCAAATTACAGGAGCTATTCATATTGATGAAATTTTAGACAATATATTTGGTAGCTTTTGTATCGGAAAATAACGATGTATTTAAAACGTTGACTGCTGTTCTAAAATTAAATCAAAAAATTTACATATCTTCTCCTTGTCATCTTTTTTTAAGGAAAGATGTTCTACGATATTACTGTATTTTATATCTGGATTTTGACTCATGATATAATCCAATGCATCACAATATTTATAAAAATTTGTATAACTTAATTTTGTTTTTCCTGTGTTTATGGATTTTAATGTATCAATCATTGTGTCAAAAATTTCATAGCGATTAAAACAAAAATATGTATCAACATGAAAAAGAGAAATAAGTACAGCCATCTGCTCTTCTTTAACTTTTAATCCTATAGTTGGCTGTTTTATTAGCTCAAAAATCATCTCAATAAAATATTTTCTAATGAATCTATGGCTAAATATATTTTGTCTGCGATTATATTTTATGAGATATTTACATAAAATAAGACAAAAAAGCTTATTTTCTTCATTTTTAAGTGCTGACTTTTTTATTATATCAAAAAGATAATAAAAATCTTCCTTGGTGGGTTGTTTTTTTGCAAGTGTACTAATTGTTAATTCTTTTACATCTTTTATAGATGCTTTAGTGCAGCGGTAGTGATCTCCAATAGCATTTGTTATTCTTTTTTTATATAATCTTAGCTCTGTGCAATAACTAAAATCTGGCTGTAATAATAAATAATTTACGGAATGTAAAAGTTTCCAATAGGCGTAAGTTGAATAATGAGCAAGATTTAAAAGTTTTTCACTCAAACTGATAAAACTAATAGGTGATATTTCAATATTAACAGCAGCATTCAAAATTCTATCAATCCAACAAAGTAATGTAGTTTCTTTTTCCTTTTTTTCTTGTTTATAGTTATATGTTGTAATTTTGGATAAGATATTAAGTCTTGCACTTTCATATACATCTATTGTTTGTTGGTTGTTTGTTTTAATCATAAAATTGTCTAATATTCTTAAGATAAGGAAATCTGTACTAATCATTGTTGTTTCACGTGAAACACTAATTAAAAAAGTAGCTAATTTTTGATACAAATCTGGACGAATAGCTTTTTGTAGCTTTTCAGAGGGAAGATTACTTATTTTCACAATTTCATATAATACTCTATCTTCACAACAGTAAATAAAATCATCATTTGCAATAAAATCAGTAATTATTTTTTTTATACATTTTCCTGTTAATTGGTGAGTACCAATACGCAAGAGGTTTTCTGTTAACGAAAGTTCGTATGCGTTATCAAAACGTTTTTGCAATAAAAGCGTATCCATTTCATTAAAAAGTTTAAGATGTTTTTCTTCGCTCATGATTGAAGTCATAATAAAATATTTATTTGAACTATTTTGATTGTAAAGTTGTGTCATTAAATAAGTCCTGTGTATGAATGGTTGTTTTAACAGATAAATAAAACTAAAAGTTATATAAGTCAATAATTTTTTTTCATATTATTGGAATATTATAGTATATTAAGGTGTAAAACGGATAAAATATGTTTTTTTGCGAGTAAAATGTTTGGTGGTTTTTTTATTTTAAAAAAACTTGAAAAAAAAGAAAATCTAAGTAAAATCAGTCAAAAACAGAAAAGAAGGGTAATATGAATAGATTTGATGTTTTGGTAATAGGTGGTGGTCATGCTGGTTGTGAAGCTGCTGCTGCTTCAGCTAGAATGGGAGCGAAAACAGCTCTAATAACACACAAAATTGCTACAATAGGAGAAATGTCATGCAATCCCGCTATTGGTGGTTTGGGCAAGGGACATCTTGTTCGAGAGATTGACGCTCTTGATGGTTTAATGGGGTGTGTGATTGATAAAGCTGGTATACAATTTAGAATGTTAAATTCTTCTAAAGGCCCTGCTGTTCGAGGTCCACGAGCGCAAGCCGATAGAGAACTTTATAAAAAAGAAATGTTGTCCAAATTAAAACAACAAGAAAATTTATCGTTAATAGAGGGGGCTGTTGAAGAACTTATTATAGCAGATAAAAAAGTGATAGGTGTCCGTTTGGCAGATAAAACAGAATATTTAGCTAAAGCAACAGTTTTAACCGTGGGAACATTTTTAAACGGAGTTATGTTTACAGGACATCAGACAACTATTGGTGGGCGAGTAAATGATGTTAGTTGTGTGGGGGTAACGGCGTATTTAAAGGAGTTGGGGTTAAATGTTGGTCGTCTAAAAACGGGAACACCTGCCAGATTAAATGGAAAGACGATAAAATGGGAGATTTTAGAGCAACAAAGTGGTGATGAAACCCCGATTGCATTTTCTTTTTTAACAAAAGAATTGCCTCAACCTCAAATTAACTGTTATATTACACACACTAACGAAGATACACATAAAATCATTCGAGAGAATTTTTCAAAATGCGCGCTTTTCTCTGGGCTGATAACAGGTATAGGACCAAGATATTGCCCTAGTATAGAAGATAAATTGGTAAAATTTGCAGACAGAACTAGTCATCAAATTTTTTTAGAGCCAGAAGGGTATGATACTGATGTTGTATATCCGAATGGTATATCAACCTCTCTTCCTGCTGATGTTCAAGATGCGTTTATTCACACAATAAAAGGTCTTGAGAATGTCGAAATTTTAAGACCAGCATATGCCATAGAATATGACTATGTAGACCCAATGGAGTTAGATAAATTTTTATCCGTGAAAAAAACAAAAGGGTTGTATTTGGCTGGGCAAATTAACGGAACAACAGGGTATGAAGAGGCGGCTGCTCAAGGAATATTGGCTGGTATCAATGCGGCTCTTTATGTGCAAGATAAATCAGGTTTTTCTATTGATAGAAGTGAGGGATATATAGGCGTAATGGTTGATGATCTAATTACCAAAGGTGTTGATGAACCATATAGAATGTTTACGTCTCGTTCAGAATATAGATTGCACCTGCGAGCAGATAACGCAGATTTGCGCTTAACGCAAAAAGGATATGAAATAGGATGTGTGACAGAAGAGAGATACGCTGTATTTAGACAAAAAGTGGAGAATTTAAATAAATATCGTGAAGTTACAAAAAGTAGATTTGTGTTACCTTTAGAAATAGAAAAGTATAATCTACCATTAAAAAAAGAAGGTGAGCGAAAAACAATGTTTGTTTTACTTGGTTGTAACGATGTTTCACGTGAAACAATAAACGAAATGCTCCCAGAGTTTAAAGAGATTAATAATGATGTATATGAACAAATATGTATTGAATCTAAGTATTCTGGGTATATGAAAAGACAGTCAGCTGATATTGATGTATTTAAAAAAGATGAAGCAATCAAAATATCTAAGGATATAGATTATTCGCAAATAGGAGGGTTATCAAGAGAGGTGGTTGCTAAGCTAGAAAAAGCTAGACCAAGTACACTAGGTGAAGCAAGTCGAATCTCAGGAATAACACCAGCTGCAATTATTGCGATTTTAGGATATATGAAAAAATAGCGTATGTGTTTTAGAAAACCTAAAATAAGTAAAGCAAAAGCTTGATAAAATATATTATCTGCTTCAAAGATACTATAACTTATATCTTGTAAAAGCAATAAAAGCTTTTTTGTAAAATTAAAAGGAATAAAAGAAGAAAATATTAGGGTATTGAAAAGACTACATGAACTTGTTTTAATGTTCATAACTGCATTTTTTAATACAAAATATTTTTTGATAAAATATTATATCAAACATGAAAGACATTTTAAAAACATATAACGTTTCACATGAAACATTTGAACAGTTAAAAGAGTACGAATCTCTTGTTAAAGAGTGGAATACTCGGTTTAATTTGGTGAGCAAATCTTCAGTAGATAATCTATGGAAGCGTCATATTATCGATTCTTTACAGCTGTTGCAATTTATCCAAACAACAGATAAAGTTTTATATGATTTTGGCTCTGGGGCGGGATTCCCTGCAATAGTTTTAGCAATTACGTCTAAACAATTATTTCCCGAATTGAAAATCAATTTAGTAGAAAGTATTGGTAAAAAAGTAACATTTCTAAATGCGGTGAAAGAAAAATTAGATTTAAATATAAATGTATGGCATGAACGTATTGAAAACTTAAAAATTGCAGATGTTGATATTATCTCTTCTAGAGCATTGGCGTCGTTACCAAAGTTGCTAGAATATGCAAATCTTTTTTGTAAGGATAAAACAAGATTGATTTTCCCCAAAGGAGAAAATTGGAATGAAGAACTTAAACAAGCCAAACAACAATGGCTGTTTGATTATGAAGTTTTTCCAAGCATAACCGATGAAACAGGACATATATTAAAAATAAGCAAATTAAGGAGAAAAAAATGGTAAAAGTTATATCTATTGCAAACCGTAAAGGTGGGGTAGGTAAAACAACAA
>CAZRHI010000083.1:0-6889 GCA_964599945.1 uncultured Acetobacter sp. | reverse complement strand
TTGTTCGAGGTCTTTTTTTATGTGATTAAAAGTTTCCTGAGGTACTTGAAAGCTTTTTAAAACATTGCGAATCTGTTCTAAAGCTTTTTCTTCATTAATTGCTTTGTTTTGACAATTTCCTTTACGATGTGAACAGAATAGGTAAGTGTAAGATTTACCACTAGGCTTGATTTTCATATCAGAAGATATGGTTGTACCGCAGATACCACATTTAATTAACCCTTTGAAGACGAAAGGTTTTGTTCCGCTTTTGAATTGTCTGTAATCCTCCATACTTTTGCCATGTAGAATGTTTTGGCATTTGTTAAATAGTTCCGGATTAATAAGTTTGGGATGTATATGAGGATATTTTTGCCCTTTTGATAGCATAATTCCGCAATAAAAAGGATTATTTAGCATATGGTGTATAGTATTGGCAGACATTGGAATACCATTGCGTTTGCTAGTTAGTCCCCATTTATTGGCTAAATTTGCCATTTCTTTAAGGGAATAAAGTCCTTCACTGTATTTTTCAAAGATTCGTGTTATTAAATACCCTCTATCATTATCAATACAAATGGTGGCTTTTCCTTTTTCGTCACGGCTATTTATATAGCCTAGAGGGGCTTCACCTGTGTATTCTCCATTTTTGAGTTTGAAATCAAGACTGCGTTTTACATTTTCAGACAGTTGTAGAACATATGATTTTGCTGCCATTACAGAAAAATCCCATCGCATTATATCCGATGATTTAGATTTTGTATTAATTATCATTCCTTCTCGGTAAAAATGAAGTTCAATTACTTTTTTATTGATGAGTTCTTGTAATGCTATGCTGTCTTTGAATGAACGTTGAACACGGTCAACAGCATCAGCAACAAGAGCTACAGTCTGTTTTTGTTTTTTACAAAAGTCTAACATTTGGTTAAAAGCCTTGCGAGAGCCGATGACTGAACTTTCTACTATTGTAAAAGTATTGATGACATTAAGTTCCTTTCTTTTACAGTATTCTTGCAAACGGTTTATTTGAGCATCTAACGAATGCCCTTCTTCTTGTTCTTTGCTTGATACACGAGCCAGTATTACTGCTTTCATTCACATTTCCTCCTATTACTTCAATTATAATTATGTTAACTATCTGATTCAAGGCAATATTTGTTTGCTCGTAGATATATTTACGGGGGTAGATTTACATATAAAAGTCAGACATACAGCGTTTTTGATTTTTATCTGAAAAGATTTGGTTATGGAAAAAGAGAAAGACATAACTGAAACTATTCAGAGTTGGTATGAAACTTCGTTGTCAGAAGCGGAGTTAAACGAGGCTGTGGAACATTTTTTCAAGTTATTCCGTATTCTTTATTCCATTGAGAAGCGTATAAAAAAAGAAAGGAAGGAATAGAATATGTCTATACAAGTTAGAGATTTAAAAGGACTATCGGCTTTAAAAGCGTTTAACACTGTACGAGCGGATATAACATTATTTGCAGTTCAGGCGTATATTACGACGGCTGAAAAGTATAAAACTATCTGTAATTTTAGGGCTTTATGTCACAAAGTTAGAGAAAATGAAAAATATGAAAACAAAATCAAGAAAATTGTACAAAAGAGTGGAATAGAATGGGATGATGATAATATTGAACTTTCTATCCACAAAGCTCTTTGTTCAAAAATTCCCGATGAAATGCAAAGAGGTTCATCATTTAAAAGGTATTTATACAATACTCCACGTATTGTCAGATCTATTGATGATAGAAATGTTCCTCTTTGTAAAACATATGAATATTTACAAAAGTATGGAATTGATGAACTTGCGAATAATCGAATGAGTAAAAATGATAGCTTTAGTATTGGAGATTCGTGTCAATCTAATAAGGTGGATAGTCAAACACGAGCGAGTTTGGAAGATATAAAACAAAGCTGTAACACCTTAATTAAAGTAATCAGAAATTTTTTGAATTGATGAAATGTGAGAGTTCGTTGAACGAACTTAAGCGTGCAGTTTTTGTATAATCATAAAAACATACGTGTTAAAAGGAGTAAATTTATGGAAAAAATCAAGAAAACGATAGAACAGCTAATGCCGGAACAGTATGACTTGCTGTGTCGGTCAATTGCTCGATATAGCAAAAGTAATTTACTAGAAGAAATGAATTTTATTCATTCTGATAATAAGGATTTAAATATGATGAATCCTTATTCGTTAAAATTGTTTGCGGACATATTTTGTCAGAAGTTTTGTGAATTAACCTCGTATAAAAGTAATGTTCGAGTTCTTTCAGCAACGTTGATAGATGATGAATTTGATTTTGGCAGCAGAAAGGGAAAATTTAAAGTTAATAAGGCAAAGAGAAAATTTAGGAAAATCCTAAAAGACCTTGATTATATAGGGAATGTTACATTTGCGATGTATCGAAATGAAAAAAAGTCGTTGGATGAAGGTCATTTAAGATCGGTACATTGTCATTTTTTGCTGTTAAGTCCAGTTAATCGTAGACGGAGAGAATATATATCCAATCTTGTTCATATGGATAGAAACAAGGGGATTCCTTTATATATAAAAGAATATTCGTTGCAAGAAGCTGCTGAGTACATATGGCACGCTCCTTTTCCCGCTTATGCAAGTATCCCTAACAAAAGTGAATGTACGGTTAGACAGATTAAAGTTAAGCCGACTTTAAAATCTTTGTATGAGTTATATGTAAATTATAAATTTAGCAAAATTTATGATTGGACAATTGCTGGTGGAAAAGGTCTTGATATTTGGAATTCCATAAAGAATGAACTTGAAATGTTTATTGGGGGGAATGAAGATGCCTAGTATTCTTAACAATCTCAATAAAGAACAAAAAAGAATAGTATTTTCTGAAGATAATCGGATTTTTGTTAATGCTGGTCCAGGAACAGGCAAAACACATACGATAGTTGCATTTGTGGTTAATTTAATTGTGAATAAGTATATCCCCCCACATAAAATTAAAATCTTAACTTTTACTAAGCACGCTTCTTCAATGATGAAAAAGAGACTTAGAAAAGAATTGGATAAAGCAATTTCTCTTAAATTGAAGGTTAGTACGTTCCATTCAATGGCTTATGCATACATGGCAAAACGAGGGTTTCTTGATAGTAGAAGACAAGCATCATTTGCTGATTTTAGCAAAGTGGCAAAAGCAATTACACGGAATAAAGACTGTGAACTAACACCGAGCGAATTATGTGCCGAGGTTATTAAGATGGGTAGGATGGCTTCGTATAATGCAAAAAAGAACGAAAATTATAAATGGTTTACAGCCTTTTATGATAAACTTGATGTAGCTAATTTATGGGAGTTTGATTTTTTACTAAATAAGATGATTGAATATTTGCAAAATAATCTTCCAGAATTAGGAAAGTTACGAAATGCTTATCAATATATTATTGTTGATGAATATCAAGATTGTAATGAAAACCAGATTGAGTTACTGAAATTACTCGTTGGGAAAGATGATAAATTTTTGTTTGTCGGAGATCCTGACCAAATGATATATGGATGGCGTGGAGCTAAGATGATGTATTCTGTAAATATAGAAAAGCATTTTAGAAATGTTGCTATCAAAAATTTAACCGTTAATTATCGCTCTTGTAAAAAAATAATTAAGGCCGCTAATTCGTTGATTGAGAATAATAGAAATCGACTTCCTAAGACTATTACTTCGTATAAGCAAAAAAATGGAAAGATTATATATCATCATTGCGTGATAGAAGAAAAGCAGTTGTTTACTATTAGGGAGCTTTTGCGGACAGTCAAAGGAAATTCAGCAATATTATGTTATACCAATAATCTTGTCGATAGGGTTGCAGAGTTTTTTAAAAAAGAGGGAATAGATATTCGAATAATTGGAGAAAATTCAAGATTGAAGGTAGGAGAGAAAGATATTTGTATTATGACATGCCATGCATCAAAAGGATTGGAATTTGATAATGTGTTTTTTCCATATTTAATAGAACATTTTTGTGGTAATGGAGAAGCTTATAGGCGGCTTTTTTATGTCTCAATAACAAGAGCAAAGAAAAACTTGTTTCTATTTTCTGTTGAGAGGTTTCAAAGAAGTAAATCATATATTCGTTGTAAAACAAGTAAATTTTTGAAAGAAATTGGTTTTTAAAGTAAGGGATATTGGTGAAGATGTCGACAAGCTTCTTCACCTTTTTTATTACAGGATTTGATTATAACAATGTTCTAATTGTTGAATATGAACAGATGTGAAGACTATGGTGTTCATCTTCTTTAATAAACCAACCACCGTCTTTGTCTTCACATAAATAATCGCAGTAGCACACAGGGAAACCATTTTCATCGAATCGCCATTCCTTGGAACCAGAATGAGCAATATGCTCACATTTTCTCCAAAGTAAGTTTATTTCTTGTTTCATTAGTATCTTCATAGTTTGAAAAAGTAAAAAGGTATTGCGACAAATAATGTCGTGTATTTAATTATGATTAGCACTATAGGAAATTTTAGGAGAAATAAAATGTTTAATAATTTAAAGAGTTGTCTAAGAAATTATTATCTTAAAAAGAGATTTACATCTTTTGTTTATTCAGGAAAAGAAAATCCTCGTATTTTAGCGACATTATTATATCCAAATGGAAAATGGGTAAAAAAACAAGATGATAATATATATTCGATGTATGAAGAAACGCGAGATTTTTCATATGAAAGAACTGCAACTATTTACAATGCAACGGCAATGAATCCTTCAGAAATATATGCGACTGCAGATATATTAGTATGTGATTATAGTCGTTATGTAAACAGAACTACAAAATTTAATATTGTAGAAGTTTATAATATGGAAACACCAAAGGAGCAGATAATAAATGATATGGCTTTTAAAAAGTTTGTATTTGAATTGAATGATTTTGAGATTAAAAAATGTATTGTACTGTATCCTCAACGTCCTAAAATAGGACAGAAAGTTAGAATAACTGATTTTTTTATACAAGAGGATATAACGAAACAAGTCTTATCTGTTTGGAAAATCTTTAAGGAAATACCTTATCAAGATTTAAATCCTCTTCTTCAAACGGAAAAAACTACAGTGGTTGAAGATGATGTCGTATTTATTGATTATAGTAATCTGGAAACAGTGAAATACGAGAATGAAGAAAATTATGACTATCGTTCAAGACCATCTCAATGGAGATGCCGTGCAAAAATTGGAAATGAAAATAGGATTATTTACTGTCCCCATAAAAATAATATAGCACCAGTTCAGGTTGACTTTTTGATTGATGTTACTTGTGATTATGGGCGAGTATATATGAGAAATTCAGAATTTGAAAAATCTCATCATAGAGAAATGGCAAAGATGTTTCCTTCTAAAAGTTCTAAATTGTATGAACTTAATGAAAAAGTAACAGAGTGGAAAATTATATTCCTTTACAATATATTTCTAAATATAAATCGATGTTGGATTTCTTTATGCCTTAATAAATTCATGACATTTATTGGGGTGTGGACTATGAGGGCATTTTCCACCGTGAGGTTTAAGGGCTTGTTTACCGCAGAAACGGCAGACAAAGCCCTTTTTTTTTATTCAATTGTTCTCGCATCTTTTTCATTTCAAGACGAAAAACCGCCATAAGATTTGTCGCATTAAGGTCTTCATCGGGTATTATCATTGTTTTTTTCATCGATAAAATCCTTCTTAATTTGATTTATACGACTAAATTATTTTAACTAATTATCTGATTTTACACAATATTTTGTTTGCAATTTGTGATAGAATATGTTATAATAAATCATAATAAAAATTGTTGCGATTCGTTTTTATTATAATCACGAAATGTATAAAACTCAGCAATCTGTAGAAATACGGACAAGGTTTTGTATGTTTGAAAGTGAGGTGTTATATGTGGCTCTATACTAATGAACTGAAAATAAATTGGTTAGAGTGCAAATTACAATCTCAATCCAACAATCGGAGCTTCAACCTAAGCGTTGAGGCTCTTTTTTTATTTTAAAGGTGTAAAATGAATATTGAAAAAATAAGACAACTTAATGATGAATTACGAAAATCCTTTTGCGGTGGTCGTGTTGTCATCACTGTCGGGGTACAATCTTTGACCGGTAATGACCAACAAGAACTTTTGAAACAAGTTCAGATGTTTGATAATTTTACCGAGGACAATGACCCATACGGCGAACATGATTTCGGTGCGATAAACTTCAAAAACGATACGTACTTCTGGAAAATCGATTATTATGATACCAATTATAATTATTTCAGTCCTGACCCCAGCGATCAAAACGTCACAAACAGAGTTTTAACGATAATGCGGGGAGATGAATATTGAGAAAAGTATATCAACAAGGCAATTTAGACTATCTATGTGGATTGTATGCTTCAATTAATGCGGCTTTATTATCAACTGACAAATTAGTTAAGTTTAGCCGAAAACAAGCTCGATATTGGTTTCAGTCAATTCTTGCCGATTTATCAAAACGTCGCAAGCTCTTAGAAGTCCATAGAGAAGGCTCTGATGTTAAAATGCTGGAGAGCTATATAAAAATTTTACAAACACAAGTGGCTGACAATATAAAGTTGACTTATAGCATGCCGTTTTCGAAAAAAACACGAACGGCGACAGCTATCAGAAAAATATCGCTCATATCCAAACAACCAAATACGGCTGTGATTATCGGTATTACCGGTTTGTATGAGCATTGGAGCTTAGTCGCAAAAACAACAGCCGATAGAATTTACCTTAATGACACAGATGGTTTGAGGTTTCTGCATATTAAAAGTATGCCTAAACGCTATGCTTTAATTGTTGCAAATACGGTTGTTATAACTGCTGAGAAAGTATGCAAATGAAGTATACCGTGCTTTCACAAATGATTTTGTGTGCAATCTACATCAAAAA
>CAZRHI010000082.1:0-6895 GCA_964599945.1 uncultured Acetobacter sp. | reverse complement strand
ATCAAAAAATGTTCAAATTTAAAGATGCGCTAAAGTGCTATAATAAAGCTAAAAATTTGGTAGACGGACGGTATCATCATAAACTTTATGATGGTTTGGCATCATGTTTAACAAAACTTTCAGAATTTGACCAAGCGATAGAAATATATAAACATATTTTCCAACGCGAAGAGGGTAAAAAGAAGTGGGATGCGCAACGTTCTATTAAATTTGTTAATAAGCTAAAGCGTAAAAAGGCGATAGGAATTTTGCCAGATGTTATACCAGCAGATATGGCTGAAGCACCGGCAGATTCGGGTGATAATATCTAAAATGATACTATGTGGATAGAACAAATAAGAATGTACAAAACATTCTTATTTGCTATTCTATATATAAATTTAGTAAAATGAGGTAGCAATGATTCAGTCCACAGAAAAACAATCTCCAGTGAAAACTATATATAATACTCTTCCAAAGATATTTTTTCTTGTGCAAGTTCTTGTTGGTATATGGGCTGCATTTTGGGTGTTGTATAACCATCAACCCAAAACGGGTGATGATGTTGAACACATTCACTCTGCATGGTTGGTTTACCAAGGAAAAATTCCTTATCTAGATTTTTTCCAACATCATAACCCGCTGTTGTGGTATATCTTTGCTCCTCTAGTAGGGCATTTTGCATATGATTTGGATGTTTTCGATTTAGTACGAGAAATTTCAACGATTGTGATGCTTCTCACTCTTTTTATGGCAGGGGTGATAGTTAAACGCTTTGTTACCCAAAGTTGGTATGCGACACTGCTAGTTATAGCGTCTGCTTTTCCGTCTTATGTTGTCTTCAGTGGGCAAGATTTTCGTCCAGATAATTATATGACAAGTGCCTTTATTTTAGGCCTATATTACTTTTTTAAATATCTAGAACTACATAAAACCAAACATTTAAGTATAGCGTTTCTGTGTATGTTTGCTAGCTTTATGTTTATGCAAAAGAGCATATTCTTTTTAGCCATATTTGGTGCAGTGGTTGTCTACCAATTATATGCAAAAAATATCAAAATTAAAGATTTTTTGATAGCACTTATTGTGCCAGTAAGCTTAGCTCTAATGTTTTTAGCATGGCTTGCCTCTCATGGAATTGTAGAACGTTATTGGTTGGCAAATTTCATTTTTAACTTATATATTCCAGATGTGTATGATGGCTTGGTTGAAAGAACACATAGTGAATTTTATGTGCTGAATGCTATTGCGCTATGCGCGTCAGTGTATTATTTGTATCGAGGCAATACATATGCCAAGATTTTATCATGGTTCTTAATTGCGGAAAGTTTCCAAAGATACTTTTATTTTTCTTTAGATAGACATTATTACTATTTTCTTATGATTTTGAATGCGATGTTAGCAGGCGCGTTTATCTGGCAAATAATAAATCGTTATAACTGGAGCGCATATGTTTTTATGGCATTATCGCTATGGGGGTGCTTAATTTTTAGGGATTACTGTTTAGACAATAAGCTTGCTCCGCATTATCATCGTTATGTTACTCCAAAATATGTACTAGAACAAACAAACCGTTGCGATTCTGTGTTAAATGGATATGGTTTAACGTATGGATTGTTTTCAAAAGATGTTACTTATTATTGGAACTTAAACGGGCAGTTAGATGTTATTGGAAACAAAATAGGGTTAGCTCCTTTACCAGACTTAAATGAAGCGGTAAGGAAATATCTACCCAAAATTATCTATGTAGCACCATATTGGGATGAAAAGTTGCATAAAAGAAACATAGATATTCCTGTTCATCAAATAGATGGCGCGCTAAGAGATAAGTATTATGAGCAATCTCTGTTTGTGAATATTTTTATCTTAAAGCCAGAATACCAGCAACAACGGCGTTGTCGATATGATATTAAGACAAATACTTGGGTATATTACAATAAGGAATAGTTAAATGTCTGAACGGTTAAATAAATGTATTACTTTGTTCCTCTCTCTGTACATAATATACTGCATAGGTTTATTATATTGGGTAGTGATATATAGCGGTTCGGGGGATGGCGATACGCTAGAGCATGTTCATTCCTCGTGGATGGTCTACCATGGAAAATTACCATATAAAGATTTTTTTCAGCATCATAATCCTTTGTTGTGGTATTTAGGTGCTCCATTGGTGGGAATGTTTGAATACAGTTTACGAGCGGTGGACGCCGTCAATATGTTAACAGTTAGCTTTACGGCAATGATGCTATTTTATGTATACCGTCTACATAAAGATTTTTTATCAAATACTTTTGGCGGTCTTGTAGCAGCAGCCTTGAGTGTGTACGGACACGAAAGTTTATATGAAAAAGATTTTAAGCCAGATAACTATATGGCAGCGATGCTTGTTATCGGACTATATTATTTATTTTGCTATCTCAAATATAAAAAACTGCATTGGCTAATAATCTCATTTTTGTTATTTTTCGCATCGTTTATGTTTACGCAAAAGGCAGTGCTTATTTTAATAGCCATTGGTTGTATCGGAATGTATTTAATATATATAAAAAAAGTTCCTATGCAAGATGCGCTAATAAGTGCCAGTCTGCCTATATTGTTATATGCAACCTTTTTGGTATATCTTTGGTCAGAAGATACGTTAACCATGTATCTGAAAGCCAATTTTGAGCTAAATACCTACATACCTCATGTTTTTTATACACGCCGTTACATATCGCCTTGTCCCGAGATGTATGTTCCCTTACTGCTCTCGCTTGTAGCTTTGTGGCGTTACACATACAATGGAACAATATATGTCAAAATTACAGCGATGTTGTTTATTGCGGAGTTTATTATCCGTATGTATTACCTAACACCATTTGTGTATTATTTTGCATTTTTACAGGTTATCTCTTCAATTTTAGCGGGGGTTACTGCGGCAAATTTTGCAGAAAATAAACCAAAAATAAAATGGCTGTTTGTGATATATTTTAGCCTTGTGGGTGGAAGTTATACAGATACCTATAGTCGTCGAATAACTGTTGGTGATAGTTATAAATATGGTGCAGCAGGTTTTGTTTTAGAGCTAACAAATCCATGTGATTATGTGGTAAATGGGTATCGTATTGGGTATAATTTATTTAATAAAAATGTAGGTTTCATCTGGAATTTACAAGGACAAATAGATGTTATAGCCGCAACGATAGGAATTCAACCTCTAGGAGATTTAGAAAAGCTAATCCGAACGCATCGTCCAAAGATTATATATGGCAAAAATTACTATGATACATACCGCGAATATCGTGGAGAAATTGGGGTTCACCCAATACATTGGATAAGCACACATCTATTAGATGAGATGTATACACCATTAAATCGAGATGATTTGTATATCCTAAAACCAGAGTATCAAAGTTATGATTGCAGATATAATCCTCGCACAAAAACCTACGAATATAGAGATAAACATTAGTAAAAATTTTACATTTCCTCTTCTATACTTAAAACACGTAAAAATTGTAAAATAAGGAGGGGAAAATGCGAGTAATAATAAAACCAGATTATGACGCAGTAACAGATTGGGTTGCCACATATATCGCTTATAAAATAAATCGTTCTCACCCTGTTCCAGAAAAGCCATTTGTCTTAGGGTTACCAATGGGGGAAACTCCAAAAGGCGTATATAAGAGATTGGTTGAACTTAACCATGCAGGTAAGTTGTCCTTTGCAAATGTGGTCATATTTTGTATGAACGAGTTTATTGGACTAGATAAAAAAGCTCCCCAAAGTTGTCATAGTTATATGGATGAGCATCTCCTAAAATATGTGGATACAAAATCATCAAATATCTATATACTAGATGGAAAAACAAAAAACTATGAAAAAGAATGTGAAAATTTTGAATTAGCAATTCGCCAAAAAGGGGGAATAGATTTATTTATAGGTGGTGTTGGGGCAGACGGTCATATAGCGTTTAATGAACCATTTTCATCTCTAGATTCGAAAACTAGAGTAAAAACCTTAACCACAGCAACCATGAAAGTTAAAGCTAAGTTGTTCGATAATGACATCAATAAAGTTCCTCATACTGTGCTAACTGTAGGAACAGGAACAATCATGTCAGCAAAAGAAGTTTTATTGCTAGCAACAGGAGAAATTAAAGCAACAGCCACAAAAGCAGCCATCGAAGGGAGTGTAAATCATCGCTGGGCGGTAAGTGCTCTACAAATGCACCGCAATGGTCTATATGTGTGTGATGAGGCAGCCGCCTCAAAACTTGAGCAAGAAACAGTAACCTACTTAAAAGATATTGAACGCAATGCGTACTGAAATTCTTTCATGGTTGGAAAATCAAGCTGAGGAAAAATATCAAAAATTTTCCGCCAAATTATTACCAACAAATGTAAAACTTTTGGGTGTGCGTATCCCAATACTTCGTCAATATGCTAAAAGTTTGATAAAATCAGGTAAGGGGGACAATATTCTGAAATTATCTCCAACCGAGTTTGAATATCAAGAAGAGCTAATGGTGTATGCACTCGTTTTAGCAAATATTAAAAAGCCAACAGCCGAAAAAATATCTCAAATAAAAGAGTTTGTTCCATATATAAATAGTTGGGCTGTTTGTGATATATTTTGTGCGGACCTAAAAGAGATAAAGAAAGCCCCCTCTCTCTTTTTTGAAACTTTTAAACAATATGTAAACTCAACCGAAGAATATCAAATCCGCTTTTTTTATGTGTTGGCATTAGGATATTTTATCACCATAGATTATTTAGAGAAAATATTTGCACTAATTGCTACTCAAAAATATACAGGTTATTACGATAAAATGGCTGTAGCATGGCTGTTGTCTGTTGCCTATGTGAAATTTCCCCAAGAAACGGAACAATTTTTATTTAATACGCCACTAGATAACTTTATCTTCCGCAAATCAATCAGCAAAATTTGCGATTCGTTTCGTGTAACAAAGGAGGCTAAAATTCACCTGCGAACTAAAGCCTCCATACATAAAAGTTAATCTTGATAAATAGGAAATGCCGAAGTCAAAGCAAGAATACGTTGTTTAATTTCAGGCAACACTTCATCAGTATCCCCAGTAATAATTGCTTCCACCACATCTGCAATAGCGTTTCCGATAAGTTCAAATTCTTGCTCCTTAAAACCTCTGGTCGTTCCAGCAGGTGTTCCTAAACGGATTCCCGAAGTAACAGTTGGTGGCAATGGATCAAATGGAATAGCATTTTTATTTGCCGTAATATTAACTTTTTCCAAGGTTTCGGTTAGCTCTTTGCCGTTAATCCCTTTCGAGCTTAAATCCACGAGCAAAAGGTGTGTATCCGTTCCCCCCGTTACCAAATTTAAACCACGCTTTTGTAATGTCTCACCCAAAATTTTAGCGTTTTTGATGACTTGTGCAGAATACTCCTTAAACTCATCGCTCAATGCTTCCTTAAAACAAACTGCTTTCCCAGCAATAATATGCTCAAGCGGCCCCCCTTGCATTCCAGGGAAAATTGAAGAGTTAATCTTTTTTGCAATATCTGCGTTGTTTGTCAAAATTGCGCCACCACGAGGACCGCGTAATGTCTTGTGAGTAGTTGTTGTAACTACATCAGCAAAACTTAGCGGATTCGGATAAAGTCCACTAGCAACAAGTCCTGCAAAGTGTGCCATATCAACCATTAAAAACGCCCCACATTCATCAGCAATCGCACGAAATTTTACAAAATCAATCTGTCTTGGATAAGCCGAACACCCAGCAATAATCAGTTTAGGGCGGTGGTTCATGGCTAAGCTTCTTACTTGTGCGTAATCAATCAATCCAGTTTCTTCTGTAACCCCATATTGAATAGCATTAAACCATTTACCCGAAACAGAAACTTTTGCCCCATGTGTTAAGTGTCCACCAGCGTCTAAACTCATACCGAGGATAGTATCTCCAGGTTTTAACAAAGCTCCATAAACTGCCATATTAGCCTGAGAACCAGAATGTGGCTGCACATTTGCAAATTGCGCGTTAAAAAGCTGTTTTAAACGATCAATGGCCAACTGCTCCACTTTGTCTATAAATTCGCACCCACCATAATAACGCTTGTTCGGATAACCTTCCGCATATTTGTTTGTCAAAATAGAGCCTTGTGCTTCTAAAACCGCCTTGGAAACAATATTCTCAGATGCAATCAATTCCACATTATCTTGTTGACGTTTCAACTCTTCGTTAATTGCCTCATAAATTTCACTATCAAAATCTTTTAAATCTTCTGTGTGCATAGCCAATCTCCATTTACATATCCAACATATCGATTCTGTGCTGGTGGCGTCCACCTTCAAATGCTGTATTCAAAAAAATATCAATGCGTTTGGCAACATCTTCTCTAGCCATGGTACGTCCACCAAAAACAAGTACATTAGCATTGTTGTGTTTCTTAACCATCTCTGCCACCTCATCAGAATAAAGAACCGCCGCGCGAATTCCTTTGTGTCTATTTGCCCGAATAGAAATACCGATTCCTGTTCCGCAGACCAAAATTCCCAAATCAGCTTGCTTGTTAAGAACAGCCTCTGTAAGCTTATCCGCATAAAGAGGGTAATCCACAGATTGAGAGTCGTGTGTTCCCAAATCAAGCACATCAAATTTCTTTTCTTTTAATACATCACCAATAAAATTTTTCATCTCCAAGCCAGCGTGGTCAGAAGCAATAGCAATTCTCATTTCAAATCTCCAAAGTTAAGATAGCAAAACATTATCAAATATAGTCATTAAAAGGGAAAAATAAAAAACATTTATACACAAAGACTGCAAAGGAATAAATAGAAAGGCTGTGCTTTATATCTAACAGACTGTAATATTTATATAAAAGAGAGGGTATGTAATTTAGGATATACACAGGGTAAAAATTTTTTTCACAATTTTAAAAAAAATATATTGACGTTC
>CAZRHI010000081.1:0-6925 GCA_964599945.1 uncultured Acetobacter sp. | reverse complement strand
AAAAATTGGTGAAGTTACTTCGGATCGACTTCGGCCTAATCTAAAGACAATGCATTTCCTTATTACTGCTTATGCTATAATTTATAATGGCAAATCTTTAATTACGGATACGGCTGATGAAAATGAAAGACTCCACCAATTTATTAAAAGTGGATTACGCGCCCAGCTAGCTATTAACTCTGTGATTACGGGGCAATTACTTATTGAACTTGATATGTTCCCTAAAACGAAGGTTGTTTTGCATGAAGAAGCAGGAAACACTTTTGAGATTCCTACGATTAGCTCTCCTTTTGCAGAGATTACTAAAAGTTTGCAGGTTATGCCTGTGGCTAAAATTGCACAAGATGTTGAGAGCATTACCCAAACGCTTAACAATGAATTGCCTCCTCTCTTAAAACAAATGGGAGCAACATTAAACACCGTTGAGGTTATTTTGCAGGAAAACAAGCAAAATACTGCTAAGATGGTAGAAAATGTGGGCGGAGCAGCACAAGCGATTGATGCGTTGGTAGGTGAAAACGCTGAAAGCATTGCTGCGATGATTGAAAGTTTTTCTTCGGCGGCTACTTCAATGAAGAATTTGACAGATTATTTACAGATGTATCCAAATGCGCTTATTACTGGAAAGGACTACTAATATGAAAAAAACTTTAGTTTTAATTTTGACTTTGCTTGAAGTGGCTTGTTCAAGCCCTCGTCCAAACTTTTTTCAACCTGTTGGTCTTAAAACAACTGATATGGTATATTCTGATGTTAAGTCTACAATTTTGATTAACCAAGTTTTATTACCTGCGGAGGCAAGTCGTCCACAGATTACAACTCTTGGAGATGAAGATTACGAAGTTAAAATTGATGAGTTTAATCGTTGGGGAGCTAGCCCTGAAAAATTGGTTCAACGCGTTTTGAACGAAAATTTGTCTTTGCTATTGCCAAATGCCACTGTTGAAAACCAAACCCCTTTACGCAAAAACTATGTGTATGCTGTGGCGGTTGAAGTGTTAGAAATGAGTGGCAGATTAAACGAGAAAGCAACACTTAAAGCAACATATTTCATCAAAAACAAGCAAGGAAAAACTCTTAAATCTGGCAGATTTGTAAAGAGTATACCTATTGATGGGGATTATGAAGCTTATGTTCCTGCTTTGAGCAAATTATTAGGTGATCTGTCTGATGAAATTGCACAAACTCTTGCTTTTTTAAAATAATTCTTTAAAAATCTTGACATAAAAGTTTTATAGTTTATATTGTGCCTCAATATAAACTATAATTTTTTTAATAATTATGATATGAAAACAAATGTTGTGCAGACTGTTTCATGGTCTGAGAGCAAGGCGTTAGCTAACGTTTTTGCTAGTGAGTATGTGGGTATTTCTCTACAACGAGAGCCTACTGATTTTGTGAGTTTCACAAGAGTTTTTCCTTCTGATAAATTTTCAGAACTTGGGATATTTTTCAGAAACATCATGGAGCAAAACACTCTTTTAGATGTGAGCAATGTGGTACTTGCAAAAGAGAATGATTGTCTGTTTTCTGTTGCACCTGCGAGTGTTTTGGAGATTGTTTTTCGTTATCTTACCCTACTTAGCACTAATGCTGAGGCTTGTGCCGAGTGGTGTTTGTTTGATGACGAGAAACGTGCAGTGGTTCATTTTGTGAAGCATGATGAGTGGTGTGTCGAAATTTTTTGCGAAAGTTCTGAAGATTCTTCGGCCTTGCATATTTTCGAACTTGGCGGAAAACTTCGCATTGCGCCTGTTGTATTTTGCACAGACATCTCTGAACAAATCGCAAAGGCTGAAAATGCTGGTGGAAACGTTTTACAGACTTATTTGCCACGGGAGACTTATAGTTTTCTTTCTAAAAAAGGAGGAAAACGTTTAGCTCCAGAAAAAGAAGTTAAGACGTCTGCTTATCCGTATGATAATGACGATCTTCTTTAATTGGCAATCTTACCTAAAAAAAAGAGGTTGCTTTATAGCAATCTCTTTTTTATTTACCTTTTGACCATTCTATTGGAAACGTTAGTTTGTATTTCTTTATTATTTTCACTCTAATTTTTATTTCTATGAGTAAACCTTATGTTTCGGAAACGACTGTTTCCCGCTCGGCTGAACAGTTAAAAGCTTATTGGCGGATGTTGGGAAGAAAACTTTTCATCGACCGAAAAGCAACAATGCTGGCGAACGGGTATTTTATGATAACTGCTCGCCCTTGGAGAACTGTCGACGTTTATAACAATCAAGCGCAAAGCTTTATTGAGCGATTGATGATTGCTGACACCCCCGATAACACTTTCCATGTGTTTGCTAACGGCTATATGGCGACGGCAAAAGACAACGGATTTCTTGACATCTATGCGCCTAACGGCTCGTTTTTTGCCACAAGGCAGCAACGTGTACGATGTTTCGGTCAGCTCTCTTCTTATGTTTACATTAAAGAGGATCTCGCTTATTTGGCTGATATTACTGGTCAAAAGGAAGATTTTTTGCTCGGAAACAATGCAGATATCCTCCATGTTGAACAGAACATCAACGGGCTTGTGGCGGTTAATCGCCGTAACGCTGTTGAGCTGTATAATGAGAAGATGGAGAGAATTTCTCCAGTTGAAAATATGTGTCGCGTTCTGTTCTTTGACTGTGGCAGTCTTCTTCTTGGTGCAAGGGGGCAAGACGGTTATCGCAAGGATCACTTTTTCAACGCCGAACTTAAATGTTTGATTAAAGAAACTTCGTATTCCATGGATATTATCGATTACGACTGTTTTTCCATCAATCAAACACTTTATGATGCTGTTGATGGTTCGGTGATTAACACGGAAGGTTTCCCGTTTTCCTCACTTTATGGCAAACCGGTCCATACCTCTGTCGGGAAGTTCTTTGCCAAGAATAATCAGCTTTTAGATGAAAAAGACGACGTTGTTTTAGGCTTTTTCCCTGAGGTTCGGGAGCTTGAGGTTTTTGCTGGTCATTTTGTTTGCTTTTGTATGAAAGACAGATTTCTGGTGTTTGACCTTGCGCTTTCGGCTCAAGAGACAAAGCAAGCCATCAGCGAAGTTTTGTCCGAGTATTCGGAAACTGAGGATATTCCGCAAGGGATGTTTGACTACTTTAAGCATATTATCTATTGCCTAGAGAAAACTCCCCTCCCCTACAAAAAGATGTTAAACGGACTTTTAGCCAACTAATGTTTTAAGCCTCCTTTTATTAGGAGGCTTTTTTCTTAGAAAAAAAACTTGAAGCCAATTTTATTGTTGATATACTAAATGGCAACATCGTGGAGGATATATTTTGCTACATAGTTTTAATTTTATTGCTAATAACACGACAACAACACTGATTGTTGGTTCTATGCCAAGCGTGGCCTCTTTGGAGGCGGGTGAATATTATGCACACAAACAAAATTTATTTTGGAGATTTGTCTTTGAGGCGTTTGGCGTTGAATTTGATACTCCTGATTTTAAAACTAAAGTTGATGTGTTGACTACTCATGGTTTCGGCTTATGGGACGTGGCAAAAAATTGTATACGCGAGGGAAGTTTGGACGTTAATATCAAAAATGTTGAACCAAATGATTTTGCTTATTTGTTGCGTACATACCCCAATATTAAGCGATTGTTGTTTAATGGGCAGAAAGCCTTTCAGTTATTTAAGCGATTTCACAAAGATTTGCTAGACAAAGTGGACTATGTTGTTTTACCTTCAACAAGCCCTGCCAATGTGTCTATTAAACTCATTGAACGAAAACGCGCATGGGAAGATGCGTTAAGAAATTAACATACCTTTTTTGTGGGTTGTTTGGGAAACAGGCTTGAAACTTCTGTTTAGCTTATGTATTTTTGAGGAAATAGGAGTATTGAGATGTTTTCAAAATTTGAAAGAATGGCGGCAGGAAGATATTTGCGCGCTAAAAGAAAAGAAGGCTTTATATCGGTTATTACCTCGTTTGCGTTTATTGGGATTGCTTTGGGGGTGGCGACACTTATCATTGTAACTTCGGTTATGAATGGCTTTAAGGCAGAACTGTTAAATCGTATTTTAGGGATTAACGGACACATTAGCATTGCCGCAGTTAGGAACACACCGTTTGACAACTATCCAGAAGCAATCAAGATGATTGAAAATAATATCCCTGGGGTAGATATTGCTATTCCTATGGTTGAAAAGCAACTGTTAGCAACTGCTGGGAACAGTGCTGAAGGGGTGATGGTTCGTGGTATAAACGCAACAGATTTGCAAAAAAAGAAAGTATTAAGAGACGGATTTAAACATTTTGATATGAAATTTTTTACGGGTGATTCAGTGGTTTTAGGCTCTCGACTCGCTGATAAACTTGGTGTTACTGAAGGAGATGAAATCACCCTCCTCTCGCCTAATGGTAAAATCACGATGTTTGGCACAGTGCCACGGATGAAAAGCTATTTGGTTGTGGGAACTTTTAATTTTGGTATGTATGAATATGATGCAAATTATATTTTCATGCCTTTAGAGGCGGCTCAGAAATTCTTCTCATTAGGTGATGGCGTTTTGGGGATTGATGTTACTCTTAAAAACGATACGGATACTGATGTGGAATATGCTCGTCAACTTATTAGTGCTGCAATTTCTAGCTCTGGGAATCGGGCGTATGTATATGACTATCGGCAAACAAACTCTGCCTTTTTTAACGCGGTTGACGTGGAACGCAATGTGATGTTTATTGTGTTGACGCTCATTATTTTGGTGGCGGCATTTAATATTATCACGGGTTTGATTATGCTTGTGAAAGACAAAGGGCGTGATATTGCCGTTTTACGAACAATGGGAGCAACCAAAGGAATGATTATGCGAATTTTCTTTTTGGACGGCGCATTCATTGGAGCGGTTGGAACGTTTTTAGGGGTTGTTCTTGGATTATTGTTTTGCGACAATATTGAGAATATACGTCAATTTTTACAATCTATTGCTGGGCGTGATTTGTTTGCGGCGGAGATTTATTTTCTTTCACAACTTCCTGCAAAGGTTGAGATGTCTGTGGTGATTTCTGTTACATTGCTCTCGCTTGGCTTATCTTTCCTTGCGACAATATATCCAGCTTATAGAGCTGCAAAAATGGACCCTGTGGAGGCTTTGCGCTATGAATAAAGTAATAATAAATAATGATGTTCCTGTTTTAAAATTGGCTCAAGTTACTAAAACCTATCGTCAGGGCAAACAAAACCTTGAGGTTTTAAAAGGGGTTGATTTGGAGATATGTAGTGGAAACGTTGTTGCCTTAGTGGGGCAATCTGGCGCAGGTAAATCCACCTTACTACAAATCGCAGGGCTTTTAGACAAACCGACATCTGGACAGATTTTTATTGACGATAGAGATATTAGTAAAGCCTCTGATGAAACACGCACCTTGTTGAGGCGTGATTATATTGGTTTTGTTTATCAATATCATAACCTTTTGGGGGATTTTAACGCATTAGAAAATGTTATGCTCCCTATGCTGATTGCAGGAAACAAACAAAACGAAGCAGAAGAACGAGCTTCATATTTGCTTGAAAAGTTGCATTTGGCGCATCGCTTAAAACATCGCCCTGCTGAGCTTTCGGGCGGAGAACAACAACGTGTGGCGATTGCGCGCGCATTAGCTAACTCGCCTAAACTTTTATTGGCTGATGAACCTACTGGCAACCTTGACCCGAGTACTGCGGAAGAAGTTTTCCAAACGCTATTAGATATTATTGAAGAAACTGGCTTGGCTGCGTTAATTGCCACGCATAATATGGAACTGGCAACTCGCATGGGGCAACAATTACGTTTGCAAGATGGACAGTTGCAATGTGTTAATGAGCCAATATTTACAAAAATAGCTAAAAACTTTTATTAAAAAAAAGGAGCTTTACGCTCCTTTTTTAGTTTTTTACCTTATCTTGCCTTTTGGATTGTGTTCTTTTGAGAGGCTTTGGACTTTGCTTGTTTCTTTTCTTCTTTTGGTTCTACTGTCATATCTTCTTTTATTGTTTCCTCTTTTATAGAAGGGTTCTTTTGACAATCGTCCATTCTTTTATGCCCTTTGACACCTTGCAGAGACATTATCTTCTTTGTTTTTTCGCGTGGATCAATTTCGTTTGGTGCCATTAGACCTTTTAGAACATCTGCATCAACTGTTATTTGTCCTTCAGGAATTTTCGATCCTGCACCTCTTCTTTCTCTAATTGCATTTTCTAAGTAATGTTGCAGGATAGATTTTCCATCATTATCTTGTAATGTTTTGTCTGCACCATTTTGCATCAAAAGTTTAATGTTTTTATCATTGCCTTTTATTGCATTAAGCATTAGAGCATTCTTTCCATCTTTGTTTACAACATTTATATCTATTCCCTTTTCTATAAGAAAAGATAATATTTCATTGTTTTGGATATACATTGCGGCATTATTTCCATTCTTATCTACAGCGTTAATATCAATCCCTCTGTCTAAAAGAATTTGCGCTTCTTTTGTGCTTGCAACGGACATCAGTTGGGTTTGTCCTTTACTGTTTTTTGCATTAACATCTGTTTGGGTTTTTGCTACCTTTATTCTCTTCCTCTTGTGTATGACTTTCTTAACTTTGGAATAAGTATAAGCCACGGCACCAACAATGAATGCAACTTTAATAACAGGCCAAGCTACAGTCGCCATTTTGACAAATATCATCGTTTCATACATAAACACACATTCTCCCTTTGGTTGTTTTCTCTATTGTTTCTCCTTGTGGTTAAGATTTATTTAATGCGCTTATAAAAAAAAATGCTTGCAAAATAAATTTATTATGATATTTTGGGGCTACTTCCGAGAAAGAGAGCAGGAAATGCTCCGTTTGCGCGGGCTTTTGTTTTTGTGTTAAACCATACAGTTAGCAACAAATCTTAAACCTTAACGACAAAACTATCGGGACAATAAATGAATTAACCTATAAA
>CAZRHI010000080.1:0-7066 GCA_964599945.1 uncultured Acetobacter sp. | reverse complement strand
GTAAGGTTTGTGCTTACCGCGGAGCAAAATTGCTACTTGTGCAGCAAGACGACCCAATACAACGTCTGTTGCGTCTACAACGTACCATTTTCTAGTAATATCAGACGGCTTTGTTGCGTATGTACTCATATTATTGGTCTCTTTTCTAAATTAAGGTTAAATTCGAATTTAATATACTGATAAAAATATTATTGTCAACATAAAAATTTTACACATTTTCAATATCTTGTTTAATGGTATCATATTACCATACAATAACTTATTGTTTTAACGCTATTTTAACAATTAACCTAAATTTAAAATTATTCATGTATACTGGTTTTTATTTGAAAGGACTGTTTAGGTATATGAATTTACGTTATTTTTTATTTTGTTTTTTTATTTTTTTCTGTGGACTTAACACAATAAACGCGGAAGCTAAACAATATTCTTCCGCTCAAATCAGACGTTATGTCAATAAAATCCCTCGCGAAACTGAAAAAAGTTTAAGCTCTTTGGCAGAATATCTAGGGCGACCATTTGATGATGAATATGACAAGGCAAAAGCTGTTGCTTTTTGGATTGCTAGTCGTATCAACTATGATGAATATTTATATAGCAATGGCAAGGCATCTCGCCTTATCAAAACTTATGACGGACAAACCCCGAAAGAGTTAATCACTTCTCGCGTGGGAATTTGCGGAGATTTTGCAAATTTATTTAAAGAACTTTGTCGACGTCTTAAAATTCATGCAACTATTGTTCATGGATACGCTTATCCAGCTGGGAAAACTCTATCCGTTGCACTAAAACGTAACTCTGGACACGCTTGGAACTATTTTACTTATAATGGGCAGAAAATTTATGTGGATACAACATTTATGGCAAATGGCACAACAGGATTAAAAGGTTCTCAAAGTAGCACAAACCGTAAACGCGCCATAAATGCGATAAGGTTAGAAAACAAGAATCATAGCAATATTAACGATTTTGATGAATTTTATTTTGATTTTTCTTATAAAAATGAGAAAAACACGCGTAAATACATACATCTAGAGAAATAACATAAAAAAATAGCACATTTTAGATAAAAAGAAACGGCAGAGTTTCTCTGCCGTTTCTTTTTATTATTATACAGTCTTAGAACGGAATATCATCATCTGCAACATCATTTGTTCCTGCAGAAGGTGTATTATCCCACCCTGCTGATGTACCAGAATCGTATATATCACCTGCCCCAGCTGGCGCACTATCTCCTTTACCGTCCAACATAACCAATGTGCTATTAAAATTCTGCAAAACAACTTCTGTGGTATAGCGTTTTTGACCACTCTGATCATCCCATTCACGGGTTTGGAGTTGCCCTTCCAAATAAACCTTTGAACCTTTACGCAAATATCTCTCTGCTGTATCAGCAAGCCCCGTATTAAAAATCACTACACGGTGCCATTCTGTTCGATCCTTACGTTCGCCTGTCGCCTTATCTCTCCATGTATCTGTTGTAGCAACACTAAATGATACAACTTTTGCACCGCTTTGTGTATTACTTACACGAGGGTCTTGCCCCAAATTTCCTACTAAAATAACTTTATTTATGCTTCCTGCCATTGACTTTACCTTTACAACAAAAAATGAATTTAGTTTACTATAACCTTATATTTTTACAACTCAAGCTCTTTGGTTGAGATTGCACAAGTTTTAATACACTTGTTTAAAATCACCATTTTGATATATTTCTATTACATATTTTGATGACTTTACACTGCCACTATGCATTAAAAATTCACTCCATTTTTCTTTCATCTCACCCGTATTTGACACTGCTGATAGCTTAGCATAAGAAAAATCTTTAACTTCTCTAACCAAATCTCCCCATAGCTTTACGGCAACATAACTATATGTTTCCATTCCTTCTGGTTCTATTCCCAATAAGCGAAGATTGACTAAATTTTCCGTGAATGCTAAACTATCTTTTAGGCGAGGAATATCCATGAAGTACATTCCATTTGCCTTTTCCCCAAGTCCTTTTAACATCTGGGTTACATTTTGTTTTTTATCCGTAAAGATTATCCGATTTTTATCTTTTTGTTGTATTGCTTCAATAAACTCCGCTGATTCTCTATCTTCCCCTAAAACTAAAACGATATTTATGTTATCTTTTATGACAGCATCAGCAAGGTCTGTCTTTTTTATTTGAGCATCATTTAATATATAAAACTTCAATAAATCACTTTTTCCGTAGCGACGAAATTCATCAAACAATGTTTTAGCAACTTCTGTATATCCATCTTCAGGTTTATCATTATATATAAAGCCAACCTTTAAGCCTGCAAAATTTTGGTTATAATACTGAAAAAAATCTTTGCTTATTTGAGATTTTGTTCCCAATAAAAGTATTTGCCCTCTTTTTTCCATATTTGCGGTATTATAGGACACGGTTGTTGGAACTATTTGAAATATTTGCCCTTCTTCGTATTTGCTTGCCACTTCCTCAAAACGATTTGAGCAATATGGGCCAACAACCAAGCCTATATTTTTAGAACTCAACAATGTCAACATTTCTGCAGTTGACACAGCCAAACGATCATCACAGCGGTCATCTATGGTTAAAATATCTAACTTTTCACCATTTAGCCCACCATTATCATTGATTTCCTGAATTGCAAGCTTTGCACCATTAAACAACTCTTCTCCAGCTTTGGCATATTCGCCTGCTTTGGGTGCTATAACTGCAATGGTTACATCTGCAAAACAAGGCAACGGACTTATTAAAAGTCCGACTAAAAAAATATAAAAATATCGCCTTTTTAACACTGTCAATTTATTTACCTCTATACGAAGATATTTTCCTTATATATATTATTTTTTAATTAGCAAGCTTTTTATCTGTGTTGTTCTGTTCTATTTCTTGAAATTTTAAGATATAGAAAAAGAGAACTCTCGTTCTCTTTTAACTCTTCTCCTATATCATTTTTAATTAGTTTGTTATTGCTATATTTTCTGTTGTTTGCTCTGGTAAAGCAGTTTCTTTTGCAGATGCATACGATTTATCTACATCTGCTAACGCAGCTACTTTCTTCATTTCTTCTTTGAAAAGTTTTAAATCTTTTCCTGCTAGATTTGTTCCTGTGGCAGCTTTTACTTTTAATGGATCAACCTTTTTACCATTTTTCATTACTTCAAAATGGAGATGAGGTCCAGTTGAACGGCCTGTTGAGCCAACATAACCAATCACTTGCCCTTGTTTAACTCTTACCCCTGGTTTTATCCCACGAGCAAAACCTGTCATATGCGCATATCCAGTCGAATATTCAGAGTTATGTCTAATCACAACATAATTACCATATCCACCAGCCATTTGCGCGCGTTGCACCACTCCATCTCCACTAGCATAAATACGCGTTCCTTTAGGAGCAGCATAATCTACACCACTATGTAAAATTCTTCTATTTAAAATCGGGTGACGACGCCAGCCAAATTGGGAAGAAATACGGGCTGTCCGAAACTCTAAAGGTTTACGATCCAACGTTCTTTTTAACACCAAACCTTTAGAATCATAGTAATCCACACCACCATTTAAATCTTTATAGCGGTACAAAGCAATTTTATCTTTCCCTAAATTTAGCTCTGCATAAAGTATTTCGCCATTTTTTACAACTTTTCCGTCTGGTCCTACTTTGCGATCATATAAAACTTTAAATGTATGTCCAACTTTTATATCACTCCGAAAATCAACCGTATAGGCAAAAATATTGATAAAATTACCAATGACACTCTGAGGAACACCCGCATTATTCATTGCAACCGCTAGTGATGTTGTTATTGTTCCTTCTGCAATTTTTTGTTCTACTTGAAGTTCTAGTTGCTCTGATTCGGCTACATATTTTTCATCTTCATTGCGCGTTACAGTATATTTTATATCTGCCGAAGGAGAAATTACAATTTTATCTACGCTTAACAATGCACCATAAGGAACATCTACGGTCTTAGTTATCTCGATTTTTTGACCGATGCGTAAATTTCTAACATTATAACCAGCTTTTTTTAAGCTTTCCGCAGCCTGGTTAGCCTCTTGGTATTCCATACCAATTTTTTGCAATATACCAATAAAATTATCACCTTTGGCAACAGTTACAACATCTTCTTTAACCTCAGGTTGAGATGTTTCTTCCGCTATTTCCCACTGAATAGCAGGATTATCAAAACTCTCATTTTCATCATTATTTTCTGTTTCAAAAGCTTCCGTTATGCTTTCTTCTACTGTTGACACTAAGAAATTACTTATTGAAGCATCATCTATATTTTCTTGTATTTCTTCTATTGCGACTTGTTCATTTTCAACAACTTCCACTGGCGTTTCTAGCTTTTTGCAGACAACTAATACCAATGCAAATGTTACTATTGCACTGTATGCAAAAAGCAATACTCCCTGCCCACTCCATTTTGTTTTTTCTGGCGTGGAAACTGTTATATCATAAGAAGTCATTAGTCCCTCCTAAACTTTACACTTTGGCGAATATATAAGGTTGACACCAATTTTAAAAGTTCTTTTTCTTGCTTATACACATCAAATAAAACTTTTAAGTAGTTATCTTTCTTTAATCAAACCTTAAGTTTTACAATCTATGATGATTTTAGTTTTATTGTAATTTTATTTTTTTTAAAAAGGGTTAACTTATGCAAAAAAAGTCCCTCAAAGACATAAACTTTTCGTTTAGATTTCTCTATATTTTGGCTATTTTTATGATTCTTGATGGACATATTGGCTCTTTTAATTATCTTTCCTTAGAAGGATTATTCCCCTACCAAAATTATCACATTGCCCTTTTTGCCTTTGCATCTGGATATTTTCTTAATCTTGCTTATGATTATAAAAATTTCATCTCTCATAAATTTATGAGGCTTATTCTTACTCTTTACCTTTGGAATATTATTTATGGAGGATTGGTTTACCTTCTCAATCATCACTACCAATTTTCTTTAGGTGATGATTTTTCGCTTTATACTCTATTTTATGCACCTATTGTTGATGGGCATCAATATATTTATAATATGGGAAGCTGGTTTTTAATTCCACTATTCTTTGTTCAACTCATTAGCTTTGTTATATTAAAACCTCTTTTTTCACAAAAAAATAATTCAACTTTGCTTCTTATATGTTTCTTCTGTTTTTCTCTTTTATTAGGATGCATATCTTTAAGGATTTCTCCTGAGAATTTTGGACAACGTAATATTTTGTTGACTGGATGTCGAATATTTTACTTTTTACCTTTTTATGCTTTAGGGATATTATATCGCAACTTTTTAGAACAACACGACACTCTTAATGCGCCTGTTTATTTTTCCCTTATTATTTTTGCAACCATTTTATTACGCTTTCATTTTCCTGAGAGCAATATAATTCCTGCTTGGCTTGATTGGGTCAACGCCCCCTCTTGGAGTATTTATGCTGTCAGCTTTTTAGCTATTGGATTTTGGCTTAGAGTCGCTAAAATTTTTGCTCCTATTATGAAAGAATCTCGTATTCTTAACTATGTATCCACACATACTTTTGATATTATGATGCACCATTTTATCGGTTTTATGTTTGTTAAGGCCATTCTTTCTCCTTTCGGAATTTTTGATAAAACAGCATTTAAAACTAATATTTGGTATTATCATTTTCCATTTGGGGAGGTGCTTAGCACTCCGATTTATATTATTATAACTTTAGTTATAGCTCTTTTCATAGGCTTTACAGGACGAAAATTTTGCTATATACTTACTAAAAGATTGTCATTTTTGAAAAAGGAGGAGCATTAAATGAATAGTTGCCAGCAAGGTCGCTCCATGATTGAGATGTTAGGTGTTTTAGCTATCGTCGGTGTTCTTTCTGTCGGTGGTATAGCTGGTTATTCAAAGGCTATGGCTAAAGTAAAGCTCAATAAAATTATTTCTCAAATAAGTGAATTATCAATGAGTATTCGTTCCCTATACTCCTCTCAACATTCTTTTGCGGGGATTAACAATGGCATTCTTATTAAAACTGGTGTTGTTCCCGCAGAAATGTTAAGCGAAACCTCATCTACTGCTATCACCCATGCCTATGATGGTAAAGTACAGATTTTTGAAAGCAAAACAGCTAATGGGACTATTGGTGCCTATGAAATTTATTTTATGGGACTACCAAAAACTGCTTGCATTCCCTTATCTACTATGGATTGGGGGCAAGACCCTGCTTCTGGTTTTCAGAGCATTTATGTTGGTCCTGAAGAAATTACTGAAGCTAAAATGGTTAATATGTTTGCTGGGGACGCCTCTTCTCCTGAAAATAATATTTATACTTCAGGATTGCATGCTGACGCGGCTCCGCTTACCATTATTGAAGCTATGGCAACGTGTTCGTGTGTTGAAAATGATTGTGTTATCGGACTAAAATATCTTTAGTTCTTTATTTTCTTTTAAAAATTTAGGGTACAGTTTTTACTGTACCCTTTTGGGCTTACTTACATTCCTAAATTAGAATGTATAGCGTAGACCTGCTGTAACTTCCATCAAATTATTTAAGTTAGGCATTCCGATATAAGTATAACGTCCCATTACACGGAATGATACATTGCTATTAAAGTCATAGGAGAAACCAGCACCAGCACGATAACCGACGCGTTGCTTATCTAAACTACGTCCTGTTGGTTTCAATTTATATTTTACATTATAATCTGCTGCACCAAGTGAGCCTAGCAGATTAAACCCAGAACACATTACTGGAATGCGACCGTATACATCTAAACCCCAAGCGTAGAATTCAGATTTTGTTTGTTCATCACGAGAACGTGATTTACGCTCACCTGTTTGCTGGAAAAAGGCTTCAACACTGGTATAACGAGCAATATCTGTACCAACATTTACCAACCAAGAATTATAATCCTTTTTAGCATTTTTGGCAATCGCACCATGTTTTGCATACGAATAAACATAATCAGCACCAATATATGGTCTGAAATATTGATTACCCATACTCCAATCCATTGCATTAGCGTTTAGCGCAAATATTGATGCAGCTGCTGTTAATAAACAAATTTTCTTCATATTATAAACTCCATTACAA
>CAZRHI010000079.1:0-7111 GCA_964599945.1 uncultured Acetobacter sp. | reverse complement strand
AAAAATGGGTGCTAGCTATTGTTAGTACCCATTTTTATTTATGTTAAGATAAATAAGTTTCTCTAACATTTCTGCCAGCATATTTCCTTCATCAATATAAGGTAAAAGTATTGAGATTGTTCCGCATCGTCCTTCGCAATATTTATTTTCACTATAGATTTTGCCATAAAAACCTGATATACTTTTCCGTATGCCAGCTAAATCTTGATACATAGCCTGCCGAATCTCTTCATCAAACCCTTGGTCTATTTCCTGTTTTATTTTTTCAGCTAAACAATTATTGATCAGCGTATTTACTCTGACCATTTCGGCAGTAGTTTGATGTTCTTTAGAAATTTTGCTTTGCTCAATGCAAGATTCATAGGCTTTTTTAGCTTTTTCTTTTGCCTCTTTGCTATTCTCCTCTTGTGAATAATGAATATCTGGTAATTCACTTAACTTTGCTTTGATATTATGTTCATTTTCAGAGATACACCCGCTGGCAACACCTAAATTAACAAAATATTCTCCTTCTTTATAGTATATGTGTGCCAAATCTACTGTCTCATTATTTATCCTCATTGGGCTTCCTAACTTTATATCTTTTAGCATTATTTTGCGCACATGAGCTTCTTGGCATATAGAACAATATTGATATATTTCTTTTTGATGTTTTAAGATATCCTCTACCCTTGCTATTACGCTCTCCTTAATTTCATAACAAACATCTGACAAAGCTTCTTTTGCATTAAAACAGCTTATTACCATAAACAAAATCAATATTGTTTTCTTCATTCTTTCTTTTTCCATTAACTTTTTCCCAGCATAAATATCTGATGTGGTTATGTTATAATTTAATACGTTAAAGTCAAGGAGCAAATTCCTTTAATATTTCTATCAGTTCATCATCAAAATCTGTTCAGGAAAATATTAAAAAGAATCGGTTACCACAGGAACGAAGAGATGCTTTAAGGGCTTTATGGAAGTAAAGTATGGTCTCCCCACCCTTTGAGTTTGCCGTGTACGGTTAAATAATGAATGATGTCTTCTAAAATGTTGTCATACACACGAGACATTGCGGCATCATTCTGTAACCGACCGATAAGACCATTATCTTGACTATTGTGTACATTCCAATATAATTTTAATATTCCTGATTGAATTTCCTCCAAAGCATCTTTCATTTCTTTTTGGCTTTCCTCTGGAAATTCTGTATCTATCTTATTTACTATGATTTCTTTCATGCAGGCAGAATAATCCTGTTCAGCTTGTTTCATACTTCCCCAATATTCCACAAGATTCGCATACATTTCTCCTTCATCGATACCAAACAATGGCACATCTTTTTCAATTTCTTCTTTTGAGAAAGCTTCATTATAACATTTCTTTTGATATATTTCTAGCTGTTCTTTAACCTTATTTAGCGTTTGATCTTCTGATTGTGCATTTGAGGATATTATCAGAATCGCAAATATTACTATAAAAAAATATCTCATCTTTTTTCTCCTTAATATTTTCTAATAGTATCGTTTAACGTGTTAAAGTCAAGGTGCAAATTCCTTTAATATTTCTATCAATTCATCATCAAAATCTGTTCGGATAATATCAATGATGGGCTGCCAAGTAAAAACAGCCGAAACGGCGGTTTTTTGTTGGTATGTTTTGGAAGTGATTGTTACCACCATTTTTTTGTTTCGCTTTTATCCATAATTACTTTTTCACCCATCATCGGGGTTAGGAGTTTTATATCTGTATTGTGGGTGGCTTCTTCAAGCATATCTATTGATTCATGCCATGGGTGCAATGCTAAATCAAACACCGCCCAATGTAAGGGGAGAATTTTTTTAGAATTTAACTCTTTAGTTGCGGTGATTGCCTCTTCTGGAAAAAGGTGAATGTTGGGCCACCCAGGGTTCCATGCGTCAATTTCTAAAGCAACAATATCAAACGGACCATGTTTTTCGCCTATTTCTTTGAAATGCTTACCATAGCCAGTATCTCCTCCCCAGTATAGGCTTTTATCACTAGATTTTAGGACATAAGAATTCCAGAGTGTTTCGTTGCTTGCTAATTTTGCTCTTCCTGAATAGTGCATTGCGGTTTCAGCTGTTATTGTTAACTCATCTTTTTGGAAGACATCACCCCAACCAAGTTCTGTAATATTCTCTGGTTTAACACCCCATCCACGCAGAGCAGCTCCAACCCCTAGTGGTACAATAAAATGACTATCTTTTAGGGCTTGAATGCTTTTTCTTTCTAGATGATCATAATGATTATGGGTAATGATAACATAATCCACTTTGGGAAGTTCTTCATATTCTATCACCGAAGAGCCATATCGCGGAACGGCAAGTGGAATTGGAGCTGCATTGTTTAGCACAGGGTCAAAAACAATACGCTGTTGTGCCAACTCTAAAATGACACTGGAATGTCCTAACCAATAAAATGTAAAATCTTCAGGCGTTTCAGAGAAACTCTTTTTATTTAATTTAACTTGGGGTAAATCAATTTTGGGGGCAAATTTAGAAGCAAAGAGCATACGACCAAAACCAGCAGGGCCGTTACGCACTTTATCTGGGTAAAAACGCATTTCTTCCGCTCCATGAAATTTGCCGTCTTTGAAATATGGTAATATTTCGTAGGCTTTCATTTCTTCCTTTGTGGGGAGATTACCAATTTCCCTAATCGCGTATAAACCTAAACCTGTGATGATAATAAGAATGAAGCCAATTATACATAATATCATTTTTAGTACCTTTTGCATTATTCCCTCAAGATGAAGATTTTTATTTTTAAATTAGTCCTTGTTAATTTGCCATTTCAGCCCAAAGAAGTCAACATTCTTGAGAACATTTGAAACATAAAAAAAGCCCCCTCTGTGAGGGGGAGGCTTATATAGAGAGCAAGAACGTAGCTTATCGCGCTGGGGCGCAGAGCTTTGTTCCGTTTATACCTGTGTCAAAGAGCAAGAAACGATTCTTCTTTCTTAACACGAAGCATTGTATCCTAGAGACGTGGGTATCCACATACATCGGAAACTTCAATCGAGCATCTAGAGGAATATCACCCCCTGAGCGACCTATGACAAACACCTCATCGTTTCCTAAAGAGCGAAGTGCCTCGCTCGGAATTGTGTAGGTGTACGTCTGAGCCATCAATACTTTTATTCCCTCCTTGAGGGAAGTACGGCGGCGCAAGTTGCCGATGAGGCTTACGGAACGTCCGTTTCCTGTTGCTTCCAGAAGGACTTCCTGTAGGCGACTACGATTTGGGACGTCCTGCAACCTAGCGGTAAGCTCGATTGCTTTGGGGTTAATCACGAGGGTTGCACTCTCTTGTGTGTTCTGTGTCATAGTACTATCAGAACTACGGAAGCTAGACCTTGATTGGTTTTTACCTCCGGGCGTGAATACTAGTCTAACTGCACGTGCCAATAGAGCCGTTAGACAAGATAACCATAATAATCTCTCACATAATTTGGTATCTACATTTGCAACGTATCACAAAATTATGATAAGTGCAAGTCTTTTTTGTCTATTTTTTTGATTATACAAATTTTAGATTTGACTTTTTATTATTTAGGAATATTTTATTTGTGTGTTTATTAACCTTATGTTTCATTATTAAATCAGAGTAACATGTTTGGTTTACTTCTTTATCTCGCTTGTGTTGGAATTGGCACAGGTGTTCAGATCAGAGATGCGGTTAAAGAGAACAAGAACCGCAAAGCAAAAGGAAGCGGATTGACGCCGAAGAGAAACAATTACGAATCGGCGTCTTCGGAGAGTTCCGAGAGTAGTGGGTATACACCTATTCTCGACAATCCAGACTTCTATATGACCTTCGGTGGTTACTAATTTATTATTTTTCAAAAGGTTGCCGTTAATCTGGCAACCTTTTTTATTGAAAAAACTTGACTTTAAAATGTTTTATTGTAATATTTTTTCTAATTTATTTATTATTATTTAATTTTTTATTATGAGGTTACGATTTATAACCCTGTCTGGTGCTAATGAGCATACAGACATTGATGAACTAAGAAATGTTCTCTGCCGTTTTCGTGGCATTACAGAGGTCGGTATTCAGGTTTCTGGTAAAAAAGCTTCTTTTGGCACAGCTCGTTACTGGTGGCTTAAGGCTCTTTATTGTAGGTTCAACAGTCTGGTTTCTCATCCAAATTTTGCTTTACACCTAAATCAAGACTGGGTGGAGAGCTTTTGCGATGGCAAACCTGCAAAGGAGTTATCTGAATTTCTCCAGTGGAGAGGTTCTAATGGAAAACCGTTTTTCGGGCGTGTGCAACTGAACTTTAGAATTGGGCGAGAAAAGACGCCTGATTTAGAGCGGTTGCTTGCTTCAATGCAACGTTATCCAGACGTAAGATTTATTCTTTCGTATAACGATGACAATGCGGAGTTCATTCATAAACTCTATGAGACTGGTTTTCGTTTTGATTGTCTTTATGACAACTCTCATGGTGAAGGGATTGAACCTGAGCAGTATGCCTCGCCAGCATTTGAAGGAATTATGCAAGGATATTCAGGTGGAATTTCTCCTGAAAATGTTGCATCAGTCTTAAATAAAATCTCTCAATGTGTATCTCACAACGATGAGGTTTTTATTGATGCTGAAGGAAAGCTCAAGGGCGAAGATGGCCACCTTTCGCTTAATAGGTGTTGGAAGTACTTAACTAAAGCTACGTCAGTGGTTCGTTACTAACTCTTATCCCTCCGTATTCGGGGGGATTTTTTGTATCTTTACTTCTTTTACTTATGGTTTTATTTCTATTGGAGTATTATTGGGAACTAGTTTCCATATTTCTTCTATTTCATCATCGGTTACTGCTATGCATCCTGCCGTCCAGTCATAGTTTTTGTGGATAAGATTGAAAGCTAAAGTGGGAGCATAATTAGGATAGCCATGTATCATTATATCTCCTCCTGCATTTACTTTTTTGGCTAGTGCATTTAATTTATCTGTTTCGTTTGGATAAGATATGCGCAAAGATAAATGATACGAGCTTTTGGGATTTCTTCCTGAAATTATGTATTTCCCTTCTGGGGTTCTACCATCACCCTCTTTTTCTTTATGTCCGACAGGATTTGACCCTAAAGCGATACGATATTCCTTAATAACTTGCGTTCCTTGGCGTAAATACATTTTGCGTGCAGACTTTTCAACTAGAATATTATCAACTTTTATTTCTGTTGCGAAAGTTTGAAAAGCAGAAAGTACAAAGAGCAAAACTAGTTTTTTCATTTTAAACCTTCTTTAGAAATGTTTTTAATGACTTTCTTCATCAATGTTGAAAACGGATAATTATTTAGGTTTTGAGGCGCAATGAATATGCCGTCTGCTATGGGGGAAGTATCTGATTGGAAAGTATAAATTTGCAACGTTAATTTGAAATGGGTAAAAACGTGGATTACTTTTTTATTGGTATTTTGAGCCTGAGGATAGCTCGTTTCCTCATCAATCCATGGAAATTCGTATAAACCAGATAACAGCCCTTTTTCGGTACGTTTGCGGATTAAGATGTCTCCTTTAGAATTATATATCAAATACACACTACCACATTTTTCTTTTTTTTCTAAATAGTGGCGAATAGGAATTTGCTCCACATCGCTTGCACCTTTTGACAAGCAATATTCTCCCCACGGACAAAGCAAGCATTGCGGATTTTTAGGTGTACAGACGGTTGCTCCTAAATCCATAATCGCTGAAGCGTAATCTGCAGGGTGTTCTTTGCTTGTTAAAGCTTCGGCTTTAGAACGAATAATATCTGCAATATCATCAAGCGAATCTGTTAAATGATACAATCGCGCCATTATGCGCATAACATTGCCGTCTATTACCGTTTCGGGCTGATTAAACGCTAAAGCTAAAAAACTTGCTACGGTATATGCACCAATGCCTTTGAGCTTTAACACGTCTTCTTTTGATTTTGGAAACTTACCTGCAAAATCATTCATTATCATCTGTGCAGAGGTATGCAACGAGCGGGCGCGTGTGTAATACCCTAACCCTTGCCAAAGCTGATAAACCTCTTCTATATCTGCTAAAGCTAATGATTGTATGGTCGGGAAACGCTCCATAAAACGATGAAAATATGGAATTACTGTTTTGACTGTCGTTTGTTGCAACATAAACTCTGACACTAATATCACATAAGGATTGGGGTGCGCTCCACCTTTGACACGCCATGGCAATTCTCTACCATTTTTGGCATACCATTTTAGCAACAATGTCGATAAATCTTTGTTCATATTTTTACGCTAACGTATTCAAACCAAAATGTCCATATCATTTTTACTGGACAAGCTATGTTTTTTATGATATATTTTGTGCAAATCTTAAATTATTGTATCATTAAAAAAATTACTCTTATGAAAAAGAAAAATTATTTTAAGGGTATCTCTCTTTTTTGTGGTCTAGTTCTCATGTGTTTGATGAGCAGTTGCGCTTCAATGATGGATTTTCTTTATGGACCTCCACCACCACCGCATTATCATTACTGCCCACCACCACCTCCTCCGCCACGACATCATCACCACCCTCACTACCGCTATTTGAGCGATATAGAGGTAAACACTACGGGAGATTACGATCTGGCGAGTATAGATGTTAGCACAGAACCAACCGCATCTATTCTCTAAACGAAAACCCTCCTATTGGAGGGTTTTATTATGCTTATAAATAAAAAGAGAGAGGAGAATTATCCTCTCTCTATATGACCTCCTCTAATACACCAACAAACGAATTTAGATCTTTTGCTTTGTAGAAGACAAGGAACTTTTCTTGTTCACAAAGCAAACCCCGAAACTAAATTCTATTTTCAAAATTTCCTATCGTGAACACTTAGAGATATAAGCTTATTTGAAAGAATATCAAGGAAACTAAAACCATTTATTGGGTGGGGTGGCTGTTAGTTATAAAAATGATGAGAAAAAAATTCTCTTTTTTGATTGTAGTTAAATTTTCTTGTCGAAAGTTCAGAGCTACTTAAATCGATATATATTAAACCCCTCTTGAAGAGGGGAAATTCTGGTGCTCTGGAAAAGACTTGAACTTTCACTGCCAAAGGCAACATGCACCTGAAGCATGCGCGTCTACCAATTTCGCCACCAGAGCA
>CAZRHI010000078.1:0-7114 GCA_964599945.1 uncultured Acetobacter sp. | reverse complement strand
GCCAAGAAAAAAGCCCCAGGTTCAAAAGTCGCAGGTCAAGCTAATGTTATGATATTCCCTTGCCTAGAAGTGGGCAACATCGGCTATAAACTCTTACAACGCTTATATGGTGCAGAAGCCTATGGTCCAATAATGCAAGGTATGAACGCCCCTGTAAATGACCTTTCTCGCGGTGCATTAACAGAAGACATCGTTGGCATGATTGCCATTACCGCCATTCAGGCTGTTAAATAATTTTATAAATAAGGACGAAAATAAATGAAAAAGATTCTCGTATTAAACTCTGGTTCATCTTCATTAAAATACCAATTATTCAACGTTGAAGGTGATAAGTATGACGTTGTTGCCAAAGGCGTTGCTGATCGTATCGGTATTAACGGCTCTTTCGTTGAAATCAAATTCCCAAACGGTGAAAAGCGCAAACGAGAAATCGCTCTTCCCACCCACAACGAAGCAATCAACGAAGTTATTGCAGAATTATTAAACGGCGCATTAACTTCAATGACAGAAATTGACGCAGTCGGACACCGCGTTGTTCAAGGGGGCGACATCTTCAAAAACTCCGTATTGGTAACCGACACCGTTGTAGACCAAATCGAAAGCTTAGCAGAACTCGCCCCTCTACACAATCACGCACACGTTTTAGGCATCAAAGCTGTACAAAATCTATTGCCTGATGTTCCACAAACTGTTGTGTTTGATACAGCTTTTCACCAAACCATGCCTAAAGAAGCCTTTCTCTATGCGCTTCCTTTAGAACAATACACCAAATACAAAATTCGCCGTTATGGCTTCCACGGCACATCACACGCCTACGTTTCTCAAAAAGCAGCAGAACTTATTGGCAAAAAAGGCAAAATCATCACTTGCCACCTCGGTAACGGTGCATCAATCTCTGCGATTGATAATGGGATATGCTTAGATACATCAATGGGTTTCACCCCTCTTGCAGGTCTTATAATGGGAACACGTTGTGGCGATATTGACCCATATATCCCACTATATATCTGCAAATCTCAAAACAAAACCCCAGATGAGGTAAATGAGATTTTAAATAAAAAAAGCGGTATGTTCGGTCTGTGTGGCTACTCAGATAACCGTGATGTAGAAACATTATTCGGTGTTGAAGAAAAAGCAACTGATGCCATGAACGCTTACATTCACAGCATTATCCGCTTCATCGGTGCCTACATTGCCGTATTAGGCGGTGTTGACGCGATTGTCTTTACCGCAGGCATTGGCGAAAACGGCTCATTGGTAAGAAAGCTCGTTCTCGAACGCTTGCAATATCTCGGCATAACTTTAGACGAAGAGGCAAACAATCGCCGTGGAAATATCGAAGAAATCTCCACTCCAGATTCTAAAGTTCGCGTCTTCGTTATCCCAACAGATGAAGAATATATGATTGCCAAAGACACAATGCAGATTGTCTTCGGTGCATAACCCAAACATCAAAGAGCCTCCCACAAAACGAGAGGCTCTTTTTATATCAGGAAACACAATGATTAAATATTTATTATTACTCGTAAATTTAATAGCATTCCAAGCTTTCGCACAAAGCATAGAAACCGATGAGCAAATCCTGTCAGCAATCACCCCCACACTCTACTATAAATCTGTTAACCTAACAATCAATCCAGTAAGCAATCTGAATAACTTATCCCAAAGAGAAATATACAACCAACGACAAAAACAAACGGATAATTCTTATTTCTTCCCCGAAAATCACCAACCTTCCTCCCAAATTTTTTCCCAAATAATAAGCGGTAAACCATGGAAAAGCATCTCTGCATATCATTGTACAACCAAAACTGGAGACGAAACAATAGGAAACTCCTTTGTCAGCAGAGAAATAAACAATCCAGACATACTTATCGGATTATCCAGAGATACCACTGTTGTCCTTTCCTCTGAAAAAAAACGACCTTCATGGTTCTGCGATGAACCTCAAAATCATCTACTCCCCTCAAAGCTATATTACGACACATTTCACAATATTCTCTCTGTTGAATATAATTTAGATGCTCAAATCCTTCCCTATAAACTACTCTCACAATACGTATTATCAGACCTCAATGCTCGCGATTTAGGTTATAACTATATTCACATCTTAAAAACTGAAAATATCAGTATGTTATCCCCCGATAATATAACACAAACAATAGGAACAACAAAAGACTATATCCATCTGGGAACAAACTGTTCTGCCGCTGGAGGCTGCAATAACGTCTCCCCAAGCAAACCAGAAACAGTTTTCCGCATCACCGATTTTCCAGCACAACTTGTTATAAAACTATGGGAAGAACGCCCGACTGATAAAAACTCCTCTGCCGACATCTATGTAAATATTCTCATAAAATCCAAATAACCCCATATTATAAAAAGCCGACAAAAGCTTTATCCCCGCAAAAAAGCCACCAAAACGATATTTTTTATTTACAAAAAATATTCTTATTTTAGCAAACAAGCCACAATTATATCTTATTCAATCAAACCATTTAGAATTAACTCTTTTGATTTGTTAAACAACTTTTCATCAAAATTCATAATCAAAAATTTATCATCAATATATATCCCTTCCTTATTAGGATATACTTTTGCTTTTTGATACATCCACCAACGTATATTGTTAATATCTTCCATACCAACATCCATAGTAAGTTGCCCCATACCAACACGCCAAAGACGATTTCCCCAAAAGCCTAACCTCTTTGCCACAAAAGTATCAGGTCCTCCTAAAGGCAAAATCTGCCCTAAATCCGCAGGTAAAACCGTATTGTCTAACAACTCATTATCAAACCTCGCACAAACACCCCCCAAACAAAAATGCCCTTTAAAATTTGGATACCCTATATTCAAAGTATAATAAGCATTTTCTCCATTAAAATTTGAATTTAATGAAATTCGCTCAAGTACTCTACGCTGAAACAAACATTCAGATTTAAACTTCAAATATTGCACTTTCTGAATATCATAATCTGTCTGGATAAAAATCCATAAAAAGAAAAGACTGATATTACAAACCAACCGCATATTAAAGCTAAACGCCCAATATAATGCCACCACTAATAGACCCATTTGCCCCCAATATGCTACTCTAAATTCCCCTAAATATGCACTTGAAGAAAGGAGAAACGGAAATCGCGAAGCTAGGAACATACAAACAATCATACCCAGCACAATAACCCGATTTTTTGATAATGAAAAAAACTTAAATATCGCCCCCCCCAAAACAACCATATAAAACACAGCATATACCAATCCCAACTCCCGATAAAAATAGCCAACATTCGTTATCGGTGCAATTATCTCCCAACCAACCTGCTTAAAAATATCAACAATACGCCGCACTTGAAGATTATACATCTCGGCATTTAATGCGCCGATTTTTCTTAACCACCCTAAAATCACCTGATATACAGCAAATGCACTCCCAAGCTGCCCACAAAAAAACACCACATTCAAAAAAATTTCTTTAATCTGCACCTTTTGGTTGACATAACAAATCAATTTCCGTCCCACAAACAACGTAAACACAAAAGATAAAATCGGCGGATACCCCCCAAAAAGCAAAATAAAACCTAAAAATCCAACCCCAAATTTCCATAACTTGTACGGCGGTTCAGTAAAAAACAATATAAACACACCTAACGCACCCCACATTGTCAAAGGTAGCATTATAAAGACATAATAAAACACTATTGCAGTATAGGGTGATAAAGTAACAAGCAACACTGGAAATAAATATTTTTTACTCTCAACTTTTCCTCCCAAATACGTCATGACAAGCATTCCCATCATCACCAATGTTGCCAAAGAAATCAATCCAAGAAAAATTGGTAAAACTTGCCCTTCTAAGAAAAAATTGATAAATAAATGTTGACTATATCTCGCCTCAAAAAAACCATCTTTTAACTCGACCGAGCTTTTAAGATACTCCCAATCATGGTTTCCCCACCAAAACCGAAACAGCATAAAGCTCCAAACCAAACAGGTAATCAGCCAGCTTTTATAGAAAACCGAAATTTCTTCTTTCTTACCCAATATATGTTTAATATTTCCAAACATACATACCCTTTCAGTTCGCTCACAGCTAAAAATCTAAAACATCCATGACGCATTCTCTAAACCACATATAACATCTTTTTTTATCTACTTCATAAAAGACTAACCAGCTATAAAAGAACAATATTTATACACAAAAAAGCCACCGAAATGATGGTTTTCTTTATTTCTCATTACATCAATAACGCACATGCTTTTTACGAAGATAAAAATCCCCGTAATCATAATAATTTTCCAATATTTCACTCCGATTAAACACTTCTTCCCCATGACAAGCTTCCAAAGAATAAACAAGATTGTCTGATATGCACACCCCTTGACTTTCATTTGCAATAACCTTAGGTTTAGTCGTCCGTACAATATAATCAATATTGGGCCATTCACGCCTTTGAAAAAAATGATAATCAATCCGCGCCGTATATCCACGTTCAAACCAATAATACCCCGATGCCTCAAAACGAAGTCCACTTATAAAAAGTGAAGTACTTAAAATAAAATCATCCTCACCAGTACGTCTTAAAACTTGAGCAACCCGTGTCACAGAGTCACTCAATTTCTCATCCACCGAACGTACCATTTGAATAATTTTCCAACAATGAACTCCTGCAAAACAAACAATTACAGCCATCACACCAAGCCTCAGAAACGAATATTTTAATTTCATAAGCCAATATGCAGTAATAATTGCAAAATAAGGATAAACCAATATCCAATATTGCAACCACGGAGTATACACAACAAATTGCAACAAAGAAAATGTAGCTAAACACAGAAAAGAAACGATGCGAAGTATCTCATTTTGAACAAAAAATACACCATATAACGCTAAGAACAACGCAATTAAACAATATTTCGTCTGCCATATTGATGAAGTAAAATCAAACTTCTGCTTCAAATTCAACAACCAATTTAACTCAAAATAATCCTTTAACGTCCCACATATATATAGATAAAAAATATAAACACCTGCTAACATAAACGGACATAACAGTGCCTTCACTAAAGTTTGCCATCCTAATCTCCTATCCCAAAGCAATTTCAAACAAACCACCCCCACAGGCAACAACATCAGTAACACTTTCTGTAAAGTCATAAGGCTCAAGAAAAAATACAAAAAAGCCAAATTAAGCTTCGCTTGTCCACCAAATTGAATAAAACAAAACCAATAATAAATACCTGCCAAACAAAACATAAGCATCACATTATCTGGCCGAAAATCTACACCATACAACATAACACACTCAGGTAATAGAAAGAAAAGTATTGTTATAATCTGAAATTTTACCTCTTGAGAAATTAAGCGACAAATTTTAATAAGAAAAAAACAATCACAAAATAAAAACCATAAAGAAAAACAACGTTCAACAATAAATATAGAAGCATCATTATGAAAAAGAAACATCAGCGGATAAAACAAATACCACATCAACGGGTGGTGGTGTTCAAAAAAATCCTTATACGGACTAAAACCTCTATAAATCATAAAAGACGCATACGTATGCTCTTGCTCATCACTTAGTATCGCTCTGACAAAAGTTGTATAATACAAGCAACATACAACCATTATCCCCAATATGCCCAGCAATACATACCAAAGAACATTCTTCTTACTTATATCCATTAAGCATTATCTCCAACGCGACAAAAAGCACTCTATTTTTTAGTACAATTTATTTTCCACCCTATCAATTATTAAACATTATTTTTACACATATTACAAAAACAGAAAGCCACTGTTTCCAGTGGCTTTCTGTTTCAATGCTTAAACCTAACTATTGCTTATTAACAAGCACAATCTCTACACGGCGGTTTTGTTCACGTCCTGCCGCAGTTGCATTTGACGCAATCGGGTTTGAAGAACCATATCCGTTGGCAACAATACGATTCCCATCAACCCCTTGCAAACGCAAATAATTAGAAATAGAGTTTGCACGCATCAGAGATAGCGAATTATTTGTTGCCGCACTTCCCGTGCTGTCTGTATAACCGTTAATCTGTACCATTGTTTTGTTATATTCTTTAATCACTTTCGCAATAGAATTTAAAACTGGTTGAAATGACGGACTAATACTTGCATCATTGCTAGCAAAAGTAATATTCCCTGGCATAATCAAATAAATCTGCCCATTAACTTCCTGCACCTGAACCCCCGTATTGAGCAATTCCTGACGCAATTTACGAGCTTGCAAATCCATATACGCCCCAGTTCCAGCCCCTGTAGCAGCCCCAATACCAGCACCAATCAAAGCACCTTTCTTACCACCAGCAAGTGCCCCAATACCAGCACCAGCCGCTGCTCCAATTCCTGTTCCCCATGCTGTTTTAGAAACCTTGCTCTCTCCTGTGTATGGATCAGTTGCACAAGCTGTCAACATAGAAATTGCCAATAAACTGCAAATAAACGACTTTTTCATCAATTTACCCCTTAAAAAAATTAAATTATTCACCATACATATACCCCGAACTGCTTAAAATTACTTTAACGTTTCATCAACTTTTCAACCACATACCGAATAATCAGCAAAATATACAATGCTCCCAACCCCCAAATCAACCAAGTTTTTAATTCTCTGTCGCTGATTGCTCGGGTAATCTGATTAACATTAAGCGCACTCCCCGCCACCTTAATCCCGTCGGATGGATTTTCATGCAAGATATTAACAACATACTGATAGTCAGGGTTAAGAAAATCAAAATTAAGCACCAAATCTTCCCCGTATGGCACAATTTTTGCCGTAATCGCACTGGTCGTTTCATCATTATCAAGGTTATAATGTTGCATTTTTGCCTCATTAGGCACCTCTATCCGAATAGGGTCATGCCCGATATGCGAAACATCTCCCCCTGAAAGTGCCTGTTCACCTTGGTTATAAAGATAAACCTTTGTTAAATATAAATCTTGATACTTTTTACCATGAACATCTACCGCATATTCGTTGTTATTCGAAGAAGAAATCAATTTCACTGTATTTGTTTCATAGCGCAAAATCGGCCGACTGATATAAAATTGATAATATCCTAATGCAATCGCCGAAACCGCCAAAATAAA
>CAZRHI010000077.1:0-7191 GCA_964599945.1 uncultured Acetobacter sp. | reverse complement strand
AACTTCTCTCAACTATTTTACACCTCACAGAAAATCACTCCCCCCCCCCCCCTATCAAACCTACCTACAAGCTTCCCCCAAATATTTACCGCTCGGGAAGTTTCCTTTAAAAAAATAATCACTCCCCAATGGTTGAAAATCCATATAAACAAATTATCTAACTTCCAATACAACAAAAAGGAAAATATCATGCCTCAAATTAGTGTCATCATGCCCATTTATAACACCACCCCCACCCACTTAAACTCTGCCATACAAAGCATCTTAGCCCAAAGTTTTACAGATTTCGAATTTATAATCTTAAACGACAGCCCTGAAAACACATCATTAACCTCTCTTGTCAACACCTATCAAGACAAAAGAATACGCTACCTTAAAAACCCCACCACCCAAGGCATCGCCAAAAGCTACAACCGCCTTTTAGAGAGTGCTAACGCCCCCTATATCGCCATGATGAATCATGACGACATCGCTCATCCAGACCGCCTCTTAAAACAATACATCTACCTCAAAGAAAACCCCAACATTGTCCTTTGTGGCACAGGATATAAAAAATTTGGCGAAATCAATCGCTTTCGCACAATCACCCCACCCCTAACCGATAGCAAGATTCGCGCAATGCTCTTATTCAAATCCCCCATACACCACCCCACAATAATGTTTCGCCATAAAACCGCTATCAAGCATCATATCCGCTATAATGAAGCCTACATCAGCCTAAACGACCGCCAGTTTTACTATGACATGAGCCAACATGGCGCGCTAGCAAATATCCCTCAAGCCTTATACAAATATCGTTTTCACCCTCAAATGACCTCCAAAACCCACAAATCACAAATCATAAATGAGCAGAAATCTTTTCATCGTTTTTGGTTTAAGGCTAATCACATCACACTTTCAGAAAACGAGCTAAATATTTTTGATAATTACATCACGAGCGGACGCTGTAAAATCAAATCCAAAGAAACCCTAAACACCTTGCATCAAACACTAGAAACCCTCGTCGCCCTAAACACGCAACAACACTTTGCCCCTGAGCCAGAGTTTTCCGCCATTTGTGCGAAATACCTCGAAAAGCGTTGCCTAAACGGCGCGTTGTATGGCAAAATCTCCACCCAAACTCTTTTAAATAACACAACCCTCCCCGTCCACCCGTCATTTTTATTAAATCTGGCAAATTTTGCCCTAAGCTGGAGAAACTAAGATGAAAAAACTAGCCGTTATCCTTCATCTATATTATGAAGAACAAATCCCATTTATCAAAAAACACCTAAACAACCTCAATAAAGCAAACATCGCTTATGACCTCATTATCACCTACCCCGAAACAAAACCCTTCCTCATCACCGCTATCAAAGAAAACCTAACACACCCTGAAAATGAGAAAATAAATAGTGTTGCAGGTGGCGCGACCACTGTCCCCCAAGGGAGGGGAGCGTACATAGACGTACGTAACCCAACTGAAGAAGGGCTTCCATTCACGAGAGAGGTCGCTTCCTGCACGGTTGTCGGAGATAAATTTTGTGAAATAACCGTAGATGTCCCCCAAGGGAGGGGAGCGTACATAGACGTACGTGACCCGACTGAAGTGGGGCTTCCATCTGCGAGTCAGTTCGCAAAATTTATCCCGACAACAAATAGAGGATACGACATCGCCCCCTTTATTACCGCCTTAAAAAGCCTTGAGCTAGAGAAATATGATTACATCTTAAAACTACATACCAAAAACCAAGACACAAGCCAATATATATGTTTAGAAGACCATCGGATGACAAATAAGATATGGAGCAAAATTATGTGGAACGCCTTGCTTGGCTCACCGCAAAAAATCAAAAAAAACATAAAGATATTAGACGGCAATCAAAAAATCGGCTTGCTCACCGCCAAATATTGCCTTGTATCAGCTCCCAAACACTATGACTACCTTTTAGGACAAATAAATCATGAGTTGCAAGTCTTAAACTTTGAAGAATTAGAACAACTAAACTTCCCTGCTGGCACGATGTTTTTAGCTCGTGCTAATCTCTTAAAACCATTGCTAAGATACACCCCAACAGACTTCCCTCCCACCAATGCAAAAACAAAAGACGGCACCCTCGCCCATGTTATCGAACGCTTAATAGGCGCACTGGTCATAACACAAGGCTACACGCTTGCCCCCATAAAGCATAAAACTTATACCCCTAATAGTTTTTTAAGTAACCTCAAACGCTTCGTTTATCAAAAAAAGCAAACCAAATCAGGCAAAACGCGTATCAAATTTTGCAAAATCCCAATCTGGTAACCCCAAAATAAAAGAAACAGCATAACATCTTTAATCATCGCAAAAGGAAAACACATGGCAATTTTTAAAAAAAATAAAATAAACGACCACCACATCATCATCAAAACATATACCCTACTGGGCTATAGATTTCTTATCAAAGAAAAGACCCCCACCAAATGCAAATACACATTTTTCGGGATTAAGGTCTCCAAAAAACGCGCCTCGCAAAAGCCCGCTTTCCCTCTCGTCAAAACACCACCAATCCGCTTCCCCAAACAAGCCATCTACACCTCATACACATCACCCACCCCCATAGAAAAAAAACACCACCGCATCGCCATATTCGCCTCGTTTAGCAAAGAAGCAACAATCTCCCCTTATGTGATTTATTACCTCAACGCCCTTCAAGACATTACCGACGCCATAATCTTTGTTGCAGATAATCCAATATATGCTAACGAGCTAAAAAAGCTCCCCAAAAACGTCAAATACGCCCTTTTCAGTCGCCACAAGGAATATGACTTCGGCTCATACAAACGAGGCTATAAATATGCCAAAAAACAAAATCTACTAAAAAACGCCAAAGAAGTTATTTTCTGCAATGATAGTTGCTATGGGCCAATATATAATTTTAGAAAAATTTTCACCCAAATGACACATAAAAAATGTGATTTCTGGGGGCTACTCAGCAATACCGATTTCACATATCATCTGCAATCCTATTTTCTCGTCTTTCGCAACTCGGTCATTCAAAGCAACGCCCTAGAAAACTTTTTAGCCAAAGTCAAAAAAGAAAAAACCTTCTGGGACGTGGTATATAATTATGAAGTAAAGCTCACCGCATATCTACAGTCCAAAGGGTTCAAAGAAGCCTCATATCTTCCCAACACACTCCCCACCCTCTCGCATAAAAACGCCACCCCAAATAAAACCGTTTACCCCTTAAGCCTTATAAAAGATTATCATTTCCCCCTAGTAAAGCTCAAATGTTTTAATAACGGATTCGCAAACGATTTACAAGAATCCCCCCTTGAAACATTGGAATATATAAAAACCAAATCCCCCACTCTATATCACATCATCATTGATGACCTTAAAGAAAAGAATCTCCTCACCACGATTCTCCCCCAAATAACCCCACCTCTTTCTCATCACCAAAATAAAAAAAGCGAGAGCAAGCCTTTCGCTCACCCTCGCCAAATATTTAATTATTCTAAACAGTAAAGTGCTTTCCAATATGTTTCCCAGCTCATACCAACCACAGAAACACCCCCCACATCAACACGTGTCGCTTCAAGATCAAGCTCTCCACCCCAAGATTGGGTTGGTGTCAAAGACGACGTACCAATGCGAATTTTCTGCCCCGAAGTGTCAAATAACGCCCCCGACACAGTACAAGCCGACGCCCAAGCACTCACTTCAGGCAAGGTCGAAAGCGAATATGAGCCATTGTCTTTAAGGTAATACAAAACCGTTCCCCCATCAGCCAACTGAACTAATTGCACCCAATAAATTGCATACGCTTCAACTGTTCCCCCAACAAAAACATTGCCATTCGCCAAACGCCATTTACCATTGGCAATACCAAAGCCATGCCCCACCATAGACTCATCACAACAAAGATACTGCACATCAGAAACATTGCCAGACATACGCACCCGAGAAATAAACCTCAAATTAGGCGAGAAAAACGGCCCTGCTGGCAATTTTTTATCACTCAGCAAATAATTATCTTGCGAAAAGTTCGTAGCCCACAGCCCCAAATGCACCACTTTCCCATGAAGAGAATATCCCATAGAATACGCCACATTATCACTATGCCAAGAAACATAAGCCTGTCCAACCCACATATACCCATTTTTCTTTTGAACCAAATCCAAACAAACTTTTCCATTTTTGTAAAACATATTATACATATGTTCATTGCGGTCATCAATCACTCCTTGAGACAACCCACCCTCAATAAGAGTTACGCCTCCCGAGCCTGCCGACCACACCTGTTGCCCGTTGATATAAATGACAAACGAAGAAAGAGCCACCTCTCCATACAAATACTCACTAGTTCGCTCTAGGTTAAGCCCAACAGAAAACTCATGAAAATCAGGAAACACCAACGAACTTGAAACAGATACTTCCTCAACCCATGCATCTGCCCCGTCCTTTTTAGAAAACATCTTATAAACGCCATCTTCATAAGTAAACTTCACATCATAAAACACATTTTTTTCAAAAACTGTGCTTCCACTCACACCATTTAAAGGATCAGATGCATTATTCCCATTACTAGAAAGCCATAAAACCATTTTGTTAGATGTATTAAGCCCCCAAAAGAAAGGTCCATTTAACCAATACTGCCATTTTCCAAGCGTGGTTGGTTTTACCCTCATGCAAATTTCAAAGCTCTGCCCATCTGAAACCAAACAATGCGGACAACAACGCAAATAACTCTGCGAATTAAACCCCGAAGCAATTCCCGTTGTATCATTCACCACCACATTTCCAACTTGAATAAAATTATAATATCCACTTTTAGAAATCAGATACTTTTTCCCCATTTCTTTTAAGCAAACATCACTCCCTTTAAAAAGAGTATGGTCAGGCAATTCGCCCTCTTTGATGTGAATAACGGGCGCGCTTTTATTACTATCATCTAGCATATCACACTCAAACGAATACGTTATCCCCAACCCCTCATAAGGCACAAGCTCGCGCTCAACCGTCATATCTCCCCCAACACTAAGCACTTCGCTATGGTGCCAATATCTATCTTTAACAACATATAGCCTTGCTGGCATATTTCTAAAAACTTTCGCTGTTTTAATACTCATAATACACCTCCATTAACTTTAATTTCATCTGGGTCAGGTGTTGCCACAACTGTCAGATCAACCTTGTCGGCAAGTGCCGTGCGCACCTCAACCAACCCCTCATCATCAACCTCACCAGTTAAATACCCTGTTATAGAATTTTGTGTAAATTTACTAACATTCACCTGATCTGCTTGCCAACGCGGATTTGAAGCAAATGTATATAAATAAATATTAACAAGACTATTGCTCTCTCTTGCCACCACACAAACATTTTTCAAATCCAACGACACCGCCGCCCGATAATAATATTTCTCTCCCTTAGCTGGTAACTGAGGCAACACCAAATCAAGCTCAAAAAATTCATCACTCTCTGTTTTATATTGATAAAACCAAATCCCCTCTGTTGTAGACACATACAAAATTTTTGTACGATTATCATATCCAAATATACAAGGATGAGTTTCAAATTGTCTCAAATTTTCATAATGCACCGTTTCCAATGTATCATCATCTTTCACACGCATAAACCACAAATATCCCACATAGTCAGTAGAAGGCACGTTCGAAAAATCATTTCCTGTCGCAAAGTTAAGACTTCCGCGACGAGTCACGTTATCTGTATTGTTGGTCGTAAAGAGCAAACGCCCCTCCGCATACAAGAAAAACCACGACGAAGGAATAGAAGTTGGAGTTTGCACACCCGTATCCAAATCCAACACATAAGCCTGATTAGCATTAGATGAAAAATTTGCCACTACCTTATTCCCATTAACAAGCAATGGTCGCCAAAAAATCGTCCCTAAAGAATTTATAGAATTCTGCAAAATCTCTTTCACCCAATTAGAAACAAAATCAAATTCATAAATTTTACCATCATAAGCGCAAATATCTTTCCCTTGATATTTCCCCAAATAGACAATATACTCTGATAATATCTGCACCTCATCAGGCGACAAACATCGCAAATTGCGCCCATTACGACTCTCATTTAAAAGGAACATCACCCCATCAATGCACTGCCAAACTGCACACCTAGAACCAGATAAAGCAAAATTTTTAATCTTACTCCACGTACCGTTAGCAAATTCATAAGTAGCACCAAGCCACCCACTTTCCCCCGACACACTAACCAACGAATTATTCCAAAACAATGGCTGTCCAACCCCAATAGTCGAACCATCATTATCTCCCACATCAGAAAATTCTGTGCTGAGCGCATCATTCCAGTTAAGAAGAACTTTTTTCTGAGCAATCACCTCGTCCTCACCAGTCATATTCTCAGCCCAAACAACATCGCTCTGCACATCACCAGAACCATTTTTTATTACAACACTATTTGTTTTTCCAAACATAGCTTTTTCCTTTCATCATAAATCCCCATAAAATTAAAGTGCCAAGCAATCGCTCTGGCACTTTGTTTTTCTTTGTTAGCAATATAGCGCATATTACTTTCCTTTCATACACACAAAAAAAAGAGAAAGCCAATGGCTAATCTCTCTCAACAGCGCAATACATTCTTTTCATACAAAAAAGAGAAAAGACGCACAGCAATTCTCTCTAAAACAGCACAAACCATTTTCCTTTCATACACATAAAAAAAAAGAGAAAAGCCAATGGCTAATCTCTTTATAATAGCGTACACCCTACCTTTCGCATATAAAAAAGAGAAAAGCGTATCACAATTCTCTCTAAAATTGATAAACATAACGCTATTGTATATAGCCAATAACACAGCTCTGACATAATGTCAATACTTTTTTCTAAAAAAACGAAAAAAATTTTTAAAACACTACTTAATTTTTCACCCTCCAATCAAACCACCCTCTCCCCCTCGTCATTGCGCTCCAGAGCAATCCACAAACCCACCCCCTCCCTCGTCATTGCGAGCGCGTAGCATCAGCTACACAAACACGAAGCAATCCACAAACCACCCCCTCCCTCGTCATTGCGAGCGCGTAGCATCAGCTACACAAACACGAAGCAATCCACAAACAAGTGCGAAGCTCACCTTAAATAGATTGCCACGTCGTTACACTCCTCGCAATGACACATAAAAGCCCTCCCCCCTTTCCGCATAGCCCGCTCATTAAAAAAGCCCCTCTCTCCCCACAACTC
>CAZRHI010000076.1:0-7228 GCA_964599945.1 uncultured Acetobacter sp. | reverse complement strand
AAATATAGTGAGGAAAACGTTAAAAAGAGATTATCTTATGAAAAAAATATTTATCGGTTTGGTATTGCTTGCGCTATCTTCTTGCACTTCTTATTTGAAGGGTGATTATACGCTAGGCAGACGTAATACGTTTAATGACTTTTTTTATACTTACAATATTCGTTTTTATGATACAGACGAATTGGAAAGTGTGAGCAAAGAAACAGAAACAATTAGTGATTATAAAATAGGTGAAACGAAGCGCGCTCTTCCTGGAGGGGTTGTTGTTTCATCTAAAATTATTCAAAAAGAAATATTCTCAAGTGATATTGTTCGTCCAAATAAGAAAGGGGCGTTAGTTTCATACACAGTGCCTGTTGAGTTTTCAGATGAGAAGGTATATAAAACTATTGGTGAAGTAGAAATTAACGATGTTGTTTATCGTTTGGTTGAACCGAATCGGATTGGTGATGTTGTATTGATTGACCAAAAGGGGAAGATTTATCCTCGGGTTGGACGTATTTACAATAATCGTTTAGCGTTACTTGAAACTTCATTTTTGCTTGAGCCTGAAGGAATATACTTTATGGAAGAAACAGAGAATGCAACGCAAAATGAAGGTGTTGTTTCTAGCTTTGAAATCCGTTATATAGGAATTCAAAACTATCAGATGGTTTTTGAGTTTGTTTCTAAGGGGTCTGTTGGTGAGGAAACGGTAACGACAGAAACCAAGACATATAAATTCCCTGTGTATGATGAGAATATTACGATTGAGGGGATAAAACTTGAAATATTAAAGGTTGATAATATGGGGTTAGAGTATCGCGTATTAGGTGTTTAATGTTTACAAGATAAAAAAATAGCGGCTACTTCGGTGGCCGTTTTTTTTGTGCGAAAGAGTGAGGGAGCGTAAGATAAAGGGAGAAGATGCGGTAGAGGAGATATAAAAAGAGGAGGAGCGTGAATATAACTAAAATAGAGGTTTAATTGAGGTGTATGAGAGTTATTTTGAAAGAGCAAGAAAGGAGGATTGTATGCGTTTTGTTAAGCCTGAAAGTTTGGATAAAGATTCAATTATTTTAGATGTTCGTGGAGATGTGGAATATGCTAAAGAACGTTTGGCGTTGCCTCATATTACTATTAAAGCAGATGAGGTTAACCCTGATGTTTTTATGGCAGAATACAATCCGACAGGGGAAAAGCTTGTTAATATTCTTTGCACTTCTGGGGGGATAGCCTCTGAGGTGGCTGAAAAGTTTGAAGAAGCAGGATATTCTAATGTGGCTGTTGTGGTTGGGGGAATTATTGAGGCAGAGTATGAAGGGCTTAAGGTTCTGAAAAACTAATAAAAAACTTGTATTTTTGTATGATTTTGGCATTATATCTTTGATATTAAGGAGATGATGATGCCTAATTTTGAATTAGAAGATACTGTTAATGGAATTGTTGCTGGCGTGGACGAGGCAGGGCGAGGTCCTTGGGTTGGTCCTGTGGTGGCTGGGTGTGCGGTTTTTTTAGCCAGAGAGGTTGACGTACGGTTGTTACAAAATCTAAACGACTCGAAAAAACTTTCTAAAAAGAAGCGTGAAATGCTTTATGATTTGTTACTAGAGGAACAGAAAAAAGGGACGATGCTTTTGGGGATTGGCGAGGCGTCTGCGCAGGAAATTGATGATATTAACATTTTAAACGCCTCATTTTTGGCAATGAAACGGGCGATTGAAAAAGCTCAAGTGAAGCCTGATTTGGTATTAGTGGACGGGAATCGGGAACCAAAAGATTTTGGTTTTAACACACGCGCGGTGATTAAAGGTGATGCGAAGTCGTATTCTATTTCGGCGGCGTCGATTTTAGCGAAAGTTTATCGTGATAGGCTCATGGAAGAAATGGCAAAGAAATATGCTGGCTATGGGTTTGAAAAAAATGCTGGCTATGGGACTAAAGCGCATATTGAAGGGTTAAAAAAATTTGGTGTAACGCCAGAACATCGAAAATCTTATGCACCAATCAAGGAGTTTTTGAAATGACTGTGGTTGCGATGTGGTGTAGGCATGAGGGGGATAACCTTATTGGAATTGGGGCGTGTCTTCCGTGGCGTGTGGAAAGCGATGTTAAACGCTTCTTAGCTGTGGTTAAAGGGCAAGCGGTTGTTTGTGGGCGGAAAACGTATGAAAGTCTTCCTAATCGAACGATTGAGGGGAGTAAGATGTTTGTGTTGACAGCTCAAGATGAGTATGAAGTGGCTGATGAACATAATCATAAAATTATTTCAGGGCAGAAAGCTTTAGCTGATTTTGAGGAAGATATTTATGTGGTTGGTGGCGCACAGGTTTATCAGTTATTTATGACAGGCAAAGAAAAACTAAAGCCACAGATTGTGGTGGATTGTGTGTATGGTGGAGAGGTTATGGCGATTGAGGGGGCGCGTGTGGAGATTTCTGATAGTGTGGCGATTATGGAGAAAGGGTATCGTCGTGTTTCGCCATATTATGTATTAGACGGTGTGCGTTCGGCTATTTATATTCGTAAGGGAGAGTTTGTAGAACAAAGTGTTTTGAAGCGAATCGTTTCGGTGTTGGAAACGGGGGCGGAGATTGCATGGTAATTATAAATACATTTGTTTTTTAGGTTTTTGATGTAGTGTAAGGGTGAATGGTTTGAAATATTTTAGAGGGTGTTATGTGTAAGAAAATATTTTTATCTCCTTTTTTTATGCCGATTGCATTTATGGTGATGTGGAGTGTGTTTTTGGGGGTTGTTTATTTTGGGTTTCCTGAAGATGTGTTAAAGATTACTAAAGAAGGAGAGCTAATAGAACATTTTACACATTTGGGATATGTGTTATTAGTGGGGGTGTTGCTGGTGGTGTGTGAGGACTATCAAGACAAAATCAAAAGTTGGGGGATTTTCTTATTTTTGGCACTGTGTGCATTTTTACGCGAAATGGGGCTTCAACATCATTTATCACGAACAGATACGACTCCGTTTAAATCTCGCTTTTTTCTGAACCCAAATAACCTGATAAGTGAAAAAATTATTTTTGGCGCGTTGCTTTTTGTGATTTTGGGGGCTGTTTTGTATTTGGCGGTTAAATATTCCAAACATTTGGTGCGTTCCTTTTTAAGGTTTGATGTGATTTCTTGGTCGATTGCGGTGTTGTGTACATTAGGGGTTTTTGCCAAGATTATTGATCGGTTTCCTTCTAAATGGCGCAAGGCTCATAATGATGTTCCGTTGTCTGATGACGTGTATCAAATTTGTCAGCTTTTAGAAGAATCGAGTGAGATGTTTTTGCCGTATATCGCAATCGTTATCTTGTGGCAATATCATCTGTTGAAGAAGAATTGAATGGCAAAGGGAGTGTGAATGCTCCCTGTTTTTTTGTTGGTTTCTCGAGTGGTTTGTGGCTTTTCTATTTTTTTATTAAAAAAAGCTTGAAATGTGGTATGTATGGTGTTATTTTGTATTAGCTTTTATAAGTTTCTTTTTATAATTTAAATATTTTTATATGGTAGAAAAAACTATGGTGCAGGATGTTGCATCTTTCAGTGTTTCTGTGAGTGGCTTCTCTGTAGAGTCTGCTTCATCTATTGATGTTGACGAGACTTATAACCTCGTGAAGGGAACCGCTCTTAAAATCCTCAATCCTGATGGGGAAGTAATTCACGAGGACGTTCGAGGCTTTATGCCTCTTGACGAGACATATCACCTTGTTCGCCTTCCAGAAGGTTCTTGGTGGTACTGTACTTCAGACGGGAAGCCGAAACGTAAAAGTGCTTTGCGCAAGAAGAACCTAGCTATAGGTGATAAAGCCGTGATGTTTGATGAACGTGGGAAAATCCGCCTCGGACAGCAGAACGCCACCTATTCGATGTTGGTGCTTCGTTAAGCTAATCAGAAATCGCACATTGTGCATTATAAGCAGGCCGTAAAAAGCCTGCTTTTTTGTTGTGGATTTTAGGTATTGCGATAGCAACGATGGCGTTGATTAAACGCGGTAATCATGACGAGATTATGGCATATTTTGCGAAGTATTGGCTTTGTGAAGAGGCTGAGATTGCTTTGGTTAAGCGTGGAAACCACGAGGAGATTATGGTGTATATTACTAAGAATGGGCTTTGTGCTGAAGCAAAGATGGAGTTGATTAAACGCGGTAATGAAGATGAACTTGCTGTAGCGAAGTAATCCTTATGGGCTTTTTAAATAGTACTCTGGTTGGTGCTGTTTTTTGTGTAAAGAAAACCCCCGAATATTTCGGGGGTTTTCTTTTTTATAGTTCTGGAATAGACGCTTGCGTGCGTTTTTCCTCTGGCACAGGGGCGTCTTTTGTTTTATCAATCATTTTACCAGCGATGATGTCTTTAATTTCATCTCCAGTTAATGTTTCATATTCCATTAACGCTTCTGCCAATGTTTCCCAATCTTTTTTATGCTTTTGCAAAATCTTTTTTGCTTCATCATAACCTGTGGTTACCAAACGCTTGATTTCCGAATCGACCAAACGGGCGGTTTCTTCACTCATATTTTGGTTTTGGGTTACCGAACGACCTAAGAATACTTCGTTAGAGTTTTCAGAATAACGAATCGGCCCTAATGCATCGCTCATGCCCCATTCGGTTACCATGGCACGAGCAAGGTTTGTGGCGGCGTTAATGTCTGATGAAGCACCAGAAGTTACTGCGTCATAACCAAATTTTAATTCCTCTGCCACGCGTCCCCCCATACAGATAACCAAACGGGAGAGCATTTGGGTTCGGGTGTAGGAATATTTGTCTTTTTCTGGCAGTTGCTGAACCATACCTAAAGCACGTCCACGAGGGATAATCGTTGCTTTGTGTATGGGGTCGGTGTCTTTGACGTGTAATGAGCAGATTGCATGACCTGCTTCGTGATATGCGGTGAGCATTTTTTCTTTTTCGTCCATTGCCATAGACTTGCGCTCGTTACCCATTAAGACCTTGTCTTTGGCGGCGTCAAAATCAGCCGAGCTAACTTTGAGCTTGTTTTTACGCGCTGCCAAGAGAGCTGCTTCGTTGACCAAGTTTGCCAAATCCGCCCCTGAGAACCCAGGAGTGCCACGAGCGACAATGCTTAAATCTACATCTTTGCCAAGTGGAACTTTGCGTGTATGTACTTTTAAGATTTCTTCTCTACCTTTAACATCTGGGTTAACAACCGTTACTTGTCTGTCAAATCTTCCTGGGCGTAATAACGCAGGGTCTAAAACATCTGGCCTGTTGGTGGCAGCGATTAAGATAACGTTTTCGTTTGCATCAAAACCGTCCATTTCAACCAATAGTTGGTTTAAGGTTTGCTCGCGTTCATCATTTCCGCCACCTAAGCCTGCGCCACGATGACGACCAACTGCGTCTATCTCATCAATAAACAACAAACAGGGGGCGTTTTTCTTGGCTTGGGCAAACATATCACGCACGCGAGATGCGCCAACGCCTACAAACATCTCAACAAAGTCTGAACCAGAAATTGAGAAGAACGGAACATTCGCCTCTCCTGCAACGGCTTTGGCAAGTAAGGTTTTACCTGTTCCTGGAGGGCCAACAAGCAACACGCCTCTTGGTATTTTACCGCCCAAACGTTGGAATTTCATTGGGTCTTTTAAGAAATCTATAATCTCTTCTAGTTCTTGTTTGCTTTCATCTGCGCCAGCAACATCAGCGAATGTTATCTTTTTGGTGTTTTCAATCAGCTTGGCGCGAGATTTGCCGAAACTCATGGCTTTGTTGTTGCCAGAGCTTGCCTGACGCATAAAGAATATCCATACGCCAATTAACAATAACATTGGGAACCAAGAGATGAATATGCCCCAGAATGTACTCTCTGAAGTGTCAATCGGACGCGCTTCAATTTTTATCCCTTGTTTTCTTAAAGATTCAATCATGCTTGGGTCATAAGGGGCGTAGGTGTGAAACTGTGTGCCGTCAGTGTATGTGCCTTGAATATCGTGTCCGACAATCGTTACGGATTGGATATGGTTGTCTTCGGCTTTATCCATAAATTCTGAGAAGGCAATTTGACTGGTTGTTCCTTGTTTCATTTCAGGGTTAAGCCCATTTAAGGCTAAGCTCAAAAATATAAAGGCGATGAGCCATAATACAATACTTTTTCCTTGTTTCATTTTATCTCTGTTTCCTAATGATAAATGTGTTGCACAGGTGGCGACTAACGTTACCTGCTGTCCTGTTATATTATATAGGATGAAAAGTTCTAAAACTCAATAGCTATTTTTGTTTTTTGGAGATGCGATGTGTCATTGCGAGCGGAATATCGTGTAGCGTGGCAATCTATTGGAGTATGGAGTGCTATGCACTGGTTTATGGATTGTTTCGCGTTTGTGTAGCTGATGCCACGACACTCGCAATGACGAGGGGGGAAGGATTGCTTCGGTTATGTGCCTTACGGCTCACCTCGCAATGACGGAGGAGAGAGATAGGTTTGAGGATTGCTTCGGTGGTGCAATGACGAGGGGGAGGCTATGGAGCGGAAGAGATTGCTTTGTGGGTTCCTCTTTCCTCTGAGGGAGAGGACAGGAGAGGGGGATATAGTTTTTTCTTTACATTTTTTATTTTTCTTTTATAGTGATGAGGTCAGCAGAGATGTTGATAGGGCTTTCAACGGCTCTCAAACCATAATCCTTGATGATAAAAGTCAGGGAGCTCTTGGCTATATATTGAAGGCTAAGAGAGTCATAGGTTTGTGATTGTTGAACTCCCTGACACCTTAAACGGTGTCAGTTTTGTTTTAATATAACTAAAATTGGAGTTTTAAGAAAATGAGTAAAATAGAATTTAAATCAGCACAAGATATGTTGAATCATGCTAGTGACGGAACGTTGTTACAAGAGGAGTTTGTGGGGAAAATCCGTAGGATGTTTAAGCATTTGCGGGAAACTCGGGGTTTGAGTGTGCCTGCTGTTTCTCGGGCTACGGGGATAAAAGAAGAGACGATTGAGATGATTGAAAAGGGACGTAAAGTTATGCGTTGGGGATTGTTGGCGCGGTTGATGCGCTATTATGGAATTTGGGTGAAATTGAGTTTTATTTCTCAACCGAAAGAGATTAAATTCGATGAGTTGGAAATAAAATAACTTTCTAATTGACTTCCAGGGAGCGGGCTATCTTTGGGTGGCTCGCTTTTTTGTGGGGGTGCGCTATGTGTTATTGCGAGCGGAATATCGTGTAGCGTGGCAATCTATTGGAGTATGGAGTGCTATGCACTGGTTTATGGATTG
>CAZRHI010000075.1:0-7240 GCA_964599945.1 uncultured Acetobacter sp. | reverse complement strand
CTAAAATCGAGGTTAAATTAACACTAATTCTATATTTTTCAAGCTAAATTTTATACGAGCTAAATAGTCTGGGGAAAGTTCACTCTCAAAAAGAATATGCTTTCCAGAAGAAATATGCTTAAAATCTATAGTTTCTAAACACAAAAAATCCCACCTAATTTTAGGTGGGATTCTATATTATTTAAGCTAAAGAAATATTACATGGATTTACCATTACGAAGTCCCAATATCTGACAAGTTTGGTTATGAACAAAATCAGAGCCACCAGCATATTTGTTTTTTTGAGCCAAACGCTCTTCTTGTTGGCGTTTTTGTTCCTGCTTTTTCTTCTTATCAGCTTCTCTACGAGCCAAACGTTCAGCTTTTTTAGCTTTTTTCACATCACTCTTAGAAAGTTTAGAATCAACAGTTTGTTCTACTTCAAAAGTAAATCCATTCTCTTCAACCAAAACATTCTTTTTAGAAGATGTAGACATCTGAGCAACTTTATCAAGTGTCGTCTCACCTACCTGAACGGCATCAGTATAGCTATTTCCTTTGAACTCTTGAACAGGAGAATTAGCTTCTAAAGTAACTTTTTCGGTTATAATGGTAAGAGAACCAGTTTCTTCAATGTAATCAAATGTAAATGGTTCGCTTCTCATTGGTCTAAACAAACGATTATAAAATCTGTTAGAAGCATGAGCCGCTGGGAAATTACCAGCTACATGTCCATAAACAACTTTTCCTTCTTCGTTACAGTCGCCAGTTGTATAATATCTAGCCCATACACCACCTTTATTATAATGTCCATCTTTAACCAGACCTTCTTCAGTAATCATATACCCGTCTTTACGAATCTGTTCAGCATCTTCAGCAGATAATTGAACGTCTTTGCAAGGGTTTAGATAATCTTTCAAAGCTCTAGCAGATTGAGGGAACAAATTTTGGTGAACGATAATACCTTCGGCAACACGCAAAGCTTGCTCAGCACTTAAGCCTTCAAATGCGCCACCTTTAGCTAACATATCGTCAGTAATTTTTTCTTTTACATCGTCGAATGCGTTATCACCATATTTGTCCACATACCAGTTATGCAAATTATCATACTGTCTTTTGCCTAATAAACCAGTATTTTCATAGCCGCCACGCTCATCAACATAACCAGCCGCAGGTGTTCCTTTAGGTAAATCGTCAGAATCTTCAACAACTTGTCCATTGTCATCAGCTGAATTATCCGCAACAGTAATAACACGAGTGCTACCTGTTTCTTCAATAGAGTCGAAAGCAAACGGAGTAGAGGCAACAGAATCAGCATCAATAACACGAGTGCTACCTGTTTCTTCGATAGAGTCGAAAGCAAACGGAGTAGGGGAAACAGAAACAGCATCAATAATACGAGTGCTACCTGTTTCTTCAATAGCATCGAAAACAAATGGAGTAGTCTTAGAGGAAGTAACAGAAACATTTCCATTGTCTTCTACTAAAACACCTTTTTTATTAGAAGTAGATTTTTGAGCAACTTCATCAAGTGATGTTTCGCCAATCAAAACACTATCAGCAAAGCTATTGCCTTTACGAATCTCAACTGTAGAAGAAGCCCCTTGAGTAATTTGTTGTGTAAGTATTGTTGTGCTACCTTCTTCAACAATACTATCAAAGACAAATTGAGTGTCTTGTCTATCATTATCGGCAATTTGCTCGTTATTTTCAGCGGTCTCACTAGGGGCTGCGTCCTGATTATCATTATTTGACGATACATCCAAAACATCATCAGAAGCTTTGCTATGTTTCACAGTATGTAAAGTAGAACCTTCAGCACAATCAACATCACGACCAGTAACGCGTACGTCAGAGTTTCCAACAACACCCTGAATCGAACCATCTGGTAAGATATCATCTAAGCTAGCAACATCTTCTTTGGTAAGAGTTCCATTGCAGTCTCCAAAGTAAGCGTCAAGAGCTGAAATGGTTTCTTGATGTTGAGCCAAATTCCAAGAAGACATGCGTTCATATTGGAACAAAACTTGTTCACGAGTTTTACCCGCAAAAACGCCATCATCTTGAAGCATATCATCAGAAATTTTCTCATAGAATGAAGCAAATTTCTCTTGGCTACCCCAAAATGTTTGTAATCTATCCCATTGCTTTGAGGTGATACCCATATTTTCATTCCATTCTGTAGGGGTAACAACCTTTTCTTGTTCAACAGTAACTTCAACCACAGGAGCAGCTGGTACAGTATCATTAGCATTTACGACTGGAGTTTTTAGTGTATCTTTCATAACCTGAACTTTTTCTATCTTAACAGGGGCTACGTCTTGATTTTCATTGCTATTTGGACGACAGCTTGGTAAGAAAGATGAAAGCAGAACAGAAGCTGTAGCTAATTTTACCATAGAGCTATGAACTTTTGTCTTTGCTTTATTGATAAATGTAGCAGCTTTTTTGTGTCCTTTTTCAACTAAAGATTTCAAAGAAGCCGATAACTTTTTATAAGAATTTTCATATACATTAGCAACAGAACTAGAAGAAACCTCAACTTTTTTGCTAAAGTCAAACGCATCACGAGGATTTTTTGTATGTCCTAAACGGACTGTTGCTAACATCTTCTTTAGAGATGTTTTAATACGATTAACCAACATATTGTGCTTTTCTGAAACAGGAGCATTAGCAAGATTTGCATCTTCAACAGACTCAGCAATAACATTTTGTTGAGCTGATCTGAAAAAGATTTCTACCGTTTCATCAGAGGAAAGTTCTTTAGCAATAGTGCTACTAAAAGCAGTACGAATAGAAGAATCGCTAACAACTTCTGCTCTTAATTGAGCATCATCGCTATATTCTTTATCAATCGTTTGTGCGTTTTGAGCAATTTGTTCAGCAGAAATTGGTAGTCTAGAAGCACCAGCTCCATTTGCGTCAACTAATCTTACAAATTCAGGGTCAACTTCCATAACCATCTTACGTGCACGTTCAATAATACGAGGGCTTTTTGTGTTGGTATATCCACCAATAATTCTATAAGCATCATGTAGTGTTATTTCCTTTTCTTTTTTATGAGAAGAGGTATTAGACGTTTTTTTTGTTTGTGGCGCAAGTTGCTTTGCAACTTTCTTTGCATCTCTTATGCTAGTTGGCTTTTTGGACACGTTTTTTCTCCTAAAAACACGTTGTAAATATTTAATTTAAAGGCATTATACATCAACAATTTAATAATTTCAATAGAAAATTTTGTCGATTTTAAATATTTTTTAAAAAATTGTCAAAAATCATGCGAAAAGTGTTGCTAAATTTCAATCAATACATTATAACGTCCTTATTATGATAAAAAAGAGAGGGTATAATGCGCGTAGATTTGTTTGATTTTGAACTAGATAAAGATTTGATAGCAAAAGAGCCAGCGACTCCGCGAGATGCTTCAAAACTACTTGATTTATCTGAAGAAAATATAATTTCAGACCGCCATTTTTACGATCTTCCAGATATTTTGCAAAAGGGAGATGTTCTTGTTTTTAATAATACAAAGGTAATCCCTGCTCGTTTATATGGGAAAAGAGGAGAGGCAGAGGTTGAGGTAACCCTTTACCACCCAGAAAACGGGTTAACATGGTGGGCTTTCATCAAAAATTCAAAACGCTTGCACCAAGAAGATGTCATAACCTTTTATACCTCAGAAATTGCCATAGAAAATTCTACATTTAAAGCAAAGGTTTTGGAAAAGCATGGGGAAGACGGTGTGTTGCTTGAATTTTTATGTAAAGCAGAAGATTTGGGTAAAATGCTTGAAACGTATGGTCTTATGCCGTTGCCTCCATATATTAAAAGAGAAAAACCCTCTGCAGGAATTTGGAATAAATATAATGATAAAGAAAATTATCAAACAGTGTATGCAAAATATGAAGGAGCAGTTGCCGCCCCAACAGCAGGGTTACATTTTACAGAAAATGTATTAAAAAGAATAGAACAAATTGGGGTAACCAAGGTTTTTTTAACCCTGCACGTTGGCGCAGGAACATTTTTACCCGTTAAAACGGAAGATACTAAAGACCATAAGATGCACGCAGAATTTGGTATCATAACAGAAGAAGCTTGTGATATAATCAATCAAGCCAAAAGGGAAGGGCGACGTATAATTGCAGTGGGAACAACATCTGTCCGCTTATTAGAAAGTGCCTCTGATGAGAAGGGCGAGTTACACCCTTTTAATGGTGAAACCTCTATTTTTATAACTCCAGGGTACAAATTTAAGATAATTGACTACATCATTACAAATTTTCATCTTCCGAAATCGACATTGTTTATGTTGATTTGTGCCATTGCTGGAACAGAACGAATGAAACAAGCATATGCGCATGCCATCAAAGAAAAATATCGCTTTTATTCGTATGGCGATAGTTCAATTTTGAAATGTGTAAATAAAATTTAACTTTTCTATATTATAATAACCTCTAAATTAAGCTTATATTTGGGGGTAAAAGTGAAAAGGTTGGGGTTTGAACCTGAGAAAATTTTATTATTTAGCAAAAATACACTATTTCCAGTATTGTTAGTGAATATGTTTTTTATATATTTTTTCGTGGTTTCTGAATTCTCTGAAAAAACATATCACACAATTCACTCCCTTTTTATAATAACTTCTGCTCTAGCAGTACTGGTTTCTGCATATTTTCGGATTTTTTCTGTTTTAATGGCAGTTTCAATCCTCTATATAAGCTCAATAGTCATTAGTGGTGAACGATATATGTATGGAGAGGATTATGTTTTTTCAGCAGGGTATAATATTTGGAGTATTATGTTATTACCAAATTTGTTATTTGCGTATCTTATATTTAATAAAATAAAAAAACATAAATATTGGAGTTTGTTTTATGTCTTTTTGTTTGGGGAAACAGCAATAATTGAAAAATTACACAATCCAAATGTAAACGCCGATTCGTATTATTTTTATAAACATATCGGAGCAATGAATTATCCAGCTTTTTATATTTCAATGCTTTGCCTTGTTATTTTGCTGATGTGCTATATAAACAAGGGAAAAATGCTAGGAGCTTCGGCTTTCTTTTCTTCGCTAATGGCTTTTGTTGGGCTACTTCTATCAAATAATCTTTTTGCGTTTAGCCTTTTCTTATGGGGGGCAATATTGGTGGAATTTTTAACAATGCTTCATTATCTCCATTATATTCGTTTTAAAGATGAAGAATTAAATATAGCAGATATTCATGCTTATATTGCTGAGGCAGATAAGAAATATCCATTAAAATATAGTATTTCACTTTTGTATTTAGATGATTATGATCGATTACTCAAACGATTTGGTTATAATCGTATTATCCTTTTGAAAAAAATGTTTATACGGCGCATAAAGGAAGTAAATCCCACAGTAGATATTTATAACTACGGAAAAGATGCGCTAGTGCTAGCGTTTACCAATGCCAATACCAAAGAAAGCTTTGAAAAAGCAGAAACCATTCGCCGAGCATTGGTGAAGTCCATATTTGTTTTTAATGAAAATAATCACTTGCAACTAACAGTATCTCAATGTGTTAGTGAAAGAAAAAGAAGCGACGCAGGTGCATTAGCCGTGTTAGAACGAGCAGAAGAAAGTTTGCAAAAAGCTTGTAAATTTACTAGAAATATCACAGTGAAGGCTTAAACGTGTTGCTTAAAACTTCTGTGTAAGATATAAATTCCTAGTAACAAAAATGGCACAGATAATAATTGTCCCATTGTTAAAGTATTAGCAATATATCCGATTTGTCTGTCTGGTTCGCGGAAAAACTCCATGGCAATACGAGATAGCCCATAAACGATTAAAAATGAGGCGGAAATAATACCAACATTTTGACGTACAAACTCTTTTTTCCATAAAAGGTTCAAGATAATAAACATCAACACACCTTCAGTCAGGGCTTCATAAAGTTGGGAAGGATGCCTTGGGAAATATCCTCCTTCAGGAAATTTTACCGCCCACGGAACAGTGGTAATTCTCCCCCAAAGTTCTCCATTAACAAAATTAGCAAGTCTTCCTAAGAAAATTCCAATAGGGACATATAAAGCAACTAAATCAGTGATTTGCAAATAACGAAATTGATATTTACGAGCAAAACAATATAGTCCAACAATTACACCAACAATGCCACCATGAAAAGACATACCTCCATGCCAAATGGCAAATATTTCCGAAGGATTGTGCCAAAAATAACCATCGCCATAGCAAATAATATAGCCAAACCTACCTCCAAAAATAATCCCTAAAGTGGCATAAAAAATCAAATCATCTAATTGTTCAGAGGTCATATCAATATCGTATTTTTTGATACTCCGTTTCATCAAGACCCAAGCTAGGATAATTCCGCAAAGATAAGCCATAGCATACCACCGTAAAGAAAACGGACCAATGGAAAAAATAACAGGGTCAATATTTGGAAAATCAAAATACATATATCTCTCCATAATACATGGTTACAATTAAAATATGCTTAAATTTATCTTAACAAAAAAATATAATCCACATAAAAAAATATTTTTTTTTGCTTTTTGGGGTAAGTGATTGATATTTCACATTTTGAAAAAATAAAAGAAGTTACTTTTTCCTTAAATAAGTGGAAAACTTGATATTCTGATTGTTAAAAAATACAATTATTGCAAAATCAAAAACAGCAAAAATTTTCAAAAGGTCATAAAGAATGAATGTCGCATTAGAAGAAAATATGTATAATCCTATTGATACTATAGAGAGTATATTGGCAAAGGATAATATTTCTTTTGATCGCCGTAAAGAAAACGAGCTAGTGGCTGAAGTTCTCGGAAAATGGGACAATATGTTAGTTTTTGTAGCCTACGAAAAACATCTACGCTGTTTGCATCTATCTTGCTTATTAAATATTGAAACATCAGCGGTGGATCGTAGTAAAATGTTTGAATTGTTGGCGTTATTGAATGAAAATTTATGGCTTGGGCATTTTTCATATTGGAGTGAACAAAAAATGCCGATTTTTAAACATTCAATCATATTAGAAGATACAGAAGAACTGTTTACATCAAAAATCAGCAAAATTATCGAATTGGCAATTTTGGAATGTGAACGCGTATATCCTATATTCAATGCGGTAATGAGGCAAAATATTTCCCCTGCTCAAGCATTATATACCGAAGCGATGATAATGTGATTAGCTGAGAATTCCCAAATATTTTAGAATAAACCAAATAATTCCTAGTTGAATAACTAACTTTTTCATTTCTTTCCGATAAGTCATTA
>CAZRHI010000074.1:4268-7414 GCA_964599945.1 uncultured Acetobacter sp. | reverse complement strand
GAGGCTCTCGATGAGGGCGTTAAGTTCGCTCAAGTGCTTGCGAATATATCGCAACATCGTTATTTCAGGAGCCTTGGCAGAACGGCCAGCAAAAATCGCCTGGGGGAGGTAGTTCTTTGCGTCTCGCACGGTCATTTCCTTTTCGGGAGCGCGAAGTGCAAAGATGACATCACCTAGGACAATTCCCCAAGGGGTGCGTCCTTCTCCATCGGCTGCTACATAGGACATTAGACCGTCGGTGTAGACAACCTGATATTTGTAGCATTTCTTGGTGAGGAGGTTTTTGATTTCTTGCCATAGCGTGTAACGCTTGAGGAAGTTTTCCTTGCTGTTCATCACGAGGGCGGAGGAGGGGTATGTTGTAGACATACTGTTCATGATAATATAATTTTTGAATTAATAATTTATTTTAACTAAGATAAATATACCACTTTTAAAGTGGATTTGCAAGCGAAAAACGACAGGGAGCGTTTTATGGGGTGCTTTTTGGGGGTAGAAGATTGAAAATAAATAAATTTATTTATTGGGAAATGACCTCTATTGTGAAACTGCCGTCTGATGATGGAGTGATTTTATATTTTTTTCCTGTTTCAAGGTTTAGATTTTGCGGAGTCGCAAGAGCTGGTGCAGAGGCTTTTGTCTGGGTTTGCTTTTGGGTTTGAAGGTGGTTGCGGAGGTTTTGGCTATACATATTGCCTGTTGCGTGGTATTGGCTAATCGCAAATATGGTTACGCCCCAAGCGACTAAGATGATGTAGGCGTTGGTGATGATCGCACAAAGGTTTTCGATGATGTCTAGGTGTTCGCGGTTTTTGGTGTAATGACGGTCAAAAATCAAACTCCAGATTGTTGAGCCTATGAGGAGGTTGCGATATGTGGTTGGCTCTAAAAACGCACTCCAGACATTGTTGTCTTTTAGGCTGTGTAAATGTAAAAACGCTATAATTAACCCAATCCAAACAAGAGGATTGGTTACGACGCATGAAAAAAATGTGTTCCGCTGACCGATCATGGTTTCTCCTTTAGGGGATAGTATAGAACGGAAATGTAAATATTTTCTTTATGGTTTGAAAATCTTTTTTGGGGCTTAAAAAATGCTTTACAAAAACGGTTGAGCTGTTATGATATGAGAGTATAACTATTGGGAGAGTTTTATGTTTTATCCAGATGCGAAATTTATTAACACTTTATCTGAAAAAGAGAAGTTTATCTTTTTGAAGATTATTTGCGGAATGGTTGCGAGCGACAGAAAAGTGTCGCATGAAGAATTGGTGTATCTAAGAGAGGTTGCGCTTAAATATGGTGTGAGTGGGGATAAACTTTCGGCGATGATTAAATCTGCGGATAAAGATATACTTATGAAACAAGCAAGATTGATTGAAGATCGCTCTAAAGCTCTCAGTCTTATAAAAGATATGTGTATGGTGGCTAATTTGGATACGGATTTATCTGATGCTGAGATTGACTATATTCTTGATGTTTCAGAGGCGTTGGGAATTGAAGCGCAGAGAGTGCGCGATATTAACGCGGTTGTTAATGAATATTTAGCGGTATCGCAGAAAGCTTCATTGTTATTAGAACAAGAGTATTGGTCTTAAAATTTGTAAGAATAAAGGAAATATTTATGGCTGAAAGAATTGCAAAGTTTTTAGCTCGTTCGGGGGTGTGTTCTCGTAGAGAGGCTGAGAAACTGGTTGAACAGGGGCGCATTACGGTTAATGGTGAGGTGGTGGAAACGCCTGCATTTTTGATTAACGGTGATGAAGTGGTGTTGTTTGACGGCGAGAAGATTAAAGCTAAAGATAAAACGAGACTTTGGCTCTATCATAAACCTGCGGGGCTGGTTACTTCACACAAAGATGAAAAAGAACGCGACACGGTGTTTGCGCATTTGCCTGAGGGGTTGCCGAGGGTTATTTCGGTGGGGCGGCTTGACCTTAACTCTGAGGGGTTGTTGTTGCTGACAAATGACGGAGCTTTGTCGCGCGCGCTAGAACTGCCTGAGAATGGGTGGAGCAGGCGATACAAAGTGCGTGTGCATGGGTTCTTAGATGAGAAAAAGTTAAAAACTTTGGAGAAGGGCGTTACTGTGGATGGTGTAGACTATGCACCATGTAAAATTGCTGTGGAGAGCAAGCAGGGGACAAACGCATGGCTTGTTGTTTCGCTAACAGAAGGGAAAAACCGCGAAGTGCGCAAGCTTATGGCATCAATAGGTCTAACGGTTGCACGGCTTATTCGCCTTTCATATGGGCCGTTTCAACTTGGGAGCTTAAAACGGGGAGAAGTGCGTGAGGTTCCACAAAAGGTGCTTAAAGAACAGCTGGGTAAGGTGTTTGAAATATGCGAATAATCTCTGGTGTTAAACGCGGTAAAAAACTTTTTACGCCACAAGATGAGCGTGTTCGTCCGACCTCTGATAGGGCGCGCGAGGCGTTGTTTAGTATTTTGTATGCTAAATATTTTGATACGCTTGAGGGTGTGAGGGTTTTAGATATATTTTCTGGCACAGGGGCGATTGGGCTTGAGGCACTTTCTCGTGGGGCTAAAGAGGTTTTATTTGTTGATGTGGATTTAAGGCTTACGAAAAAAAACGCTAGTGTTTGTGGGTTTGAGGGGAGTCATTTTTTAGAGCGTGATGCGCGAAAATTACCCAAAGCCAAGGGGGCGTATGGGTTGATTTTTCTTGACGCGCCATATAACAAGGGGCTTTCAGAACCTGTGTTAGCAGAGTTGCTTAATGAGGGGTATGTTGGAGAGGATACGCTTATTGTGGTTGAGACGGCAGCTGACGAGGTGTTGGGTGTTCCGCAAGTGTTGCGCCTTGTAGAGGAGAGGGGATATGGGGCGGCTCGTTTCTCCTTTCTCTCTAAGGGGTAAATTTTGCGAACTAGTTCGCGGGAGGGGCTACTCTGCAGGGCAGTCACGTACTTTTATGTATGCTCCAGCCCTTTGGTAGGCTCCCACGACTATTTCACAAAATTTCTCGCCTTAGAGGCAGCACGAACAGAAATCCTCACGTACGCTTTAGTACGCTCCGGTTTATGAGCGGACATCTAACGATAGCACCGTAATTTATCCCATTTTACTCCTACAACAGCCGAGAGGGAGATTTGTGGCGCTTTCCCGCCTTAGAGGCAGTGCGA
>CAZRHI010000074.1:0-4258 GCA_964599945.1 uncultured Acetobacter sp. | reverse complement strand
TTTGTACGCTCCTGCCCTTTGGTAGGCTCCCACGACTATTTCACAAAATTTCTCGCCTTAGAGTGGGGATGTTTGGCGATTGAACTCCGAAATGGAAGCCCCACTTCAGTCGGGTCAGTGTCAGTGACACCTGCATAAATATTTACATTTCTCACATTCTGGGATATTTTGAAAACGTTTACATAATTTTCTGTTTTTATGTCTTTGAGGGGAAAGTTTGTTTTTAGCGCGTTATTGCGAGGAGTGCGGTGGCGTACTGCCAACGTGCGACGTGGCAATCTATGTGGTGTGTTATGCACCTGTTTTATGGATTGCTTCGCGTTTGTGTAGCTGACGCTACGACGCTCGCAATGACGAGAGAGAGGGGGATTGCTTCTTGGTGTTCGCAATGACGAGAGAGATGGCGTACCTCGCAATGACGAGAGTAAGAGATGTTTGCGTTACTCGCAATGAAGGTGGGGAGAGGTGTTATACGCATAAAAAATCCCCGTGCCATGATGCGACGGGGATTTTCTTTAGTTACTTACGCGGACTATTTTTGAACGGACCATTGTCGAGGTAATATTCGAACTCTTCGGCGTTGTTGCGGAAGAATAATTCGGCGGTGGCCTGTTTGTTGCTGTATATGGACCACGGTTCTTTTTCCTTTAAGTACGTCATCACCTCTTCGTGGCTTCCGTTGCGAAGAAGCTCTATCAGAGCTTTTTCTTCATCAGTCGGACGAGAGTTGTTTGGCACTTTGAGGAACAAGGGCGTTAGAAGCTCATAGTCAAGCTTTTTGACAGAGCTCAATATATAAATCCAGTTGAGGTCTGGACGTTCTTGCATATATTGCTGAATGAGCTTCTTTGAACGCTTGACAAGCTCGTAGACACCTTCTCCGAGAAAATGGTGCTTGGTGATGTACAGGGCGAGTTCGTCGTCGGTACGCATCTTCACCAAATCTGGCAGAGCAGATTCCCAGAAGCCATGACGCTCGATGTAGTCGCAAAACTGTTGGTGTGTCATCACCTCAAGCAGGGCTTTTTGGTGAGTGTCTGGAACATCGCGGATAGCGATGTATTTGTAAAAGTTTGCGGCGTTGCCTGCCTTCATATCCGCAATCAGCTCATCAAACAGTTCTGGCGCGAGCGCATGATGCAAGATGTGTGTGCGGATTTCGTCTGTGTTGCCACGGGCTATGAGCTTTCTTTGCTGTTCGAGCAAAAGCCCGTGATGCTCAAGATACCACATCAGGACGTTGTGATTGCCAGTTTCGAGCAGATTGTCTTGTCCGACGGCACCGAAGCCATACTTTTGGCAACAAATCTGTACCTCTTCCAGATTGCTACGTTTGGCGACATAGTCTTGCAGGTAGAGCGGGACAGAAACAGAACCTCTGACATCGCAGTGGTGCAGAGGACGGTGAGAATATGGCTCTTTTTCTGTGTAGCGTTCGAGCATCTTCATTATCTCGTCATGCCTGCCACGAGCCATTATCTTCCTTACAAGCTCCTCAGGTGGAAGTTCTACATGGTATTCATCAATATTGACAAGGCAATATGGATAGTAGGGTTCTTCCTCGCTATAGCTTTTGACCAACTTGTAAAACGAGTGGTCGAAGGGTTCCATAAGCTCTTGGGACAGTCTACGATCCTCTTGGGCGATTTTGCGCTGTTCTTCAGCCTGTTTTTCAGCAACTTGTTTGGCATGCCAAACTTCCGCGCCTTTTGCAACTGTTGCGTTTTCGTTTGTTTTCATGTTGAGTAAAGTTTTTTTGGTTAATAAATGTGCAGATACAAAAAAAGTACTCTTATGGAAACGGGGACTAATATATCCATAATTGTACTTTAACTAAAGCGAGAGTATGATGATTTTGTCAAAATGTCAAGTGCTTTTTTGTTTGCATCAGAAAGAGAGCTAGCTCAAGCTTTTGTTGCCGAGGCTTTTTTCTGCTCTTCTTTTTTCTTTAGCTCGTCTAGGTCGCGTTCGGTTGCGATTTTGTTTAAGATTGTTTTGACCACTGTATCAATCGCTGTGCCTTCTGAATAATCTGCGGGAAGGGCAAAATTTACTCGGTCATCTTTTAATAATTTAATTGCTTTTTCTTTGTGCGCGCTTTTGGGTTTGTAAACTGCAATCGCATTTCCTCCACGAGATTTGACTAGCTTCATTGAGGGGATATCGGTCATTCCATCACCAAAATACACAATTCGTGAAAATGGAACACGACGTTTGGTGTCATCCATATATTCATTAACTAATTTATCATCAAGCTTTCCTAAGCCTTTGTTTATTTTTGATAAATATTGAACTTTGGTGGAGTAGTTAATTACTCTTGCTGGCCAAACTGGTGTGCCGTCTTCCCCAAACGCATACGAACACCCGTATGCACCTGTTAGATATTTGGCAATAGATGTGCCTGCTAAGATTTCTTCATAGCCTGAAGAGATGACGTAATGTTCGATTTTTAAGCCCAGAGCTTTGCCATATTCATTGATGCGTTCAAACCATTCTTCCACGCCTTTATAATATTTTACAAGTGTGCCACAATAGCAAAAATTATCTTTTGTGAGTTTAATACCCTTTTCGCGTGCGGTTTTCATGAAGTAATACATACTTCCTGTAATTTGGTCGGCACAATTATCTATTGACCATTGGTTGGCTTTTTTCCAAAAGGTTTTTGGGGTCATACCTAACTCGGGGATTAAAACATAATCTTGCATATAGGTTGTGGAGAGTGTTTCATCAAAGTCATATACAAGAGCAACAACTGTATTTTTCATCTTTACCTCAATCATTTTCTGTGAGTTTATAGTCTAAAATATAAAGATTAGTTTTTGGTTAATTTTTGTTATATAGTTTATCATTCATTTGCCAATAGACGTCTGTTTGATAAAGGTGTGGGTTTTCTTTGGCATAGTCTAGAGCTGTTTTTCCTTTGTTATCATATAAAGTTACATCAGCCCCAAGTGAAAGTAAATATCTGATAATTGAGGGGTAGGGGTTATATTTAGAGGCAATCATTAACGGCGTCATTCCCGTATCTGGGGCGTTTATTTCGTTATTTAGTTCGTCTAGGCTATTTTCTATAATTGACATATAATCGCCTTGGTTGCCTAGGGCAAGATAGATATTGGTGATGAGTTTTTCGCTTTGGCGAAGGGCGATTTTTGTTAGTTCAATAAATTGGTTGCTAAGACTGGCATGATGCCATGCTCGGTCTGCTTCTGAAAGCTTGGCGTTTATGTTATTGTTATTTTGAAGCAAAACGTTTATTACTTGTGGGTTTGGGTTATGCGCTACGGCATAGGTTAGGGGCGACCAACTGTTTTTATCTGTGGTGGTGGGTGATGAGCCGTTTTTGATGAGTGTGGTGATGATGGAGGGATTGGGGTTCATTGCTGAAGCAAACATCAACGCGGTTCGCCCTGTGTTATCACGAGCAAAAAGGTTTGCGCCATACATCAATAATATGTTTATAAGCTCGGGGTTGGTGTTTGCACTAACCGCATACATCAAAATTGTTTGACCGTTTTGGTTTCTGGCATTTATATTGGCGTTGTTTTCAAGCTCTGCAATGACATCATTTACAGTGGCGTTTTTCCAAAAATTTGCGGTGTAAAATTTGCCTGTGGTGTTGTATTGCTCTGGTGTGGGGAGATTGCCTACAATGATTTTATTATCTATTGGGGTGGTGTCTAGCTTTATGATGTCTTGGTTTAGGCTAAGGTTTGGCTTAATGCTTTGGTCTAGCTGTTGGAGTGTGTTTGGGGTTATGTTGGTGTTTTCTCTGTTAAAATATGTGGCAATGTGGGGGTATATCCATTTGCCACCGATAAGTTTGTCAGCAATTAGGAGTATTGGGAGAAGTAGTAGCAAAAATTTTGTGCTTTTTATGATTCTTTGTAAGATTAACCAGATTTTTTTTAAGACCATTTTAAATATCCCCTTTACTTTTCAGAGGTTATGATATAAAACAGGGGTTAGTTTTTAGTTAATTTTAGTTTATTGAGGTAAAAAATGGCAGCGACACAGATGGAACAACTGGTTTCTCTTTGCAAAAGAAGAGGATTTATTTTCCAAAATTCAGATATTTATGGCGGATTGCAAGGGGTTTATGACTATGGTCCATTGGGTGTGGAGCTTAAAAACAATATTAAGGCTTCGTGGTGGCGCGCTATGGTTTATGAACGCGATGATGTGGAAGGCTTAGACGCTTCTATTTTGACGAATCGCAAAGTTTTGCAATATTCTGGGCATGAAGATACATTTTCTG
>CAZRHI010000073.1:0-7416 GCA_964599945.1 uncultured Acetobacter sp. | reverse complement strand
GTTATGTCAAATCGCCTGTCTTCCATAAGCCCTGCGAAAGACGCAGGCGATAAATAAAGTTATATAATACCTTTCTTTTTATTAAAATACTCTTCCACAATATGGTGGTTTTCAGGGGCGATAAAATTCTTCCAACGATTATCGCCAAATTTTATCATATCACGCACCATCGTTCCCGTAACAAATGGGAAATTTGGGTCTGTTCTATCTTCTAACTCAATGTTGCTAAAACATTCCCTAAACCAATGCGCGTCATAGCTAGAACCAGCATAATAAGCATCTGGTGTCGGCATATCAGGAAAACTCTCTTTGATAAAGTCAAGCACATACTCGCCCCATTCCGCTGGATTGTTAATATCAAACAACCCGATAACCTTAAGCCGTTCATATTCGGGGCTTGTGCGGTAGATATTTTGAATCATCTTTTTGCGAGTTGTATAGTTTAGCGGATTGCGTGCTGTTCCTTGCTCTTGGATAGAGCCTAAAACAATCGTTACGCGTTCGCATTCTTTGAGCATCTTGTCAACAAGCTTTTGATGCCCAATATGAAAAGGTTGCGCCCGCATAATACATAATCCGTGATTATATGTGTATTTAGACATAAAAAAACTCCTATCATAGGAGCCACCAACAAAATTCAAATAAACATATCCTGTCTTTTTAATCTTATTAACCGTGGCTCGGTTGGTTTCGTTCTATGCTTATAAGCCCTGCAAGCATCAAGAACAATTTTATAATATCTGCTTCCCCTCAAATGTCAAGCACAAAAAAGTTGCATATAAAGTAAACTTATGTTACAATTTATTAAAAGGAGAACCGCCATGGCATACATCAATGCTAAAGAAGTGTATAACAAGTATGTGGAAGATGTCATTAACCGCAATAAGTCTGCTTTAGAATTTCAAACCCAGAGCAAAGCATTTTCAGATAAACTGCCTCTAAAAAGTATAAAAAAGTTTGTTGAAGATTTTTACAAACAGGAAAGAGCAGAGTTTGGAGAACCGAAAATAAAAACAGAAGATAATGACTTTGAAACGTTTGAAAAAAATACTCGTATCAACATAATTATTGATAATTTTGGCTCTCGTCCCGAAACATTAGCAGTGAAGAGTAAAATGATAGAAGCTCGTGAGAACAAAGATGATAAAGCTCTAGAGCAAATTGTTGATAAGTTATATTCTACCTTCAGCACAGAAATCTCCGAAAAGAAATTAGAAGAAAAAGTTTGGAAAAATAAACTCATTTATAAAACAACGGAAATAGCAAACCGTAAACTCATCGGTAAAGATTTTGAGGCTGAATTTGCCCCAGAAAAAGACCGTGGAAATTGTACCAAAGGGATAACCGTTTCTATATACCGTGCATCAGAAGATGTTGGTTTGACAATCTATCAAACAAACCAAGATAAAGAAAACGCTGCTCACCCCAAAACGTTAGCGCAAGAGCTTGATACATATACCAAAAGCGCAGAAAGTGGCTTACTTAAAGATATTGAAAACATAAAAGTTGGCGATATCGTATTGATATCAAACCACAAAGGAGAGCCTCGCCATGCCATGATGGTGTCATCATTTAACGAACAAGGAGATCCTCTGCTTGTAGGTTTTACCCCAACCCAAAAAGATGTACCGATGTTAGCAAATAAACAAGGTGAATTTCGTAAAGGTATCATCATAGATGTCAAATCCTTTATTTCAGATAAAGTAGCCGAGCATAACAGAGCGGAAATCTCGCATATAATGTCTGTGCAAAAAAAATCTCAAACCCATTAAATAAATTTTAGCTTTTAAATCCTAGTATTCTGCCGAAAAGATAAGGGAAAACGATGCAAAGAGAAGATTTTGTAAATTTTAGAAACTACTATAAAGTGGCGTCAGCAAAAATGCCAAAAGATAATTTCTATCAAAGTTTTCTCTCGCATAAGGTTGTCCATTCGGCAGATGTATTGCGCCAAGGGGTTCGTATATTAGAGAAAACCCCAAAGCTTAATCAAAAGTCTAAAGAATTTAGGTTAGTAGCCGAGCGCGCATTGTTGTTTCACGATGTTGGGCGTTTTGAAGAAGGGCTACTGCGTTATCAAGCGGAAAATAATCAAGAAGAGGTTGCCGCTTCATCATTAAAGTTTAATCATTGTGATTTAGGTTATAATACTCTGTTAGCCGATTCGCTCTATAATGACCCGAGAATTTTAGCCTCAGTAAAATTTCATGGCTTGATGATAGAAGATGTCTATAAAACGCCAGAATGGCAACAATATATGGAATTACCAGAAAAAGAAGAAATAAAAGAGATACTTTATCTAACGCGCGATGCTGATAAACTGTCAAATTTATGGGCAATCAAGAGGATACATCGCATCTATCATGATATCTTTTATAAACAACTCCCTATAGAACTTCGAACAGCCCCCTTATCAAAACAGGTTGTTGAGCAATTTATGGATGGAAAAACAATCTTATTCCCAACTGTAAAGTCTTTTGCAGATCGTCTTTTGATGAACATTTCTTGGATATATGATATAAATTACTTCGCAACGCTACAGATATGTAAAACTCTAGGTGTTTTTGATTATTTATTGGAAGAATTAGATAAAATAAACCAAAACAAAGATTTACAATCCGAAATTGCTAAAAGAATAGTTCAGAAATTGAGCTATAATGAAAATATTTAAACAAAATTGACAAAATACTTGACTCATTCAAAATATTGTGTTAATAAAGCTCGCATTATTTATCAATAAGAGGAGAATATAATGTCAAGTAATGCACCACACACCCCAGATTTTGTAATTCAGACCTTTATGGAACAAGCTCAACTAAACGAGGCTTTTGTTTTTGGTGGTTCTGTATTAGATCCACTTGTAGATCCTAATGCGAAAATCAATGATTATGATGTTTGTGTTAAAGATAGGGATACGTTTTACGATGCTCTAAAAAATCTTGAAGAAAAGGGAATACCTACCTCGGAAATTACTCAGACGCACAATATATATGTGGTTATCAAACATCCCCAATTTGGACAAATAGATTTTTCTTGTATGGATCCAGAAACAAATGGTATTTTTAATATCGAAAAAATCTATGCAAGATATCGCAAAAAGAACAATGGTGTATATGAGAAAACCTTAGTGGATAAATACGGTGCTGTTGACGGTATAAAACGAGGCGAGCTACGTTTAGCTTGTAACCCAGAGGAAGAAGGCGCATATAATCTATTACGTCGCTTTTTAGCCGTTACTGGAAAATATGGTTTTGATACCTCAAAAGGGGGAGCAAACCAACAGGTTATAAACGAAATTAAAGACGAATTTAACAAAAACAGACGTTACATTCCTCAAGAAAAGGTACGTTGTTTATCCCGTTTGTTTGCAAGCTTAAAGCGTAGCAATAACCGTTCAGAATATGTTAAAAACCTAAGCGACCAAGGGCTGTTTTTCAATGTCTTCCCCGAGGTGCATAAAGTATTCACCAGAGAAGGTTTCCAAAAATCTCCCAAACTAAAACAAAGCACCACACAAAAAGAGTTTTTAGAGTTGGTGTTGGCATACACCTCTCCACAAGATAGAGATAATATGATAGATTGCTTGCGTATACTTGCCAAACGTGAACCAGCAAGACAAGATAAAGGCGTTAAAGACTTTATCGAAGATGTTGAGCAGGAAAAAACATCGCCAGAACGCTTAGGTAAAGAAATTTTAACTCCTTTATTTGTACATATATTTAAGAATAATAACACCAAATAAGGAAATGAAATGAAAGTTACAATCTTAGGAGCAGGGTCGGCATACGGAACGCCGATGATATTTAATACTTGGGGCAAGGCAGATAAGGCAAATCCTAAAAATAATAGGAGTCGCGCTTCAGTCCTTCTTGAAATAGAGGGAAAAAACATCATAATAGATACAGGTCCAGACTTTCGTGAGCAGATAAATAAAAATAATGTTCAAAACATCGATTCGGTATTTATCACGCACGGACATTATGACCATATCGCAGGGATCCCCGAATTACCTCGTGCAACCAAACTTTTAGGACATGGAATAGATGTTTTTGCAGCCTCAAACACAATGACAGAACTAAAAAACAGTTTTGGTTATTTGTTTCATGAAAAAGCTGAAGCCGAGCCAGATAGTAAAAGCATAAATTGGAAACTTCTTCCTGATGAGGGTGAGTTTATTGCGAGCGGATTAAATTTTATAACCACTCAACTTCCACATCATAGTATGAAGTCTTCAGCCTTTCGCTATAAAAATTTTGCGTATGTAACTGATTGGCAAGAAATGTCTGAAGCTGTTAGAGAGCAGTTGCGTGGTTTAGATGTGTTAATTTTGGAGTGTAATAACGGAACCGAGCCTGAAAATAATGGACACAGTGATTTGTTTAAAATAAATGATGTGTTAGAAGACATCAAACCAAAACGCACCATTTTAACGCATTTATCTGTTCGGGTGGATTATGATGCTTTCTCACAAAAGCTTCCTCCAAACTGCGAACTAGCTTATGACGGCATGCAAATCGAAATATAACCACAAAAAAAGGCTTCAAATTGAAGCCTTTTTTCTTAAATATAAGATGATTATTCAATCAAAATAACCACATCAACATCAACCTCAGGTGTTTGCATCATATCCTTGTCAATTTCACCACGAAGCTCAACCGTGTTTTCAGGCTTAACAATAACGCCGTCCCATTCATCATCGTCAATCTCAACAACAATTATGCCAGTGCCGTCATTAAATTGATATTTCTCACCACCTAAGCTTTTTTCAATCTTACCACGCAAAACGACAGGCGTGTCATCATTCATCTTCAAAGCTTCAGCAACAGAAGCACTGGCTGTGCTTGGTCCTTGAAAACCACCTTTAACTTTTTTAGCAATAGCGTTTCCAGTTGCAACAAAAGTCAAAGCTAAAGCCAATACCGCTAAAAATTTTTTCATCTTTTTTTCTCCTGTAAATTAAACAAAAAATTTGCTTTCTTTATATAACTACTTTTTTCGCATTTTCTCTAAAGTGCAAAATTAAAGATTAGTTATCCTCAACTTATGATATAACTAGTCTACAACCGAAGCAATATCGTTGTCAGAGAGAGTTCCTTCAATAAGCGGACGAACCACACGTTGCGGGAATGGAATATTGATTCCTGCTTCTCTAAACGCATTGATAATATTTTCTCGCAATCTAAAGGTAATTTCTGCAGTTTTTGAAACATTGGCAATATAGCAGTTAAGTTGAAAATCAAGACTACTATCTCCAAAGTCTGTAAATGTTAATACAGGAGCAGGGGTTTTTAAAACACCACTATCGTTTTGTGCGATAGAAAGCAAAATTTCACGAACTTTAGAAATATCGCTATCATAATCCACCCCAACCTTAATCTCAATCCTAGACATACGATTGTCATGCGTTTTGTTAACCACGCTTCCCGAAATAATCGCCGAGTTCGGGATAATCACATTAGATTTATTTCCCATCTCCAAAATGGTTGAGCGCATACTAATTTGTTTAACTGTTCCCTCATAGCCGTTAATAATCACAATATCGCCAAGCTTAATCGGGCGTTCAAATAAAATCGTGATACCAGCCACCAAATTGCTAACAATATTTTGCAAACCAAGACCAGCACCAAAGGAAAGTGCACCAGCCATAATTGCCAAACTCTTAAAGCTTCCTCCTGCAACTGCAATGCCCAAAATAACAGAAAAGATAAACCCAAAAAAGCGCACCCCAGAAATAATCGAATTTTTCATTCCGTCGTCAAAATCAAGCTTGCTCAAAGCTCCTTGCTGAATACTATTTTTTAACATCTTAACCAAAAGCATCGCCACCCAAAAGGCCACAATACCTAGCAATAAAGAGCTAATAGAAACATGAACTTCACCAATATTAAACCCAGTCAACACACCTTTGGTTTGCGCAATCAAAATATCAACCGAAACGCCCCACACCGCCAACAACACTAACGCTCCAAAAAGATATACAATAGGCGTTAGGAGAATGCCAAACCAAACCTCGCTTTTAATAAGTGTCCGTCTGTTAATTCGAAATGCTGTAATCCAAAACTTCCACCGAATAATATTATGATACAACATCAATAAAAGATTATAAGCAATATACAAAACACTAATAACCGCAACCGAGGCCACAAAACGGTTGATTAAATATGCAGAAAAGCTGATATAACCAAAGAGTGAAAAAATAAAGGCAATCGCCATAAACAAAATAATTGCCAGTGCCACTTGCGAAGAAAGTGAAAGCTTTTGAATATCCTCACTTTCCACCTCTTCATCAGATAAATCTTTAACATCATACATCACTCGAACAGCCACCCAAATAATTGCAAACGCCTTGATTGCATTTGCAAAAATCTGCATAGAATAGATAATTTCAGGTTTGTGAGAAATTTCAGTAGCCAAGCTCTGGAAAAATGAAACGAGCGTAATTGCCGCCGTTGCTGTAATAAAAGCACTAGACGCCCTGCGAACTTTTTTAGCATCAATATTAAAAATACGCCAATCAGGATTGTTTGGTGCAAATGCCGCCAAAATACCAGCACGCAAAATAAGAAAATACAAAAGATAAATAGCAAAGGTTTTTAATAAAATTGCAAAATCACTCCCTGCCATGAGTTCATAATTGTTAATCCACGCCCAAAAAGTTGCGATAATAGTTGCAGGAATAGCTCCATTTGCAATAAAAATCCATATCGCCACACGAAATTTTTGTCCATATGTTGGCGCGCTAATATCAAGATTATATCCAAAATTTTTCCGAATGTAATGACGAATAAAAACTGCAAACAAAAATGCTATCCCAATCATTATCGATAAAACAGATAAACTATGGCGAGCATTGCCTTGTTGTTCTGGTTTAAGGTTTTGATACCAGTCTAGCGGAGAAACCAAAATTCCCTTTAGAAATCCACCAAAGCTTAACAATGATTGCCAAAATTCTTCAGGTTGGAAAATAGAACTTTGTTTAGCCAAAATATCGTTAATCAAATCTTGATTGCGTTTTTTTAAGATAAGATTGTTAATTTCATCAATTTTCGTCAAAATCAAAGCCGCCTGCGCTTGTTGCGATTTATATTTACTAGCTTCTGCCTCATATTTCGCGCGTTCTTTAATAATTTCAGGAGAGTCTTGCTCGCCTTCAACAGAGCTACTGCTTAAAGCGTTTATTTTTTTTGAGATGTTACTAAGTTCGGTTGCCAGATGTTTTTGTGCGTTTTGAGTTTGAGCTAACAAATCAGTTAGTGTATCCATATACTCATCTGTTTCTTCTCTACTCACCTTTTTGGTATTAAGTTTTTTAGTGAGTGTATCAAGTGTTTTATTGACCCTAGATACATCAAAAGAAACCTCTTGAGCTAACTCGGGAAGGGCAGGTGAACTCTCCCCAAAAGCAACCGATGAAAT
>CAZRHI010000072.1:0-7429 GCA_964599945.1 uncultured Acetobacter sp. | reverse complement strand
AGATTAGTTCGGGCATATGCCGCTCTGATTTAGCATTGGAGACAATGCGGGGCTTTCAATCCCTTTTGCTCATTACACGGTGTTATAGATGTTTCACCGTGATTTGTTATATCTAAAATATAGCAAAAAAATATCTCCGACTATTAAAACATGGTCGGGGAGCTCTAAGTGATACAATAAAAGTCTTTGACTTTGAAAGCTTAGAGGGTTGTTTTGTAATGAGCAATATTGAAACTTTCCCGACCGCCCTAAATTTTTGTTGCATTAAAAAAAATCTCATATATAGTATATGCAGATTGTTTTGGTTTATCTGAAGCAATTTAGTACCGAGATGGTACGGGAGCTTTCAATCTCCCTCATTACTCAGTGTTTGGATATAACGCTGTTAGCTTTAGCCTTTATATCTTAGGCTAGGGTGAATATATCCCCGACCACCTCTGTATGGTGGTTTTTTTATGCGCAAACTCATCATCAGTCCAAAGAGAACCACTCCCCCATCGTATAACAAGAAAAGGTTGTGTTCTAATGGTTAAAGAAAAATCTGACATAAAAAAACTCTCCAAACGCACAAAGAAAAAAATTAAAGAAATATACGAAATGTCAGAAATAGCCAACATTCCTGACTATACCCCCATTCCACCAGTACAAAAAGAAGAACAAAACCTCCTTGATGAAACATTTAAAAAACCTCTTCCTTCAAAACAAGAATTAGAAGAAAAACAAGCAGAATTATTAAAAGAACTAAAAAAGAAACCACTAGCCCATAATCCTTATAATACAAGCAACGTAAGTGAATATATAGCTAAAATACAGCAAAATCATAATCCTTATAATACCTCCCCAACTAAACCTAAAAATGACCTAGATTACCTAGAAATTTTATTAGAATTAGCAAAAGACCCCATGCTTGATGAATGTTTTTTTATTCCTGAAGAGATGAAAAAATTTTTCGATAAGAACCATAAAAGAAAAAATGAAATAAAAACTTTACTATGGATTCGCCTTACAACAACGCTTAAAAAAGTTCCAGCTTGGTGTATTGATGATTACGAATTGTTATTTTGTATTCTAAGTTTCGTAATACCAATGAAACACGCTCATCGTCTAACAAAGTATTTACTAGATAAATATGAAACACTAGAAAATGTACTAACCGCACCAAACAAAGAATTACAAGAACTTCTTTTTAGACATGATGATGCTTTAATATTATTAGACTTAGTTTATGCGCTTCTGTACAAATATACTATAGAATATGAACAATAAAATAAAGTTAAAACCCAAACCTAACCCCAAAGCCAATTTCCTCATCGTTATGATATTTTGAAACAAACTTATGATACCCTGCATATAACGACACATCACGAGTTATCCCATACGCCCCCTCAAAGCGATAAGTCTGCCCACGCACCACCATATTGGTTGTAAAGTTTTGCTCTGCAGAGAGGTTAACACGCCACCGCTCATGGTTATAATAAACGCCACCTTGAAATGCCACCCCCACATAACCATTATCTGCCACACCGCCCGAATACGCCCCATTTGGCACTGTCAAAACATAAAACAACACATCTTCAACAAGCTCATAGCTCTGTCCTGCGCCAACTTTAAGCACAAACGCCTCATGTTCCTCGCCACTTTTTGCCTCAAACACACGTTGCACCGCCAGTTTAATGTCATATGAAAACGGCGCAAACATCAAATCACACCCTGCCAATGAGCGAATATTTAATAAATCTAATCGTTCTAACACATACGCATCTCGGTTGTCATAATGCCGAATATGAACATCAAATATGTTAATCTCAGCCCCATTAAGCAACCCGTAACTATCATCTAACAATGAGGTATATGCAGGTCTAAAGCCTATTTCCTGAAATCCCTCACCATTACGCACCCCAAACAAAGCCCCAATTTGTGCAGATTTGTGCGCCTCTATCGGGTTCTCTCCGTCTTTTAACTCATCAAAATACTGCCGTTGGTTAGCAATTTTGCTCCGCTCACGCAAAAGGGTAAGACTTTTCTTCCGATAATCCGCCTGTTCTACCTCCCCCTCAACATACTGATACTGCACATATTGATACGCCGTTTCCAACACATCAGCTTTTTCTTCATCATCAAGTTCAGTCAACGCTATCTCGTCAAACCGAATAATCCGCTTCAACGCCTCTTTTAATCGTTTATTCATCTGCTTAGCCCGATATTTCAACTTAGATTGCCGAGAAGGTCGATAATTCACCCCACTCACCAAACCAGCCTCATTATTCACCGCTTTTAGAGTTGCAAGAGGCACTGCTGACTGTTCAAACCCCTCCGTTAACCGCAAAGACGGACGCACCGCCTCTAACATAGAAAGCAACACATACGAACAATTTTTATTGATAAAATAATAGCGAATTTTCGCCTGTTTCATCTCCCACAAATGCGCCACAAAAAGTTCTAGTTCTTCCTCTGTCAGAGCTAACTGATATTCCCAAATATCTCGATTCTCGATATTATTATAGAGGTTAATAACATCATAATACGGGCGAACACCAAATGTGCCATAATATCCCCCCCACAAACCTTTTAAAGCATATAAAACACCGCTCTCCTCACCAGTATCCGCACCAAAGTTTGCTCCATGCGCTAGCAGTTGCGTCCCTTTGCGTAATGTATCAATCCGAAACAATGTATGCCCAAATAACGATGACGGATTACTCATATACGCATTGGTAAATAATAACGTCAAAGCCTTTGGCTGAACATCATCAACAAATTTTTGATACTCTGCGCAATCATCAAGTGTGCCACTCACCACCCCCATTTTTTGAAGCAACATAAACCGTGCAGGAAAATCACATTTACGCTTATCTCCCATCGCGTTAAATACTCTCACAGCCTCATCATATTCTCTAATAGGATTAAACCGCCCACCTTTACTCAAAAAAAACTCGTCATTTTCCACTAACGACACATACGCCCCGTCTTTTCCCTGATAATGCAACAACTTGCGCCATGCCAAATCATCATCAGCCACAGCCTCACCACACATTACCAAACACCAAAAAAGAAAAAAACGTCTCAACATAATAAAAAGGGTGCAGTTTCCCACACCCCCTAAAAAATTTTTAAGCGTTAGCAATTTCCATAATCTTTAATGTCAAATCAACCGCTTCAACATTTTCATCAGCAAACAAATATGCAAAATTTTGTTGCACACTTGCTCCTAATTTTTCGCTATCCATATTAAGGATACCTGCAATCGTATCAATGGTTTCCCCACGACCAGCAGAAGCGTCCATTGCAAACTGTTCCATATTGTTCTCAATCACCACCAAAACCAATTTTCCAGTTCCGCCAGTAACACGTCCATTCGGATCACACCCTGATGTTCCAAGGGTTACCCCAATCGTGTTTAAAAAAGTTGCATTAGTTGTCATCGCAGCCACTTGTGGAATAATTCCAGATTCTCCACGCCAAGCCATAGAGCCTAATCCGCAACCCCCTGTTGAATCAATCGCTCCAGCAGGCTGTGCAACAAACATCGCCATCGCACCCAAAAAATAAATTTTCTTCATTTCTATACTCCTAAAATAAATACATCATTAGTCTATCCCAATCCCCTCGGGTTGTATAGCACAAAGTATAACTAATCAACAACACGCCACATATTTATTTGAAAAAACAAGATTTATCTTTCCTCATTTCCACACTTTCCCACATCAAATACAAAATTTTGCTTGATTTATTTTTTATTTGCATTATACTCATCATAAATTAAAAACAAAGATTGCTGGCTGTGCCTTTAGGTTGCAGTCAAATTTTTTCAAACTTTTTAATCAAGATAACCCTCTGCCATAAACCGCAGATAATTTGTTTTTTAGGAGATGTGCAATGGAAAAATTTCCGCTGACTCAAAAAGGATTTTTACGTTTAGAACAAGAGTTAAAAAACTTAAAAGGCGTTGAGCGTCCAAACATTATCGCAGCAATCGCCGAAGCTCGTTCACATGGCGATTTATCTGAAAATGCCGAATATTCTGCCGCCAAGGAAAAACAAAGTTTTATCGAAGGACGCATTCAAGAGCTTGAAGCTGTTGTTAGCCGTGCGCAAGTTATCAACCCTGCAGAAGTTCAAGGCGATGTGATTCGTTTTGGAGCAACAGTTTCCGTGGTTGATGTTGATACAGATGTTGAAAACAGCTACCAAATTGTTGGTGATTACGAAGCAGATATTAACGATAACAAAATCTCTCTTTCTTCTCCACTTGCTAAAGCCTTAATCGGCAAAGAAGTTGGCGATGAAGTTGTTTATATGGCTCCTGGGGGCAAGAAAACCTTTGAAGTTTTAGAAGTTTCGTATATCTAAAAAACACCTCAAAACAGGTTATATAAAAAGCTGGAAAAATTTTCTGGCTTTTTTTATAAGGAGAAACAAATGAAAGCATACCCTGAACATATTGAACCTTGCCATTACGACTATGCTAACAAATGCGACTGTTCTGAAGATGACAAATGCGGTTGCGATTATCCTAATAATATTCCGCACGACCACAGTTTCAGCTGTATGACCGAAAAAGAAATTCAAGCTGTCGCAACAGACGCTCCAATGACCACAAGCGCGTTTGACAAATCAGATAAAAAAACGCTTGACTTTTAAGATTAAATGAAATAAAAAAAAACTAACAACCAATTACTTACATATAGATATCACGTAAAATAGTAGAGTTTCATCCTTAAATTTTCCTTCGTTCATATAGGATGACGCTCAATGAGGTTTTAATCATTCTGGCTCACCCAACCCGCTAAATGACCCATAAGGTGTAATTGTCCTTTAAGGTTTTAGCCTTATAAATAATTGTTGGTCTGATGCTAAACGGTGTTCTACAAGTAGTTGCAAACGAACGTAGCGATGAATGCAGTGTTACCTCACCAAAAAAGGATAGAAGCACGATGAACTTCTTTCAAACCCTTTCCCCACCGCATTTTTTGCCGTGGGGTTTTCTTTTTTATACATCATTCCAAAAGATTTTTCCTCACTCTATTTCTAATCTATTTTCCTCTTCCTTATTATTTATCAAATTTACAACACAACTTCTTACCAAATTTTATACATGGTCTCTCTATCAAAACACATGAATAAAACCCAAAAATCATACTAAACACTATTGATACAAACAAATATAGAGAATACCCAATCTCAGGAAATTTATATAACACAAATTGTTGAATAGGCCATCCATACAGATAAACCCCATAAGATATATCACAAGGAATTTTTACTTTCCGTATAAAACCAACGCCAGACAACCAAACAAAAAAAGTTACCAAAGACAAATAAGCTAACAGATGCCATAAATCTACATTCTCTTTTAAGAGCAATGCGCAAATAAAAAACCCCACAGGCAATTTACAATCCATTCGGATTTCATCTGCAAAAATTGCAAATAAACTACCAGAAAAAAACATTGAGATTAACCAACGATGTTCTTCTTCACTAGTCCCATAAACACGGCAAAATATAGGAGAAACAACAAAAAATGCACCTATAATTATCAGAATTCTTTTCGACTTTATAAAACTAGTAGAAAATAACCATACCCCTAAAAGCAACATATACATTGCTACTTCCGTAGGTATTGTCCATAACGAGCCATTAAGAGCCGCAGAATGTTCCTGCGCTCTATTAGTCATAAAAGAGACATTTTCTATCCCCACCACAAAATGCAATGACGCAATATGACGTATATAACGAAACGCATCGTGTATATATTGAGCTACACTCACTCCCTCCTTAAACCATAATAAAAAACAAACAATAACGCTAAGAAAAACACAAACAAGTAATGCGGGATAAATTCTAAAGAAACGAGAAATAACATACTTTCTCCAATCTCCATGTCGCAACAAACTATTCGTTACCAACAAACCACTAATAAAGAAAAAAACCTTAACAGCAACCGCTCCCATATAAGTAAATGGAAACACCTCTGTAAAAACATCAAAATTATGAACCCCGACCATAAACGCAGGAACATGCCCCCATATAACAAACACTGCACAAATCAGTCTGATTAAATCTAAATTATTGTTATTCCTCTCTAATAATTCTGCAACAGTTTTTGCCATAAATCACCCCTATAAAAAGACAATAGGCATGAAACACATAATTTCACGTCCAAGATTAAAAAAACATATAATAAAATTAAACAAATAGCAAGAAAAAATATACATTACAGCAAAGCTCGGCTTTAAATAGCAAAAAAGATAGAAAACCACGATTTAAATAATTGAAATAAATAAACATACATTTTTTTATATTTTCGAACTAATTTTATAACTATATTCAATAGAATAGTATGAGTATTTATTTTTTTAATAAAATATTAATTATGTTTTTACTAGAATCTACACAGTTATATCCTACAATTTGAACTAGAGTTATGAAAAAATACATATCAATTTTTTTTACTATCATATTAACTGGATGTGAAACATTTAATCCAGAAATTTTAACACCTGTTACAAATTTAACTGAATTTTATAAACAGTGTAAAAATAGTGAACTACTAACAAATAATTCAAGAGGAACATTAAGCCTATCTGATAGATTTTATTGCTTAGGTTATGTTCAAGCTGCTTCAGAAAGTGCAATTTATTGGCGTAAACAGATAAATGATATTAGTCCACAATGTCATCTAATGGTAAGTGATTTTTATTACGAATTAATATCATATATTGAAGAAGGTATTTTTACCGACAAAACACCTATTCCAGAAGCATTTAAAACACTTAGCTATAAATTTTGCCCCAAAATACAATATATAAGCAGAAAAGATTTGGAACTTTAATTTTATTCAATAGGTAAAATTATATGAAAAAGATACTTTATATAATAATGATATTATTTTCAAGCAATTCTCTTGCCGAAATGGTGCATTATAATAAAATTGGTGATACAATATATGGCTCAGATGGCTCAAGACTAACACAAATTGGTGATACATATTACTCTAATAATGGTACAAGCTATAATAAAATTGGCAACACAGTATATGGCTCAGATGGCTCAAGACTAACACAAATTGGTAATACATATTACTCTAATAATGGTACAAGCTATAATAAAATTGGCAACACAATATATGGCTCAGATGGCTCAAGATTAACTAGTATTGTAAATACCCAATATGCAACAACATCAGCACCTAATTATTACGACACTAGTTCATCAGATAGTGCTGGAATTGCTACTGCTATAGTAGGAGTTATTGCTATAGGTGCCTTAATAGGGATTGCAGTATCAAATCATAATGAAGAAGTAGAGAGGCAATTTCGAAATCATCTTATGACTTTTGAAAAAAAAGTTATGACTTTACCTTTATATTAATTTAAAAAAGGAACCCGCCAGCCTAGCTGGCGGTTCTGCTTTAACGCCTATAAGGCTA
>CAZRHI010000071.1:0-7498 GCA_964599945.1 uncultured Acetobacter sp. | reverse complement strand
TGTAAATTCTTTTATAACAAAGGATTTTTAAGATGCAAAGCTATAAGCTTTACGGAACCCCCAGACTATCTGGGGGTTTTCTAGATACAAAAAAGACCGCAACATTGTTGTTACGGTCTTTGGAGTTTTAATTAGAGTTTGGTGAGGTTTGCCACTTTTGCAATAGACACGGTGGGCGATAGCTCAATTTGAATCTCCATTGTTTTGGTTAGTTTTTGAACTTGACGAATGGATAATTCTTTGAGTTTTTCGCCAGCGGTGTTATACATCTGAACTTTGCCCTCATCATTTGGAACGAGTATGCGGATAAAGGATTGTTCTTTCGCATCTTTTAACACAGTAAATGTGGGTGGTAGGCGTAAAATCCTCTTGCCATACATGGTTCGCATATCCCAGCCAAACTTGGTTTCAAGGAATAACATATCAAATTCATGATAACTGTTTTGGGTGGCGACTATCTCTTTTGTATCAGGGAAATAGTAGGTTTTGTTGATGTATTTGACACCTAGATAGTAATTTCCGTGATGAGTCCAAGCGGTAATCATTTCAAACTGGCCGAGTCTTTCACCTGTGGTCAGATAGACTTCTTTCATATTATCCGCTGCGGTGCAGGTTATAATATTGCTATCTGCGGTGATGGTTGTATATTCGGCGGGGGGAACGATGATTTGCTCGGAACACAAGTTTATAACACCTGTTAACACAGTTTTTCCGTCTGTGTGTGGGGTGGTAAATGTCGCAAATTCTTGATTTCCCTTGATTGCTGACAGATTATTGAGATGCTTTTCATTTGAGCAACTCAACATCACAAGCGTTACGATTAACGCTTGGAGAAAAACTAGTCTCTGTTTCATAATAATGTTTTATTAGTTGTGAATAAAAATTTTTTATCACAGGTGAATATATACAAAAAAAATCGTTTTGCAAGCGTTTTTTTATATAGATTTGTCAAAAAAAACTAAGCATTCCCTGTTATGATGTTACACAAGCTCTCAACTGTGGTGGTTTTGACAGGATTTTCTTGGAGAGTTTTGATTGTGGTTTGCTTGTTTTTAAAAGCCTGTTCTATGGCTGGCAATAATATTTCTGGGTTTGATATATCTTCATCTTTGATGATTTCGGCAAAGCCTTTGTTTTTGAAATTTTTAGCATTTAGACTTTGCTCGCCTCGAGATGACGTGTTTGGAAGTGGCACAAGTATCATCGGTTTGTTAAGCATGGCTAGCTCAAAGATAGCGTTTGAGCCTGCTCTGGAGATAACAATATCTGCTAGTGCCATAAGGTCTTTTAGCTCTTTATCCACATATTCATATTGCGCATAGCCCTCACCTTTAAGCTCTGGATTATAGCCATTTTTGCCAGAGATATGAATGACTTGGTATTTTTCTAATAATTTATCTAAGTTTTGTTCTACGGCTTGGTTTAAGCTTTTTGCGCCGAGACTGCCACCAATAAACATGATTGTTGGTTTATCTTTATCAAGATGTGCAAAGTTTGCCCCCTCCTCTCTTTTACCATTTAACAAGCGTGTGGACATTACTGGACCAACACATTGGATTTTATTTTTTTGTTTGATCGTGTTTATGGTTTCAGGAAATGTGGTAAAAAAAGTATCTACAAAAGGAAGGCTTAATTTGTTGGCAAGCCCTGGGGTTAAGTCGGATTCGTGCATAAATATTTTTTTGTGGTTTAGAAAGCCTCCCACGACAACAGGAAACGATACAAAGCCACCTTTGGAGAAGATTATATCTGGATTTTCTTTATGAACAATATACCAAGCTTCTAAGCACCCAAGGGGGATTTTTACCATATCCGTAAAGTTTTTAAATGAGAAATAACGCCGAAGCTTTCCTGTTAAGACGCTTTTATATTTCACAGTTGGAAATTGTTTAACCAAATCCTCCTCCATGCCTCCTTTAGAGCCGATGTAGGTGATGTCATACCCTTTTTCGATAAACCATGGGATTAGTGCGAGGTTTAGGGTTACATGACCAGCGGAGCCTCCTCCTGTGAAAATAATTTTAGGCATCTTCTTCTCCTGTTTCTTCGATTATCTTATCTGTTAATAATAATTCCACATCTTTTAATGACAGGTTAATAGTTTTATTGTTTTTAGCCCCGAGCAAGCGCATTTTTTCAGCTTGGAAGAGCGCGCCCTGCCCTCCTTGTAATTTCGTCATTGCTTTGGTATAGGCGTTATTGGTTTGTGTCATTCCGCGTTCAATGGCTTTCATGTCCTCTACAAACGCGGCTAATTTATCGTATATTTTACCACCTAACTCAGCAATCTGCTGAGTGTTACGGTTTTGATTATCTATACGCCAGAGGTTTTCAACTGTGCGCAATGTGGGAAGAAGCGAGAGTGGAGTTGCTAAGATAACGTTTTTCTGGTAAGCATAGTCATATATATTGTTATCTGTTTGAAGGGCTGCAATATAGGCACTTTCTACGGGGATAAACATTATCACATAGTTTAGAGTGGTTTCTTTGAAGAGTTTTTGATATTCTTTTTTAGAAAGCTCGTCGATATGGTTTTTAATGCTTTGGGCGTTTTTTTGTAAATGTTTTTCGCTTAATGCTTCATCTTCGGTGTTGATAGCGGTAAGATAATCCACCAGAGAAACTTTAGAGTCTATAATAATATCTCTTTTTTCAGGAAGGTGTATCACAACATCTGGACGATAAATCTTTTTATTTTCTTCATCTTGACAGGTGGTTTGAGTTTCATAGTCCACCCCTTTGCGCAGACCAGATATTTCTAAAACACGGTTTAGCTGGCATTCCCCCCAATTACCTTGAGCTTTTTTGTTTCCTTTTAATGCGTCGGTCAGGTTTTGGGCGTCTTTACTCAACGTTTGGTTTAGTTGAAAGAGAGAGGCTAATTGCGCATCTAGACCTGATTTGTTTTTGATACTCTCTTCTCTGGCTGAAACGACTTCTTGTTTGAAGGCTTTGAGTTGTTCGGCAAAAGGGGTAAGAACTGATGAAAGTGTGCTTTGTTGTTCGTTTTTAAATGACTCGTGTTGAGATTTGATAATTTCTGAAGAGATGTCTTTGAACTTTAGGCTTAATTCTTCTTTGATTTGTTCAAGATAGGTTATTTTCTCGATTAAGTTTTCTTCTTTGGCACTTGAGGTTGCTTTTAAGATATTCAATTCACGTTCAAGAGAAGAAATACTCTCGCGTAAATGGTGGTTTTCTTCTTCGGATTTTTGGACGTTTGCAAGCGAATCGGCAAATTTTTGATTTAAAATTGCGTAGTTGGTTTTAAGAGTGTTAAAATCTTCATCTAAATATTTGTATTTTACTGATTTTCTTAAAATAACAAAAAACAAACCTAAAAAGATAAGTGCTAGGATTGTTAATTGTATAACAGGAGAAGCTATTGATAGTTGTGTCAACATGTGGATACTTTCATAAAATTTTGTTACTATCGTTTTAACTGAAAAAAAAATATTTGCAAATTTTTTTAGACATACATGTTTATATAAAATATAAGAAAATCTTGCAAAAGAAACGATTTTTGAGCGAAAATGGTTAAAAGGGGGGCATATTTTATTATATAAAACAAAGTTGGCGGTTGTTGTTTTAATACAATAATAAATAAAAAAAGTCTTGCTTTCTAAATTAGCACGCGGTATGTTCTAGTATAAATTGTACTGTTAAGTATTTTATTTAATTAGTTTTTGTAATTTATTTAGGACTTTAGGAGGGTCTATGACTACGATGTCAAACGAATGCGGTTCTAGAAATACTTTTGGTTTCTATGACGCTAAAGCAAGAGAAATTATTTTGACTAGACCTTGTACACGCAAGGTGGATATTCAAGAAGTATATGCATGGCTTGACTGTGCTGATGATTTGCGCAAATTAGCTATTGGAATTGGTGGTGTTGAAACTTTTGTGGTTGATGACTCTAACCAGAGCTTATATACAACAGCCAGACACACTATTAAACAAAGTATTGAACAAAACACAGCAGCCGATGGTCTTTTATTAAAAAACATTTTGATAAAACTTCAAGACAAAACAATGCTTCGTAATCTTTCTTTGCGGTGTTTCTTGTTTGCTGATGATTTGGAATTGTTTGACTTGCTTTTGGTTACAATTAGAAAATTACCCTCTCTTGTTTATCTGGATTTGACAGGGTGCTATTTTGCTGATGAACAACTCATCGAATTGGCGCGCGTTATTTCTGATACACATATTGCTAATATGATTTGGCCAGAGCCTAGAATGTCTCAGTTTGTGCTAGATCAAGTAGTGAGAGGTCTTTCCGCCAGCAGAGCGTTGGTGGTTACTCGCGGTGTGCCTGTGGAGATAGAAAAAATTGCACAGTCTAATCGCAAATCGGTCTTTGAGATAGCTAAACGTGCATCTTCTTTAAGTGAAAAAGAGGTTCTCTTTATGAAAGAATATAAAGATACTTTCAAATTTACGATTGCAGATGAAAAACAGCGTCTTTTTGAACTCGAAAAAAATATTGAGGGCGTGTTAGCCTAAAATATTACTTAAACTTTGTCATATTGTCTTGAGTACTCGAATTTTCGGGTACTCTTTTTTTTGTGTGGATTGAGTTTTTAGAAGAGAAGAAGTGTGTTTTGTTTGAGAATGATTAAATAGCTTTAGTGGATAAATATTCTTTACTTGAATATTTTACTCTTTATGAATAAATATTCCTTAGATGTGAATATCACTTAATAACAATATTTTAATTGTGTATTGTTGTTTTTCACACCTCGTTACGCTCTTCTCTCTGAATATTTTGAATATTTTATTTTGACACTTTAAGCATAAAAAAATCCCTCCTCATTTAAGTATGAGGAAGGATTACTTTTGATATTCGAGAAAGTTTAGATTGATTTGAAGTTTAATATTCCCCTCACCGCTCCTACAATTTCAATATCTGTCAAATTAAGAGTTTGAGGTAAGTATGCTCGGTGTTCACACAAAATATTTACAGTGTTGTTGCTATTTTGCTGGAGATAGCGCAGATAATATCTCTTAGCGATTTTGATGATATATGGCGCATCTTGGGTTAAACTGGCGCAACCTGTATCTACCACAGCTAAATCTCCTTTTTGTACCAATGGAGTCATTGTGTTATCTTCCACAACAAATAATACTGTTTGTTCGGTTGTTGCTTTTAACATATAGCTAGGTATAGCTAAGCGCGACAAAGGAGGCAAATCTATCTTTTCAGGATTTAACAGTAAGTATTCTCCTACTCCATTTTTTTTAATTGAATTTTCAACCAGAGCTTGCGCGGATACGTTTAACGCTAAGGCAATTTTTTCGGCAGTGTCTTGTTTTAATTCTATTTGTCCGTTTTCTATTTTCGTTAAATTACTTTGCGACATATTTAGTCGCTCTGCTAATTCTGTTACACTTAAACCTTGTTGCTTGCGCAGAGTTTTGATATTATTCATCTATTTTCTCTTTTTCACACTCAACCAGATATTTACGAACGGCTGTTTGATTTTCCTTTCGCCATTGTTCATTACACTCGGCTAATGCACTTTCATCTAAAACAACAGGGCTTGGTGAGGTCGACATTATGGCTTGCATCTCTAGGCACGAACTATTTAACCCATCAATAATCATAGATGGAATTTCTTTAGTTTTTATTATTGCTTTACTTGGTGTTTGAGATGATAGATAATAGTATTTACCAGAGCTAATCTTATCATTCGCATTTATAAAACTGTATAATATCTGATTGTCTGAATATACGCGCATTTCACCATTTGCCTTGTCTTTTGTGTATATCATTTGTATAAAAATCTTGCCGTCTTCGTTATATATCTTACCAATACCTTCTTTTTTGCCATTCACATATGGGGTTTCACTTTCCAACACACCACTAGCGTAATATTCTTTTACCATACCATTTAGCTGTCCATTTGTATATGGCTTTTCTGATTTGAGGGTGCTATCAGAATAGTATGTTAGGGCAGTACCTTCCAATATTCCCCCTTTTAAGGGATAAAGACGGTATAAAGTATTATCTTTATATCTTCTCAGTTCTCCAGTTATGGCGTTGCCAGATTTATCTGTGCAATAGGTGCGTTTATCTTGTTTGCGAACAACACACTTTGCTTCATCTGGAATAACATAAATAGCGGTATCTTCGGCATAACTTAAACTTGGCATAGATAACAATGCCACACCAACACTTAACCATAACTTTCTTGAATATTTCATAATTGCCCCTCACTTTGTTTTTTATTAGTCTAGTGAGAAAATGTTTAATTTTTTGCTAATAATTACACATTGTTTTTTTATTGATTGATGTTTTAGTGTAGCATATAAAGAAGCAACTAGGCGTTAGGTATAAGAAAAACGCGGAAAGTTTAAGCTCTCCGCGTTTTTTGGGGTTGTTTAGCTTTTAGGCTTCGTTCAAATGCGGCATCTCTGCTTCTTTTTTGAGCATCTCAATCGCCTGATCTAATGACATAACCTCTTGTTTGTCTGAGCCTAAACGACGGATTGTTACCGTTTTTTCAGCTTCTTCCTTAGCACCGACAACCATAATTACTGGAATCTTCGTTAGTGAGTGTTCACGGATTTTGTAATTGATTTTTTCGTTGCGTAGGTCTGTTTTGGCGGTTAGCCCTGCTAGGCGAAGTTGTTTTGCAACTTCTTCGGCATAGTTATCAAACGCAGAAACAACTGGTGTTACCACTACCTGCTCTGGAGAGAGCCATAGCGGGAGCTTTCCTGCGTGGTGTTCAATTAAGATACCTAAGAAGCGTTCGATTGATCCAAACAACGCACGATGTAACATCACAGGTTGATGTTTTTCGCCATCTTCGCCAATATAAGAAATATCAAAGCGTTGAGGTAAGTTCATATCCACCTGAATTGTGCCACATTGCCATTCACGACCAATCGCATCACGCAAGATAAACTCTAACTTAGGACCATAGAAAGCCCCCTCACCTTCATTGATTTCGTATTCGTAACCATGTTTTTCCAACGCGTTTGCTAGAGATTTTTCAGAAATATCCCAAATTTCATCTGACCCAATGCGTTTTTCTGGACGAGTGGAGAGATATATCTTAATTGTATCAAACCCGAAGTCTTTATATATATCAAAAATCAGCTTCATGGTAGAGATACATTCTTCTTCCATTTGTTCCGGCGTGCAGAAGATGTGAGCATCATCTTGAGTGAACTCACGCACACGCATTAAGCCCATTAACGCACCAGATGCTTCATAACGGTTTACCTTACCAAACTCTGCCATTCTTAATGGTAAATCACGATAGCTCTTAATGCCCTGTTTATAAACAAGCAATCCCCCTGGGCAGTTCATTGGCTTGATGCAGAACATTTTGCCGTCTTCGGTTTGACCAGAATAGTTATGCGCGCCATACTTTTCCCAGTGGCCAGACGTTTCCCATAAGCATCTATCCATAATGCGTGGTGTGCAGATTTCTTCATATCCATTATGATTTTGACGATTACGCATATATTCAATCAACCGACGGTAAAT
>CAZRHI010000070.1:0-7515 GCA_964599945.1 uncultured Acetobacter sp. | reverse complement strand
AGCGTATTCTGTCACCGCTTAAAATATTCAAAATTCCCGTTGATACGCTTGCCATGATGATGACTGTTGCTTTGCGTTTTATACCCACGCTTATCGAAGAAGTGGAGAAAATCACCAATGCGCAAAAAGCAAGAGGCGCCGATATGGAAACAGGCGGACTTGTGAAGCGTGCCAAGGCGCTGATTCCGATTTTTATTCCTCTTTTTGTCAATTCTTTCAGGCGTGCTTATGAGCTGGCTTTTGCAATGGAATGCAGATGTTACAGCGGAAACAATAAACGAACACGCATGAAAACGATGAAATTTTCGTTTCGTGATATTATCGCTTTGAGCAGATAAATTTAGTATGAAAAAACTCGCTTAAAACTTTTCAGCGAGTTCTAACTTATGATAATTCCAAAGACTTACGCAGCTTTTGAAAGATAGTCAATAGCATCTTTTACAGTAAGAATTTTTTCTGCTGCTTCATCAGGAATTTCGCAACCAAATTCTTCTTCAAATGCCATAACCAACTCAACAGTATCCAAGCTGTCAGCACCCAAATCATCAATAAAGTTTGCATTATCTGTTACTTTTGTTTCTTCAACACCTAAATGTTCAGCAACAATTTTCTTAACACGATCAGCGGTATCAGTCATTAAATTCAACCTCTAAAATTATTAAAACAAATTTAGACTAACGTCTGAAAGAAACGTTAAACAGAAAATATTTATTTGACAAGCTTTTTTTTTGATTTTTCAACGTATCTGGGGGGAATGTGGTGTAAAATGTTTTTTTTCAATGTGTTAGTCTGGGTATAAAAATGATAATTTTCCCAAAAATAGCCCTTTATTTCTAGGAAAACGTTTATTATATATCCTAATGAATATAGGTTTTAATTTTTTTTATTGATTTTATGAGGGATAAATAAATGCAAATTGGAATTATTGGAACGGGTATGGTTGGGGCAGCGGCTTGTTTTGCGCTTGCTTTTGAGGGAACGGCGGAAAAGCTTGTTTTGATTGATGCAAACAAGGAAAGAGCTTTGGCAGAGGCTATGGATATTTCACACGCAACACCGTTTACGTTTGGCGCAAAAGTTGTGGCTGGCGAATATAAAGATTTGCGTGAATGCGGAATTATTTATATTACGGCGGGTGCAAACCAAAAAGAGGGAGAAACGAGATTAGATTTACTTCAAGAAAACGTGGCTATTTTTAAGAGTATTATTCCAGAGGTTGTGAAATATGCCCCTGAGGCTATTTTGGTGATTGCGACAAATCCTGTGGATATTATGACAGAGGTTACTCTAAGACTTTCTGGGTTTCCGAAAAATCGGGTTTTGGGGACGGGAACTGTTCTCGACTCGGCACGTTTTCGTAGTATTTTGGGGCGTCATTTGGGTGTTTCTCCAAAATCTATTCATGCGAATGTTATTGGAGAGCATGGCGACTCTGAGGTGTTATTATGGTCTAGCGCAGTTGCGGGGACAACTTGTGTGGCACAATTTGCCAAGGCGAACGGTGTTGTGGTAGACGATAAAGTTAAGGCTTTAATTGATGATGAAGTGCGTCGTTCGGCGTATGCGATTATTAAGGGGAAAGGTTCGACCTATTATGGGATTGCTGCGGCGACGCAATATATTTTGAGTTCAATTATTAGTGATAAGCACGCGATTTTGACAGTTAGTTCGCACCATGATGAAGGGATTGGTGGGTATCATAATATTTGCTATTCTATGCCTGCGATTGTTAGCAAAAAAGGGGTAGAGCGGGCGTTAATGCCATCTATGTGTGAAGAAGAACGCAAGGCTTTAGAAAAGAGTGTGGAAACGCTTGCTGAATATACGGAAAAAGCTTTGGCTATGTTATAAAATAATTATATCAAAAGTTTTGAGGAAAGTATTTTAGCTTTAAGTAAATTAGTTGACAGGAGAGTATATTCTCCTATATAAGAAAGTGTCCTCGGCTACTGGGAACGAAAGTGTCGAAATCGCTCAGTTAGTATCTATTTTAGGGCGGATTCTCTACAATAAGACCCGAGGACACTTTGTTTTATTTCAGCTTTAGAGCCATAATCAGAACATCATAAGGCATTTTTCCTTTCTTTTTATGATAATCATAGATTTCTTTCAAATAACCTGCACGCAAACCATAATCTTTGCTTTCAGGACTGATTTTAGCTAATTGATATTGTAATAGAGCATGATAATAATTATCTGTTCCATCAGCGGCTCCAGTATTCTGGCCATATTTGTCGATTAGTTTCTTATTAGTCTTTTTCATGGTTTGGAGATGCTCTTTAGCTATTATACCGTCAGCTAACATCTCTCCTAGTGCTTCTGGTGTGTATTTTAGAGTATCTAAAGCTATAGAAGTACGATCATTTAACGATAATGTATAATTCGATTTTCCAACTTCTTTCTTTGCCTTAACAATCGCTGCATTTCGAGCCATGTCTTCATCATCAAGTGAAGAGCCGTGAGGTGTGGGCTGTTGTGCAAGTTGGTTTTGTCGCATTGCTTCAAGCTCGGGCTTTAACAAATCATACTCAATAAATTAGTTGACAATAGAGAAACCTCACCATATATAAAATATGTCCTCGGCTACTGGGAATGAGAGAGAGGTAATCGCCTAGTCAGTATCTATTTTTAGGGTGCAACTTTTAAATAGGATCTGAGGACACCTTTTTTATTTTTATGTCCTCGGCTACTGGGAACGAAAAGTCCAAATCGCCCAGTTAGTATCTATTATCAGGGTTACCCACCCGATAATAAAACCCGAGGACACCTTGTTTTATTTTATGTCCTCGGCTACTAGGAATGAAGAGGTATGAAATCACCTAGTTAGTATCTATTAGCTGGGAAAACGGTGGCTAATAGGACCCGAGGACACCTTTTTTTATTTTTATGTCCTCGGCTACTGGGAACGAAAGGGAAATCGCCCAGTCAGTATCTATTGTAGAGTTGCCAGCCCTACAATAAGACCCGAGGACATCTTTTTTATTTTTATGTCCTCGGCTACTGGGAACGAAAGTGTTAATCGCCCAATTAGTATCTATTTTTAGGGAGCTAACCTTTAAATAGGATCCGAGGACACCTTGTTTTATTTTTATGTCCTCGGCTACAGGGAACGAAATCGAAATCGCCTAGTCAGTATCTATTAGCACGCTTGGATGCGGCTAATAAGACCCGAGGACACCTTTTTTTATTTCAATAGCTCACGGATAGGTGTTTTTATATCACCAACCCAATAGTCTGAGATAACAACTCGTTTAAGCTTACCGTTGATATTCTTAAGAGCCGTAACAATCTTTCTTGTCTTGCCATTCTTTCCGACGATTTCGTAAATCCAACGTCCGCTATCTGTTATCTCCACTGGTTCATATTTTCGGAGTATATCCGACAAAGCTTTAACATCAGCTTCGCTCATATTATGCAATCCGATTTCTTTGGTTAAGCCATAATTACGTTTGGTTGCTCCTTGGGTTGCTCTCTGTAGTTCTTTTCCCTGCGTAATCAGTTTTCCATCCTCAGTATAAGCCGCCGCGCCACGCTGGATATGCGTGTTTTCTTTGAAAAGTCTATGTACTGTTGCCATAATTTCTTCAGCTTCTCCAGACTTCTTTTTCAAAAGTTCGTTATATACTTTTTTATATGCCCGTCCAAACTGTTGCCTGTCGTATTGACTGACTGCTGTTTTTGCCGTGGCTTTTCCTGCCTTTAATGCTGGACCTGCTTCATATAACATTTCGCCTGCAAGCTCAATCATCTTTTCAAAGACGTCTTTCGATTCAATATGGTTTATGCCAGTGCTAAACTCTTTGTTTTGAACATAGTTTTTAAATCGCAAAGCAAGCCCCGTTGGATTGATATATGAATCCGCATCTGAGGTGGCAATCATCTCGGCGGCTTTGTCAATCCAACTGTCTTCACGCCTAGGGATTGTTTTTAGCTCCTTACGTGTTGTGCTGTTTTCCCGAATTTTCTTCAAGAGTTCTGCTTCTTCATCTGGTTGTGTAGAGGCTTCTTTCTTTGCCTTAACAATCGCCGCGTTTTTTGCCATATCCTCATCATCAAGCGATGAGCCGTGAGGTGTGGGCATTTGCGCAAGTTGGTTTTGCTTCATCGCCTCAAGTTCGGGTTTTAACAAATCATACTCAGCGTAGTCTTCTTTCAGTAAGTTTCGTTCATCGATGGGATAGCCATATTTTTCAATCAGCGCGTCAACTCGGTCTTTCTTTTGACGACGCATATTGTACATTGAATATTCCCATAAGTCCATGTCGTCCGTTATGTCATATTTAGACATCAGTTTTCTCCTTAAAATAAAATGAAATTTAAAACAAAAAAGGCTACGCAAACGCATAGCCTGAAACAAAAAAACTCACCTTAAGGCGAGTTTGGATAATGACACTTTTGCCATTATGGTTTGAAGTTTTATCATATATGACACTAAAAGTCAATAGGTTGAGAGGGGATAAAAATATTTATTTACAACATACATAAAAAAAGCCCCCGTTAGCTTAGCCAACGGGGTTCTCTGTTTTTAATCTAAAGGTGGTAGGCCTTCGTAATATTTGTACCACAGGCGTTGTAACATTCGGAAAAATTGTGTTTCAGGAACGTCTGGTCCTAATGGTTTTTTTGAGGAAGCAAAGTGTAAGATTGTTGCTGGGGCAAACACATCTTGATAGGTTTGCCAATCTCTTTCATAGAACTCGCCTAAGGTTTGCATATCAATATGCTCAAAGAAGAAGTTCATTGAGTTTGCTTCAAATGGTAAGAGGCTGACATCATTGCCAACAACAACGTTTAGGGCATCTTGGTCCATATATGTCCGATAATTGTTGTTGGTGTAGTCTTCAAGGGCTTTTTCCAGATTGTCTTCACGGAATTTCTTTAGGTTCATTAACATTACGCCAGAATTAAAGTAAAATCCACGCTCTGCTAAAGGAAGATCTACAACGTGCATATTTTCAAAAAACCAAGAGGGGTCTTTAACAGCGGCTAAGTATTTTCCTTCAATATCCGTATTATAAATCTCACCTAAATCATGTAATACTAAAACGTCTGAGTCGATAAACAAGGCTTTGTCAAGCTCTGGGAAAGTTTTAGGAATGTAGTATTTTAACAAAGATGTTTTAGAAACATGGGTATCACGAATATAAAATAAATCTATTTCTTTTTGTGGTAAAACTGAAACGGTGATGTTATTTTCTTCTAGGGCTTTGAGGGCGTTGATGTCTGCTTCTGAAACATCTAAGGTCATAACATGAAAATTATATTTAGACGCTGGACATTTGGTTTGTTTGGCAGAGTTTATGGCAACACGTGTAAAATCCATATAATTAGAATCTGTGATAAGCACAATGTCGGCTTGAGTGGCCACATTTTCGCAGTTTTGTTTAGCTAGTTTTAGGTCTATGTTATAGCTTTTTTCTGCGGTAAAGGATTGGCTTTGTTCAAGCTCGGCTTGTTTATCAAGCAATGATGCCCAAACGAGTAATCCGATGACAACTGTTGCCATGATGTCGGCAACAATTACCCATTTCATTCCTTTGTCTTTCATTTGCATCTCCTAGAAGTATATATTTTTTTTAGTATATTGGGGAGTTGTAAATATACCGTTAACTTGAGAGGAGAAAATTTGTCTGGTTTTATGGGGGCGAAGTTGAACAGCTGTCTGTTAATAAGGTAGTCAGAAAAAACGTGGCAGAGGGTAAGTTTGATAAATTTATTTTAGATGATTAAGCAGTTCGTCTGGCGTATCGATTATCGTTTCTGCGGGGATTTCTTCTAAAAATTTGCGAGAACGAAAGCCCCAGCTGACACTGATACAAGGGATATGGGCATTTTGTGCGGTTTTAATATCCACATCAGAATCGCCAATATAGATGTTTGGCTCATTTTCGGCGTTTAATTCTTTAATGAGGGTGAGTACAGCGTCTGGGGCTGGTTTCTTTTGCACGGTGTCGCTTGTGCCTTGAGCGTGTTCGATTAAACCATTGAAATATTGCTTAGCTAAGGCTTTTACCCCTTCATCAAATTTGTTTGAAACAATACCCATTTTGATATTGCGAGTTTTAAGTTCTGTTAAGAGGGGGATTATGCCCTCATAGGGGGCGGTGTAGTCGTTTAAGTGTTTGGAATAGTAATCTTTAAACGTGGCGTAGGTTTCGGAGAATTTGGGGTTTTCTTTGCCATTTGGGAGTGCGCCTGCGACGAGTATATCTATGCCGTTTCCGAGGAGGGTTTTTGTTTCCTGTTCGGTCTTTTCGGGGAAGCCATGAGCTTTCAGCGCGTGATTTAATGCAATGTGTAGGTCTTTTATGGTGTTTAAAAGTGTTCCGTCGAGGTCAAATATCAGCATGGGGTTTCCTTTGTTGGTTTCATTGTGCTTAGTTTATTGATTTGATTATGTTATGTAAAGTATTTTTTTAAGGAGGTGGTTTCTATTGCTTTATGGGGTAATATGTGATATACTTTTGTTATAGAGTTATTATGAAAGGGTATGATTATGGCTAAAGAGGAAATAACATTTTTACATATTGCCAAAAAAATGGAAAGTGGGCAGGATTTGTTGCAAACGTTTCAAGGGGGGCTTTATCCTATAGGTGAGGATACGGCAGATGCAGAACAGAAACAAGCTGGTGGGTTGTATTTTTGGGCGAGTAAAGAAACTGCTTCTCGACATGTAGATTGGTTGACTGGAAATCTTGACGGTGCGCGAGAATGGGAACTTTGTGATAAATTAGGTCGTGTGGAGGTAGATTATCCTTTGAAAGAGATAACGTTTCCAGAATTTCGTATGGATGTGGAACGCAATAAAATCAGGGCGTGTTTCTTAGAGGCAGGGTTAAGGGAGTATTTGGATTGTTTGAACTCTGAAAAAGCCAAAGAAACAGTGTGGCGTGATATTACTTTGGATGCAGGAACGAAGTTAACGGCGATTGTTATGGAAGATCGTCCGTATGTGGAGCATAAAGCAAATCGACAAGACGACAAAGGAATGTGTCTTTGTTTTCAGGTGGTTAAAGATGGTAGGGAGCAAATCCAGCGAGCAGGGGTTGCTGATGTGGAAGGAATTGCTTGTTGGTTAGCAACCGAAAAACCAGAATTTAAAAAGAGTTATTCGGCTTTTTTGCAGAGAGTGATGACAAATGAGCGAGCTATTGATGAATTGGGCTTAGCGTTTAAGTATTGCGGAGAGAAGCCATTGATGCCATCACGCATTATGTTTATTGAGAAGAATGAAAATGGCGAATTATCTGAAAAGAAGATTTTTGACCAATCAGCAGAAGCTATGGGTGTTGCGAAAATTGATGTTAAAGGTTCATTTAATAATAGGCAAAACAACGATGTTATGAAATTGGCAATGGTGCAAAAAGCTCGAAATAGACATCTTCATTGACGATAAAAAAGGTGTTTGAGGGCGTTAGTGAGCTTCGTCCCAGTTGTTACCAACGCCAACCTCAGCAATTAGCGGGGTTTTTAAGGTGATGGCGGTGATGTTTTCCATTTCCTGTTTAATCAGCT
>CAZRHI010000069.1:0-7545 GCA_964599945.1 uncultured Acetobacter sp. | reverse complement strand
AAGAGAAGAGCCATACATTGAAGCGATTCCCGTTTCCGAGCCACCACATCGTAACTATCCAGCAAATAAACAAAGTTTCCAAATTCCTGCGGATACTAAAAAAAGAAAGACACCTTCTTCCAAAGAAATAATTGAAAAAGAAGGAGATGAGGCATATACCCCACAAGCTCCCAGAGTAAAAAAGAAAAAAGAAATAACGCTAACCTCTGATACAGGAACCGCTTTTACAATTAGTACAGATTTACTTGAGGATATACAAGAAGATCCAACGCCCTTAATGGCAACCCCTTCTCTTGGCACCTCTTCAAGCAGAAATTCGCTAACCCCACCTCATCAGGAGAGATACACCACTGAAAAACCATTCAAAGGCTACACCAAAACCTACCTCTTTTTGTCTCTCTTGGTTTTAGTTGCCTTAATTGGTTTTCTCCGTCGTGAAATAACAACCCTATGGCCCACAGTAGAGCAATATTATAACCAAATAGGCCTCAGCGGATTAAACAATCCCGAATACCTAACGTTTAAGAATATTGATGTTACCGAAATCACCAACGAAGGCAAACCAATGTTGCAAATAAACGCGGATATATATAACGATTCGTTTTATACCACACGCCTTCCACAAATTAGCCTAAGCGACACAGAAGAAACATTTTCTGCAAAACAACAAATATTAAAAGGTTACGAACGCACCTCGGTTAATATCATCATCCCAATTAAAAACCCCAACGTTGCCACACGCGTGGTTTTAGGGTTTAGCAAACTAAAATAAATCAAATATTCACCATAAAGGAGATTAAAATGTTAAGAGAGAACTTGCAAAACGCATTAAAAGAAGCAATGAAAAACAAAGACATGACCACAGTTTCTGCCGTTCGGTTGATTATTGCTGGTCAAAAAGAAAAAGATGTAACCGCCCGTGGCGCAGGGAAAGCTTGTGCTAGTGATGCAGATTTGCTCTCTATGATGCAAACCATGATTAAACAAAGAACAGAATCTGCAAAAATCTATAAAGAAGGCAATCGCCCTGAGCTTGCTGCCAAAGAAGAAGCCGAAATCGCCGTCATTGAACGCTTTTTACCCAAACAATTAAGCGAAGAAGAAACAAAATCAGCCCTCACCGCAATCATCGCAAAAACAGGTGCAGAAGGTATGAAAGACATGGGCAAAGTAATGGCAGAGCTAAAATCCGCCTACGCTGGTCAGGTTGACATGGGCAAAGCCTCCAGCCTGATTAAGAGTCTATTAAATTAACAAAAAACGCAACACAAAGAAAAAGGAGTGCAATAAATTATGCTGCTATCGTCAAATGTCCGCAAACAAACTGGAGCGTACTTAAGCGTACGTGAGGATTTGTCTTGGGCTTCCATTTGGCTTGTTGCAGGTGGTGCCGCCACTGAGCGTGATTTAGTGCGCTCCGCCAAGGATTTATAATAATGGCAAACGACGACATGCAACGTTTTCTCGATGAATTGAGAGCTAGAATCTCAATCGTTGATGTCGTTGGAGCTAAGGTCAAGCTCACCAAAAAAGGCAGAGAATACCAAGGCCTCTGCCCTTTTCATAATGAAAAAACCCCCTCGTTTACAGTCAACGAGAGCAAAGGCTTTTATCACTGTTTTGGCTGTGGCGCGCATGGTGATATCTTAGGTTTTGAGATGAACGCTAATGGTCTGCCGTTTATTGACGCTGTGCAGAAACTAGCCCATCTGGCAGGCTTGCAAATGCCCCAGTTTAATCAAAAAGACAAAGCCGAGCAAGAAGAAAAAAAGTCGCTATATGAGATAATGGAACAAGCCTGTAGTTTTTTTGAAAAAGAATTGCGTATGCCAAATGGGGCTGAGGGCTTAAAATATTTCACTGAAAAACGAGGTTTAAGCAAAGAAACAATCCAAAAATTTCGCCTAGGCTATGCGCCAAATAATAACGCGCTAATGGCTCTCTTAAAATCGCAAGGCGTCGATGAAAAAGATATGAAAGATTTGGGGCTAATAGCAATCCCCGAAGATAAAACCAAACGCCCACATGACTTTTTCCGCAATCGGGTAATGATACCGATAACAAATAAACAAGGAAAAATCATCGCCTTTGGTGGTCGAGTAATGGAAAAAATAGAACCCAAATACTTAAACTCTCCAGAAACGCCAATTTTCAATAAACGCCGTAATTTGTATAACTTAGACAAAGCTCGTGAAGTTGCATATAAAGAAAAACAGCTCATCATCTGCGAAGGATATATGGACGTTATCGCACTAGATAGATATGGTTTCAGCTATGCCGTAGCACCTTTAGGAACAGCCCTAACCGAGGAGCAAATCCAAGAAGCATGGAAAGTAACCCCCGAGCCGATTTTATGTTTAGACGGAGACGCCCCAGGGATCAAAGCAGCTATGCGTGCGGTGGATAGAGTGTTGCCAATCTTAAAAGCAGGATATTCTTTAAAGTTTTTATTTCTACCAGATAATCAAGATCCAGACGAATATCTACAAGCCCATGGACACGACTGTTTTGCCGCGTTGATGAAAAAAACAAGCCCCCTCATAGATATATTGTGGCGAAAATATACTGAAAACGAAGATAGCTCCACCCCTGAAAAAAAAGCATTGATAGAAAAAACACTGTTAGAAGAGGTTTCCAAAATCACCGACCCAACAGTTAAAAGCTATTATGCGCAGGAAATAAAAAACCGAATATACTTAAATTTCCGCAAAACAGCTTGGCAAAAAGAAAAGGAAAAACAACCGCAAGTTCCCCCCACCCCCACTCAAGAAATGCAAACACAGCAAGCATCTTCAACTTGGACCCCCCAACCAAGAAACACGCGCTATGCGCCAAATTATCCTTCGCAATCACGCCCATACACGCGCAATAACAAAGCAAATCGCCCTACACTAAACCACACAATAGCAACCTCACCAGAAACTCTACGCCAAACCGCCACAGCAGGACAAGATACTGATATTAAATCAATCATCGCCTCAATGCTGATATATCCTGAACTAATAGATGACTTTGAGGAGAAAATTTATTTTGATGACATCAAAAACGAAAGCTTAAAAAATCTATTGCAAACCATGGCAGATATATACCATGATGCCGAAACCCCATTGACAGGCGAAGAACTACAACAAGAAATCATAAAAGAAAACCCAAACTCTTTAGTGAAAAATTTATTAGAACTAGAAATATTAAAAAGAAAAAAACCTTTTATCAATGATTTAAGAAAAGATGTTAAGAAAGCACTTTTAAGTATAGAGCTCCGAAATTTGCAAGAAGAACTTAAAAAATTAAACAAAGAACTCTGCCAAAACCCCACAGAAGAAAACTATACAAAAAAAATAGAACTCGAAAAAGAGATTAGTGAAATTATCTCCTCCGCCACAGAGGTAGACAACTAGATTACTTGAAACTCACCCATTCTCACTGAGCAAAAAACCCCACATATCATCACCCTCACCAACATTAAAAAGGAATAATCCCTGCAATTAATCATTGCAAGGTCGTGTCATAAGACACACATACCGCGACAATCCATAAAACTAGTGCTTTAACTCTCAAAAGATTACCACGGGTAAAGCCCTCACAATGACGCATAAAAGGCAAGCCATATCTTCATAGCCCACTCGTTAAAAATCATATTCTCAACCTGCCCTATCCTGTTCCCAGAAATAAAGGTAGAAAATTTTATTCAGTAAAACCCGAAATATCCTACAAAGAAAGGAAGCATACATAAAATTGTGCAGGTGCCACTGCCACTGACCCGACTGAAGTGGGGCTTCCATTTCAGAACATATCACACTCTGTTCATGACGAAATAAAACGTGTTATACGAGGAAAATTTTGTGAGTGAGCCTGAAATGTCCTGCAAAGGAGGGGAGCGTACATAAAAGTACGTGACCCGACTGAAGACAGGCTTCCATTTCAGAGCTCAATCGCAACAATTTTCCCGTAGAACACGTTTTATTGGTCGAGGAAGGAGCGTAGACGCTTACTCCTACTCGGATGTTTGAGTTTGCGAAGTGCTTTCGCCTCAATTTGACGGATACGTTCACGAGTAACATTAAACTGTTGCCCCACTTCTTCAAGTGTGTGGTCGGTATTCATGCCAATACCAAAACGCATACGAAGCACACGTTCCTCACGAGGTGTTAAAGAAGAAAGAATGCGTGTACAAGTCTCTTTAAGGTTAGAGTGAACTGCGCTATCAATCGGTTGTAAAGCATTCTCATCTGCAATAAAATCACCCAAAGAAGAATCTTCTTCATCACCAACAGGAGACTCAAGACTAACAGGCTCTTTAGCAATTTTCATCACCTTGCGAATTTTATCAACTGGCATAGACAAACGTTTAGCCAACTCCTCTGGTATCGGCTCACGCCCCATCTCAAGCATCATCTGCCGAGAAGTGCGAACAAGTTTGTTAATTGTTTCAATCATATGTACAGGAATACGAATAGTCCGCGCCTGGTCCGCAATCGAACGAGTAATCGCTTGACGTATCCACCAAGTAGCATATGTGGAGAATTTATAGCCACGACGATATTCAAACTTATCAACCGCTTTCATCAAGCCAATGTTCCCTTCTTGAATAAGGTCAAGGAATTGCATACCACGGTTAGTATATTTTTTAGAGATAGAAATAACCAAACGAAGGTTCGCTTCAATCATTTCTTTCTTCGCACGTTCTGCTTCACGTTCACCACGTTTGATAGTGTCCACCATTTTACGATATTCAGAAATCGGCAAACCACACTCACGGCTCATCTCTGCAAGTTGAGTACGAAGTTCCACAATTTCATTTTTATTTTCGCTAATAAAGCGCGACCAATGCTTATCTTTTTTCTCTTCAAGCTTTTCAATCCAATGTGGGTCAAGCTCCGAATGTTGATAAGCCTCTAAGAAATCCTCACGTTTTACTTTAGCTCCCATAGCCAAGCGCATGAGTTTACCTTCAACCCCCATCAACCGACGGTTAAGCTCGTTAAGTTGTTCCACAAGCTCTTCAACACGAGCCGAGTTAAGATGAATAGAACTCATCAACTCAATCAACTCTTTTTTAATATTTTGATATTTTTTCTCTAACGAAGTCTGTGCTTTACGACCAGCCAAAATCGCTTTCATTCTCTGAGCTTGAATACGGCTTAACTCATCATAATAGCTAGAAATTTTGTTCAAAATATCCAACACAGGTTCAAACAAAGCGGTTTCCATAGCGTTAATGGATGTAGCTGCATGGCTTCCGTCATCATCATCATCGTCCAAATCAGTGTTTTCACCATCAGCAAGGTCTTCCCCAGAATCCATATCGTCTTCATCTGGTTCATCATCAACCGCGCCGTCAAATTCAATATCTGTATCTAAATCATCATCAATTTCATCAAGATTTTTCTCAGCCAACTCTTTTTCAACATCAGCCAAATCATCAACAGGAGCTTCATCGTCATAAACAATCGCAGCCGCATCAACCCCATACATCATCTCAAGGTCAATAACATTACGCAACTGCATAGTTCCGTCAACCAACTCATCACGCCATTTTGAAATAGCTTTCAAGGTCATGGGGTTTTCACAAAGCCCACCAATCATCACGGTTTTACCAGCTTCAATACGCTTTGCAATCGCGATTTCACCCTCACGCGACAAAAGTTCAACCGACCCCATCTCTTTAAGATACATTCTAACAGGGTCATCAGAGCGCATCAACTCTTTGCTGTCAAAGTTTCCCCCAACTTCATCATCGTCCATAACTTCGTCAACAGCGTCTTCTTCCGAATCGCCATTATCATCATCATAGTCATCAGTTTCATCAGCGGAAATAATACTAATTTCCATATCAGAAATCGCAGCCATAATATCTTCAATCTGGTCAGAGGTTTCTTTTTCTGAAGGAAGTGCTTGGTTTAGTTCTTCAATAGTGATGTATCCTTGCTCTTTTCCTTTAGCAATAAGCTTTTTGAGCGCACCGCCGAATGAGTCCAACAGCGGAGCATCTGAGCTTTGAAATTCTTCTTTATCTGTATCAGACATTTCGTTCCTTAAAATCGATTTTATGCGGAAAACCGCAGTCATAAAAAAATAGGTTTGCAAACGTTACTATAAATAAACATTTCGCACCCGATTGTCAAGTGTTTTTTAAGAAAATTTCACGATTCGGGCATATTTCCCACTCACCATATCCCCAAAGATAAACACACGCCATAGTAAAAAAACAACTACTTGTTTAAAAACAAAAAAGCCCTTTCATATTTTCACAAATACAAAAGGGGTACCACTTTTCCATATGAGCAAAAACACATCTTACAAATTATCCCTTCTTCACAAAAGCAATAACTTGCTAGAATAAAATTCTTGATATGTTCTCCTAAAATTATGAAACGATTCTTCTATTTTTTGCGCTTAATCAAAACAATTATAAAATCTTTCATAGTTTCAAACCAAAATAATAATTCAAACAATATCGCAAGTTATAACCACTTACGATATTTATATATTAAAAGAACTAATTTCCCAAAAAACGCCCTTCACATTTTCACAAACACAAAGGGCCAATGCATCTAGCACCATCATAAACAAGTTACCTCGTTTTCACAAACGCACTAACCTGCCAAGAAGAAAAACTTCTTATAGATAGGAACTTTAAATTACGAAGAAAAAAGTACTCGAAAAATAATTATATCAAAAAAATAAACATTTGCAGACAGCCTAATCAATTTTAGAGATTTGTCAAGTATTTTTATCTTTCTCCAAATGATAAAAAGCCAAGAAAAAAGCTCCCCCTTTTTCACAAAAGAAAGAGCCTACGATTCCACTAATTAAGTATATAACCCTTATGGATAGACTTCTGTTTTTACAAACATTAGCTTTATCACAAAGCGCAAAGCCAACCATACGACAATATAACAGAGTAGTATTAACTTATTTCTTCTAAATTATATTGCATCAGAAAAATATCATAATAGTAATAGGATAAGATAACCATATCGCAAATATACAAATTGTCAAGATTTTTTTTATCACAATAGGCACTTAACACGTTTTACAATTTCACCATAAAAAAAACTCCGCCTTTTTCACAAAAGGGGGAGTCGAGAGTATTATATTTCAAACAACAAAATGCAGAAAAACTTTTGTTTTTGCAAACACAAACTTTTCACAAAGTTCAAGTTTTTCCAGATCCTAAAGTTACAAAACGAGAAACTTCTGTTTTAACAAACATTACCTTTATCACAAAGCTAAAGTTTCCCATCCATACATGAAACGTTTGTAAATAATATCAAAACAATATCTGATTACAAACGAACCTACACCATTTATTTCGATTGTCAAGATTTTTTTATACCGCTCTTCAGACACCCAAATTTACCCTTGAGAAAGATATGCCGAAAGAAACAAATCAATCTCCCCATCAAGCACACCTCTGTCGTCAGATGTTTCAACCCCCGTGCGTAAATCCTTAACCATTTTATAGGGCTGTAACACATATGAGCGAATTTGATATCCCCAACCATTATCGCCCTGCTCTTCCCATTTCTGCTCAGCAACAGC
>CAZRHI010000068.1:0-7551 GCA_964599945.1 uncultured Acetobacter sp. | reverse complement strand
TTCGGATATGGCACCGACACGCAAAATTGACCCAGGGTCTAAGCTTCCGTGGGAAAAGCTTGCGAAACACGGGGTTGGCGTTTGGTATGATATGGCGGATGCTAAAAAGGTGCGCACGGCAGATGTTGAGGCGTTGCTTTCGTCTATTGGCTATGGGCTTGATGATAAGGAGGCGACGAAATGGGCATTTTTGCGACATTTTAACCCTGAGCTTTATTTTGCGCTTGGCGGTAAAAAAGGGGCAAATTGCGCTTCTGTTGAGGGTGTGGTGTTAGAAAACGAACCAGAGTTTGTGTCTACTCTTCAGGCGGTGAGTATGGCTTATGGCAAGGCGCGTGGAATGGTGCCTCAAACTGTTTTTGAGATGAAATTTAATAAGGCAAGAGAGCTGGTTTGAGGGCTTGTAAATGCTTAATATATTGAGTTTGCACTGAAAAGTTGGGGGTTGTTTTTTGTTGACAAGACGGTTTAAACGCAGTATAATTCTTTTATATTTACCTTATTGGAGGATATTGTTATGATTACTGCAGAATTTTCACCTGATTATCAACCTAGTTTTAAGATGTCTGAAGAAGAACAAAAAGTATTTGACAAGGTTAAAGAAGCTAATGCTAATGGAAAAACGACGTTTTCTCCAGAAGAAATTTCTCAGGAAGAGGGGAAGTTGCTTAGAGGAATTATGCTGAAAGATGAGCATGCTTTTACAAAAGACTGTCTTGCCTCGTTAAACCAGTTTGGAGAAGAAGCTATGGACGGTTTGAAGGCTCAAAGGCAGTCTGCTATGGACGGATTAAAGAAGTTTAGAGAGAGTGCAATGGAAGGATTTTCTTTTGGTGGTGGAGCGCATGCAGGAGGAATTGAAGGAGTTTCTGATTTTATTAACGCTGGTTTCACTAAGGAAGAGAAATTAGAAACGCGCGAAGTGCTATCTGAACAACGTGATTTACATGATAAAAAGCTTGATGTTGCTATGGAAAATGCCCTTAATGGTAAATGGGAAATGTATGAGGTTGAAGCTCCGATGAAAAGCCCACTAGAGATGGGTGGTGGCAAGCCAAAAGAAGCTCCGTCTGTTGAAAATGATATGCAAACAGTGGTTGTTGAAGCGCAAATGGAGGTTATGGAAACTGGCGCATCGTTTCAGACTGCTCCACGGCTGGTTGAAGGCACAGATGTTACCTATTGGGTGGATCAAGACAATAAATTGCAGATTGAAAGTGATGATATGAATAAATCACAAGCAAAGAGCGCGGTTTATAAAGATTTGCAAAATAGAGCGAAAGAGGGTGAGGAATTACACCCTGCGGAAAACAAATTTATGAATGAACAAAAACAATTTGCAATGTTAATGTCTCGTAATATGGGTATGTCTATGACCTAGTATGGGATTTACACGTATTGTTGATAATAAAAAAGCCTTGTCTGTTTGATAGGGCTTTTTTTTCACCCTCTTCTAGCCTCCCCCCTCAAGGGGGAGGGAGGTGAAAAGCGAGGTTTTGGGGTGGGGGGAGGTGTGTGATGATGAGAGATATGGGAGGGTAAGGATATATGTTGTCCCCATCCCCCAGCCCCTTCCTCAGTGGGAAGGGGAGGAGTGGGGAGTGCTTCGCACCTGTTTGTGGATTGCTTCGCGCTTGTGTAGCTGATGCTACGACGCTCGCAATGACGAGAGAGGAGGGAGGATTTTTTAGAGCGAGGTTTGGGATAGGGGGAGAGAGTGTGGTGTGCGAGAGAGTTGGGGAAGCGGGAATATGTGGGGGAAGTATAGAAAAAAACTCGCCTTTGTGGGGCGAGTTTTTTTGTTTGTACGGGTAAACTAAAACTAGACAAGCGACATATTGGCGACTTTTGTCATGTAGTTGCGATAAAAGTCGCACAGGCAAATTGCTTGCGTGTAGCCTGTGAGGTTTTGGAAAGTTACCTCGTTTTTGGTTTTGACCACGGTCGCTTTTTCAATCGAGTGTTTTTTCCCGAGGTTGTAGAAATTAGCGGTTTCAATATCGTAAATCCACTCATCTATTCCTCGAACAGATATTGCAGCGCGACGGATGGTCTGTTCTTCATCCTTATACACGAGGAAGACATAGCGAATGTCTTCTTTTTTCACCAAAAGGAGCTTTGCAAAAAACTCTTTGGTGAAGGCGAGTTTGATGAATTTTGGTTTCATAATAAGTATAAAAAATTTGGTTTTTACGATTACAAGTATACCTTATTTTTTTGTCTAAGGCAAGTGTTTTTTTTCTAAAATTTTACTTTTTTTTAGTGTTTTTTTGTGATATACTCTTAAGAAAATGAAAACCTATTTTAGGAGGGGCTTATGTCTGAAAAGTCTGCTGTGCAAGAGTTTGTGGTTCTTTATAATCTGCGTATGGCTACGCAAAAATATTTGTTAGGTGATAAAGAAGCTCGTTTTGAGATGTTGAAAGAAATGGATAATTTGGTAGAGTTTCGCAAGAGTAATGATATTAAATGTGAACCGATTGTTGACGTGTTTGATGAGATTACAAAAGAATTTGTTACTGAATGTTCTAGGGTCTCGGTAGATAAGTTGATGAAATTAGATACATCAGCGGAGGTGTTTTCGGAAGAGTTTAAAGAAACGTTGGTTAAACTAAAGGAACTTAAAGAGAGTATGTCAACGGGAGTAGAAACACAACAAAGGAATACTCGTGCATCTAAAGATAGCAAGGATGTTCAAGCATTAAAAGCCGAGGTGCTTGGTTGGATTAAGGCAAAACTTAAACCAGAAGAACAGGAAAAAGCAAAACAACAGCTCGCTGAAACGGAGTCTCTTGTGGTTAAGGGTAATAAAAATAAGATTGAGCTTAAATTTGGAGATTATACGGTGGAGCTTATGGACTCTACAAAGGGTAAGAACGACGAGAGTGTGAAAGTGTTTTCTACAAGAGCTGAAATTCTTGATTGGATTACGAGGAATGTTTCAGAAAAAAAAGAAGAGAAGGGAAGGGAAGCGCAACAAAGCAGCTTGATAATGAGACGTCTTTTGTTGTTAATGATAAAAAAGGTAATCAGATTAAGATTACATTTAGAGGTTATACGGTGAAGTTTGGGGTTACTGTGGGAAATACAACACTGTATGATAAGAATGCAAAAAAGATTATTTCCACATACGGAGGAATTTCTAAAGTTTATCCGTCTGAAGTGGATGCTTTGAATTTCACTTCTGAATTAGTAAGCCCTCGTGGGAAGACGTATCACACTGCAATAGGAACTAAAGCTAAAAATTCTGCAAGGTCTAAACAACAAAAAGAGAAAAACGTAAAAGAATTGGAAAAAGAAATTTTAAAGTTGGAAAAAAAATTGAAGTTGATTTGGAATAAAATGCTTACAAAAAGTGATAAGGCACTGTTTTATAAAAATATATTACGTGATTCAGAAAATGTTTTGGGGGTGGAAAATGTTGAAGCGCGGTTGGTAGAAAAGATTGTGGTTTCGGAAAAGTTTAAGGAACTTTATTGGACAAAAAATCAGCAAAATGAGGAAGAGGAGAAACAACAGACATATGATCAGCGCTCGGAATATAAGAAACGTTATGATGATTTTTCAAGAGAGGTGTTTAAGAAGAGGGATAAAGCTACGGAATTGGCGTATGGTGTTCAGTCGAGTGAAGGAAGTCGTCAATTTTGGGATAGGTATTATCAAGAATATTTAAAAAGAGGTGATGAGGCGATTGATGCTTGTTTTGGTGAGATGCACAGTAAAGTAAAGGGCTTGCTATCTCCTGACGGTGAGGAGGAGCCTGTGTGGCTTGCTGATGTGGCGGAGCGTATTAGTCTTGTTGGTGCATATGATGATACGTTGAATAGAAATTCAATAGAGAAAGAACGTGTTGAATTTATGAATAAAGTTTTGGCAAGGGGCGATTTTCGGATTAGGTTTGAAAAATGTAAAGTGAAGAGAAAACTTAATACATCTGTTTTGGGCATGTCGAAAAAAATTCGTGATAACATGAAAGATGTTAAGAACTATAAGAGAAAAATGACGAAATTGATGTATTTGTTTGGGAAAGCACTTAATAAGCCTCAGGGTGATGATTTGGAAAATATTAAAAATGATTATGAGCTTAGAACCTTATTTGAAAGTGCAATGAAAGAGATTGATAAGACGGGGAGTTGGTACACTTTTGTGGAAAATGGAAAAAACCAAAAGAAAGCTGAGGAAGCGTTTAAGGTTTTAAATGCAGAATATATGGAGCAATCTAAAGCCGAAGCTATGGTTGAGAAACTTGCTAGCAGGGAAAGTTTAGACGGAGCTAGTTGCCACCATGTGTTATATGTTTGTTATGCGGCTTTGATTGGGGAAAAGACAAAAGAGAAAGATATTATTTCAGAGTTTAATTCTGTGGATAATCTGGTTGAAGTGGTGCCTCCGATTCATCCTGTTTTTGATGATATACATACGGATGTGGAACATTTGTTTAATGTTAATAATGGGGCTTCCGCGGTGTTTGTTAATGATAAAGGTAAAATGTTTAACTCTACTATTGCTCAAAGTCAAGTTGGCTGGACACTGATGATTCCTCGTTTGGAAAAACGTAGAGATAATAACAAGTTTTCACCTGTGATGGAAAAGGGTAGCTTGTTTGTTACACCAAATGGGTTTTTGTTAGAGGATCCTAATTTGAGTGGTGGAAATAGTGGAAATGTGTTTATGAATATTTTTTCTAATGAAGGACGGTAGCGTTTGAGGGAGCTTCTTTTTGAGGAGAGGGGGGGGACCTTATGGCTTTAGTTTAACGCATTAAAAAAACTCTGTTAAACAAGGTTGTTGAAATATAGTTAGTGCGAGGAGCTTTAAGCGACGTGGTCATTTAGATGGCGTATGATATTTAGTGGATTGCCACGCTTCGCTCGCAATGACGTATGTGTGTGGGGGATGTTCGTATGGTATATGTGGGGTACTCGCAATGACGTATGTATGCGGAGGGCTGTTGACTTTGTGCGAGGAGCTTTAAGCGACGTGGTTATTTAGGTGGCGTATGATATTTAGTGGATTGCCACGCTTCGCTCGCAATGACGTATGGTGTGGGGGGCTTGTATGGTGTATGTGGGGTACTCGCAATGACGTATGGTGTGGGGGGCTGTTGACTTTGTGAGGAGATTGCTTCTGATGATTTGTGGAAAGAAGTAATGACTTAAAAAAAGATGATATGCTTTATTTACCAATTTTGTTTGATAGAGCCTAAAAAAAAGCTCTCCAGAAATAGGGAGAGCTTTAAGTTACGGGTTCGTTCAAAACCGTTAAAAGTCTGCTAACACTTCAGATGATTCTTTTGTGTTATGAATATTTACCATGGCGATTGTGTTATAACCGTTATCAACGTGTAATACTTCGCCAGTGATTGCTTCACCAAGAGGAGAAAGAAGTGCTAAAGCGGCACGTCCGACTTGCTCTTGTGTAACGTTTGCTTGCAATGGAGCGTTTAGTTCGTTCCAGCGTAAAATCTTGCGGAAATCACCAATTCCTGATGCTGCTAAGGTTTTAATTGGTCCAGCGGAGATTGCGTTTACACGAACTTTTTGCATTCCCATATCTGCGGCAGCATAGCGCACTGATGCTTCTAAGGCTGCTTTGGCTACGCCCATAATGTTATAGTTTGGTAATACGCGTTCTGAACCTAAATATGTTAAGGTAACAATCGCACCATTTTCGTTCATGTATGGAGATGCACAGCGGCAAGCCTCTAAAAATGAATAACATGAAATGTGCATTGTGTTTGTGAAGTTTTCTAACGTGGTGTCTATGGTGCGACCTTTGAGTTGGTCTTTGTCAGAAAAAGCAATGGCGTGTACAACGAAGTCTATCTTGCCCCACTTTTCACCAAGTTCTTTAAAGCAAGCTTCAACAGAGGCAGAATCGGTTACATCACATTTAATCAATGTTGGCTCATAAGAGAGTTTTTCTGCTAAAGGCACAACTCTTTTCTCAAGTGCTTCGTTTTGATAAGATATTGCGATTTGCGCCCCTTGCGCATCTAATGCTTGAGCAATTCCCCAAGCGATTGACTTGTCATTTGCAAGCCCCATAATCAGGCCTTTTTTACCAGCCATAAGCAGTTCAGCAGTCATATAATTTTACCTCGTTAAATTGTTTTTAGTATGTCATTTCATACTTTATGCTTTCCTTTTATATGATGTTTTGGCGTTTGTAAACAATTATTTTTGCGAGATGTGAATATTTCTCTTTTTTTAGGGGATTTTGTTTGACAGGTTTGGCTTTGTTTGATATAATTACCTTAAATATAGTTTGATTTTGGAGGCTATTATGATGGAAAAAGACGCTGAACAATATAGAGCCGAGATGGAAAAACGGTATAAAGAATATAATGATAAAGATATTTCCTTTAATCAGGTGGTTATTGTTGAAGGGAAAAAAGGGCATACCTTTATTGTTGGGAAATATGAAAACAAAGAAAGGGTGGAAGAAGCTCAAAATGCTCCGTTTTGGCGTGATACGGCGTATGATAAATCTGAAAAAGAGTTGTTTTGCATGGAGTTTATGAAGGGGGAAATTCATGGTCTTCCGCTAACACTTCGGGCAGAATCTCGTAGCTCTTATGAACATCATTCTTATAGCAAAGACGGAGATGAAACATATAATAAAGGTGGGGTAACGGATTTGCAGATTTATGCTGGCAAGAGGTTATTTGCCTATGATACTGTTGATAGAGATTATAAAGGGAATCTTTTATATACTGGTGAAAGTACACTTCAGTCGATTGGTGATAAATATCGCTGGGATTCATACAAAGACACTAGTTTGCATGATGTGTATGGCGGAAATTTGAGTAGAAGCTCAAGTGCTTTAGATAACGATCGGCGACCTGTTTACGATACGCATGTTATGTTACGCAGGATTGAGAGTGGCTTTAGAGATGTTACAGATTCTAAGGTCTTAAAAGATATGATTGAAAACGAAATTCGCGATAATACGAAAGAGGCACTCGAGAAGGGGGGAATGTCTGAAATAAAAAGACGCGCGAAGATGTTGACGGAGGTCTTTTCTCGCTATGTTGAACCGATGACCGAAGGGGAACGGATTGTACAACATGAGGCGGAGCGTCCAAAACGTGTGAAAAAATTTGGCGAACTTCGGAAGAAAATTTTGAAAAAACGTGGCGAATTAGATGCTTGGCAAGAAAAACAGGCGATTAAGGCGCAGATGATGGGGGTTGAAAATAAATTCTCACGTTGAGTTTGTTTTTAGGAAAAATAAGGGAAGAAAACGCTCTCTTTGGAGGGTGTTTTCTTTTTTTAATCTGTTGATTTGATTTGGTATTTTAAAAAAGTTTTAAAAAGTTGAAAAAAATACTTGCAATTCGAACAAAAAGAGAACAGAATGAGCGCAGAATCTAATAATGGACTTTTGAATGAGGGGTATAGAATGGAAAAAGATAAAGCGTTAGACGCGGCGTTAAGCCAGATTGAAAGAGCGTTTGGTAAAGGCTCGATTATGCGCTATGGGCAGGATACGAAAATTGATATTGAGGCGATTTCTACTGGCTCTTTGAGTACGGATATTGCGCTTGGG
>CAZRHI010000067.1:0-7560 GCA_964599945.1 uncultured Acetobacter sp. | reverse complement strand
CTAAGGCTATGGAAAGAATTAAAGAAAAAGAAGAAAAAGCAAAAGCTGCTGCTGAGGCTGCCGCTCAAGCTGCTGAAGCATAATCTTTTCTTGAATTATAAACTAAGTTTATGTTGCAACAGGTAACAATATGAGTGAAAAAAAAGTTTGTTTAGGAAAAATTGTCGGTGTACATGGCATACGAGGCGAATTTAAGGTTAAAAGCTTTACTGCTGTTGACTGTGATATTGCTTCTTATGGCGAATTAGAAGACAAGACTGGCGAACATAAATTTCTCTTAAAGGTTACTGGACATTCAAAAGATTTACTCCGTGTTAAAATTAAGGGGATAGACGATAGAACAACGGCTGAAACCTTAATTGGAAAAGAGCTTTATGCTCCTCGTGGTATATTGCCAGAACTTAAAAGCAATGAAGTATATTACGAAGCGGATTTGGTCGGCTTAAAAGTTTTTGATGAGCAGAAAATCGAAGTTGCCGAGGTTATTGGCTTTTATAACTTTGGGGCGGGAGATATTTTGGAAATCAAACTAAAAACAGGCAGAGCAGAAATGTTGCCATTTAACAAAGCATACGTACCAGAAATAAATCTTGAAGAAGGCTATATTATTGTTTCGTCAACTGGAATGGTGTTTTTTGAGGACGATGAGGACTTAAAAGATGCTGAATGTTAAAATCTTGACCATTTTCCCTGAGATGTTTCCTGGTTTTTTAGGTTATTCATTAACAGGTAAAGCGATGGAAGAGAATAAATGGCAACTGGAAGCTATCAATATCAGAGATTATGCGTTTGACAAACATAAATCTGTTGATGATACACCTTGTGGTGGTGCTGCTGGAATGATTATGCGTCCTGATGTTTTGGGGCGAGCTATTGCAGAAAATCATACGAAGGGACGAATAATTTATATGTCTCCTCGCGGACTACCTTTTACACAAAAAAAAGCCAGAGATCTTGCGAAAGAAACAGAGTTGACGATTATCTGCGGAAGATTTGAAGGTATTGACGAACGTGTTATTGAAGCCTTCAACATCGAAGAGATAAGTATTGGCGATTACATTTTAACTGGCGGGGAACAGGCGGCGCAAATTATGCTTGACGCGGTTATTCGGCTACTCCCTGGAGTTTTAGGAAATGAAGCATCGCTTGAAGATGAAAGCTTTGAGAATTATCTTTTGGAATATCCTCAATATACTCGTCCTATTGAATGGGAAGGGCGTGGTGTTCCTGAAGTTTTACTCTCTGGGCATCATCAAAAAATAGCTGACTGGAGAAAAGAACAGTCCGAAATTGCAACAAAAACTAAGCGACCTGACTTATTTAAGATTTATCTTGATTCTAAAAATAGTTAGGTGTATAAAGTGAAAAAATTTATATAAAAGGTAAAACTGATGAACATTTTAGAAAACATTGAAAAAGAGCAAGTTGCCAAATTGACCGAAGGAAAAAATATTCCTGACTTCAAGGCTGGTGACACTTTAAAAGTTCACACCAAAGTTAAAGAAGGTGATCGTGAGCGTATCCAAATTTATGAAGGTATTTGTATTGCCCGTAAAAATGATGGGTTAAATTCTTCATTCACTGTTCGCAAAATCTCTTTCGGTGAAGGTGTTGAGCGTGTATTCCCATTGTATTCTCCAAACGTTGCGAAAATTGAAGTAACTCGTATTGGTAAAGTAAGAAGAGCTAAATTGTACTTCTTGCGCGCTTTGCGTGGTCGTTCCGCTCGTATTGCTGACGATTTGTCTGCACAAGCAAAAGCAAAGAATAACGCTTAAGGACTTTGCTCATAGGTAAATATAGCCCCTGCTATTTTAGTGGGGGTTTTTTGTATGTTTATTTTATAGCGATATGAGGTCAAAGTTTGGGAAATATACCTTATTATTGTGAAGAGTGGCCTTTTCGAGTTTGCGCTGTTGAAAAGTTAGACACTAAATTCTTGTGTAATTTATTTTCGTTCACTCATACTTTTTAATGATAAAATTGATTTAACAACTCATTTAAAACACATAAAGCGGATAATCTATAAGACAATCCGTCAGATAAAACTTAAATTTCAGCCCTATTGCCTTCAAAGGCAAAGTACGTTCTCTAGAAGGTGATCGGGGGTCTGCAAAATCGTCCCGATAAATGACTGGTTAGCCTTTAGGATTTACCTAGAAAGATAAACACCTTGTACATAACTAACACTTCCCCGACCATGTTCTATGAACGGGGATATATACACTAAAATCTCGAATTTAACGATTTTAGTATATCGGCACATATATCCAAAATGCCGTATCGGGAAGGGATTTGCAGTTCCCCGTGCCATCTCTGACACTATATTTAGCAGTTTTTACTAAACATTGATTTTTTCATATATTATTTGCTTCTATTTTGCAATAGTTTTTTTTCATTTTTATATATTTTTTTGTTTTAGTTTAGAAGTTAGAACCTTTCAATGTATTTATACTTTGGTTATATTTCCCTCTTTTTAACACGAGGCTCGATTATAGTATTACAGCTTAGAGAATTTGGTGGATAAAATTTAGCTTGCATATTGTAATTTATTTGCTAGTATGCGTGATAAGTTTTTAATCTTAATCTAATATAGAGTTTGCTATGCCTGAAAACATTATCAATAAACGAAAAACATTTGCGATTATTTCGCACCCTGACGCTGGTAAAACTACATTAACAGAAAAATTGTTGCTTTTTGGTGGTGCTATTGCACAAGCTGGCGCGGTTAAAGCACGCGGAGAGAATCGACGGGCGCATTCGGACTGGATGAAAGTTGAGCAGGAACGCGGAATTTCTGTTGCTTCGTCGGTCATGACATTTGAATATAAAGACATTACATTTAATCTTTTAGATACTCCTGGACATGAGGACTTTTCGGAAGACACTTATCGTGTATTAACCGCGGTTGACTCTGCTGTTATGGTTATCGACTCGGCAAAAGGTATTGAAGCGCAAACAAAAAAATTGTTTGAGGTATGTCGTTTACGCAATATTCCAATTATTACTTTTATAAATAAAATGGATCGCGAAGGGCAAGACCCTTTTTTACTTTTAGATGATATTGAAAAGACACTTGCTTTAGATGTTTGTCCTGCAAGCTGGCCAATAGGTAGTGGAAAAGACTTTTTAGGGTGTTATGACTTATTAAACGACCAGTTGATTTTGATGAATAAAATTGGCAATAAGGGTCAGGTTAATAGTGTTATTGAAACGTGTAAAGGATTAGATGATCCGAAACTTGATGAGCTTTTACCTGAACACGCTGTTAATAAATTGCGTGAAGACGTGATGATGGTTAAAGAACTCTGCCCTCAATTTGATTTAGAGCTATACCTTGCGGGGGCATTAACACCTGTATTCTTTGGTAGTGCTATCAATAATTTTGGCGTTCAAGAGGTATTGGAAGGATTGCACGCTTTAGCTCCTACCCCTCGCCCACAACCTGCAACAGAGCGTGAAATTATTGCTGATGAAAAAAAAGTTACAGGATTTATTTTCAAGATTCAGGCCAATATGGACCCGAAACACCGCGACCGTATTGCTTTTATGAGAATTTGCTCTGGACACTTTAAACGTGGTATGAGTTTAATGCAAATCCGTACAGGAAAGCCAATTAAAGTTCCGACACCTGTGATGTTTTTAGCCCAAGAACGTGAACTTGCAGAAGATGCTTATGCTGGAGATATTATAGGGATTCCTAACCATGGGCAACTTCGAATCGGTGATACACTAACCGAAGGTGAGAAATTGCATTTTACAGGAATTCCTAGTTTTGCTCCTGAGTTATTAAAATCTGTTCGTGCGCTTGATCCTTTGAAATCTAAACATCTGGGTAACGCCTTACAACAGATTGCCGAGGAAGGTGGTGCGAGCGTATTCAAACCAGTTATTGGCTCTGAATGGATTGTTGGTGTGGTTGGTGTGTTGCAATTTGAAGTGATGGCGGATCGTATTCGTACGGAATTTAACATTCCTGTTGTTTTTGAACCAACACAATATTATACCGCTCGTTGGCTTGCATCAGAAGATAAAATGGTATTGAATAAATTTATTGACACGAACCAAGCAAACATTGCGCAAGACCATGATGGCGAGACCGTCTTTTTAGCGCGCAACGCTTGGCATCTTAACAAAGCCAAGGAAGATTTTCCCAAAGTTGAATTTCGGACAACAAGAGAGCAAGTGTTTTAACAAAAGGCACTATTAAACAAGATTGTTGAAATCTAATCATCACGAGGAGCGTTAAGCAAGGCGGTGGTTTAGATAGGGTATGGTATTTAGTGGATTGCCACGCTTCGCTCGCAATGACGAGTGGGAATTTGTTCACAATGGCAAGGGGGATTGCTTCGCACTAGTATAGGTGGTGCTTTGGCACTCGCAATGACGTATGTAAATTTGCCCGTAATGATTTATGAAAAGAAATAATGACTTAAAAGAAAGAGCATATGTTTTATTCAACAATTTTGTTTAATAGTGCCTAACAAAAAGAAACCTGCCGTATGATAACGACAGGTTTCTTTTTTTATATACTCTGCAGGCAGAGTGCTTTCGCCCCCTCTAGGGTCTGCATTATGCCTGTGAAACCAGTTACATGGGTGAATACCCCTTCATAGCCAGTTTTTTCAAACAATTCATCACCTCTCAGGCCACGGAACGCCTCTTTGACCACCGCGCCACAATAGCCTTTGAATACATATCCTCCGTTTTGAGGAAAGATTGTAAACATAACCTCGGGGTGCTTGGTTGTGTCAACTGGAATAAAGTGAGGAAAAACGATGATCTTTCCACCCTCAAGACTTTCCAGCTTCTTGCTTTCGAATTCCGCTTCTGCGCGTATGCAACCTTTTACGTTCTCAATAGCGCGGAGAAGAACAGGCTCTAGAGCCTCAACCGCCATTTCGAAATGGCGATCAAAATCCTCCTCTTCACCATAAGCTGGGTTAAAGGCTGGAACGACCACACCGATAGACGGGTATTCGTTCTTTTTCCCTCCATTATCAACGTATTCTATCCCAAGAACATATCTGGGGCGGAATTCATTGAGAAATTCGGGGGTCATGCACCACTTACAGACGAGACCGAACGCCGCATGCTTTACTCCTTCTGGTTGCATGAGCTTAGGGTCTTTCTGGTGGTGGTCAAAGTTCATGGTAGCCTCGTCCCACTTTCCCCCGACATCAACACGCATATCTGCTTCTGCTAACTTTTTGGGATCACGTGTGCGTATCACATTGAGCTTAAAGCCACAAACTTTTGCAAGCTGACGAAGCAGAATGATTGAAAACACATCGTCCGCATGAAACAGACCGTTATGGATTGCAACGTTGAGTTCGCTGATATTAGAGAGTTTTTCGATGATTGTCTTTTTAAAAATTTTTTCCATAGTAATTTATATTTAATTTGTTATTGCGACTAATATACTATATTTTTACTATTTTAGCAAGCTTTTTCGTATCTTTTTGGTTTAAAATTTAAAACAAAAATTGATTTATCTTCTCCGTTTATGTGGGTAATGTACGGATTTTTCATAATTTCTGCTAATTCGGTAGTGCAGAATGTGCTACGCTCATCGGCGTCTTCTACGAAGGCATGGATATTACCCGAAGCAGTGGCAATATAACGCGCGGAGGCTATACGCCAGATTTTCGTTATTTCTTCCCCTACTTCGTTTACTTTACCGTCTAAACCTAATTCTATTAGTGCTTTGCCACACGGCGTATCGTCTAACATTTTGGCGGTCGGGTTTTCTTTTAAAAATTCTTTTGCCTTGATTTTATTTTCATCACTCGGCATATAGCTCACACTATAAACCACTGCCCCATTTGGAACAGTGGTTACATCTGCATTTTTTGCTATGTCGTAAGCCTTATTCAGCAGTGGCGTCATTTGCTTGTTCCTGTGGCTGTGGCATTAAATTAAATACCGTAATTTCAGACGGCGCAAACAGACGCATTGGTGGCCCCCAATATCTTGTTCCGCGTGAGATGTACATATCTATTCCATTTTGATTATAGAACCCTGCCAACAGACCATCGTTTGCTTGTTTTACGAAATAATGAAACGGATAAATCTGCCCGCCGTGAGTATGGCCTGATAATATCAAATCAATTTTATCCTTTGTCATCTCTTCTAACATTTTCGGCGAATGGGACATCAACACAACATATTCATTATCTTGCGCCATGTATGTCGCATTATCTATTTTAACAGGCATATTATAGCCCTTGGCTGCGTTTATATCAGGAATTCCTGCAATATATACGCCCGTATCCGCTATGCGCACACCATAATTATTTAAGAAATTAAACTTCATTTCACCAAATTTCATTCCCCAATCTAACGCACCAACATAAAACTCATGATTACCCAATGTTACATACGTTCCATATTTGGCTTTTAGTTTTTGTAATTCTTTCCTTTGTTTATACAGTTTTTGAGGGGTGTTATCTATAATATCACCGACTAGCACCACAACATCTGGATTGAGGTTATTTACTCTTTCGACTATTGCTTTTACTTTTTGAGGAGAAACATCTACATCTATATGCAAATCTGACATCATAACCATTTTAACTGGTTCTTTTATCTTTGATGATGTGATTGTATATGTGTTGATTGAAGCCACTTTTTCTGCTTCATATACGCCATATAAACAAACACCTAAACACACAATTATCGTTATAATATTCACTTTATGAAGCAAGGGTGGATTTTTCATTTCTTCTACGGGCGCGCGTCTAATTAAATCAACCAATACCCACAACGCATCTCTCAAAATTGTGATAACAAATAAAAAGAACACAAACCCAAAAAGAAAATATAAACCTTTTGTCAGGTATATGAGTGAACCTTCGGCAACTTCAGCATGGCGTAAAATAAAACCCACAAACGGCGCAGACCAGCCTACTAATAGAAACAAAAAGAAGCTTATTTTGGTTGCAAGGCTATAATCACCATATCCAACATATGTTTTATAGGTTATGGCGATAACTGAAATGGCAACGATAATAAACGCTAACATTGCGGGCATTTTTATTTTTCCTTTCAAAATCTAGGAGACTTTATGCTTCGATTACTTGGGGCTCTGCCGACTTTGCTTCCGCTTTTTTGCGGGGAGTTGTAGTGGTTTTACGACGCACGACTCGCTTTGGTTTGGTAACTTCTTCTACTTTTTCGGTCGGCTCACTAATTTCTACTACTGTAAAACTTTTTGGAGCTTCTTGTGCGGGCAATGTTTCAACATAACCATTTGAAGCTGGTTCTATTGCAACAGGTTCTGCTTTGGGTGTTTCTGTTTCCTCGGGTTCTGTTGGCTCTTCTACTTTGGGTTGGTTTGTTTGTTGGCTTTCTTGACGATTTTGTCTGCGTTCATTTATATCGGTTACAATTTTCCGATAATGTTCGGCATATTGGCGATATATTTCCATTTCAACATAATTACCGCAACCTTGAGCTTCTTTGGCTAAATCATTATAACGACGAATTAAATCTAGTGCTGTACCACTAATCTTTCCTGCGATGCTAACACTATCAAACTTATAATTTAAGGTATAACAA
>CAZRHI010000066.1:0-7570 GCA_964599945.1 uncultured Acetobacter sp. | reverse complement strand
CGGTCATCGTCAACCACTTGCGATAAGCCTTTAAGCGAGATTCTAAAAGCCACTCAGGCTCGTCCTTTTTTGCAGAAATAAGACGAATAATATCCTCATTAAGCCCCTTGGGTGCAACTTCTGAGGCAATGTCTGTTACAAAGCCATATTTATATTTATCACCGCTTTCATCTGCAATTTCTGGCATACCACTCATTTTGCTTATCCTTATGTTTCATTTAATAGCCACTTATAAAATAAAGCATCATAAAAATCAAGCTGATAATCGCTTATAATTTAACGAATATTTAGTTTTTTTGTGTTAAATCAGACTTAAAATAACAAAGGAAGAAACTATGAAAAAGGTTCGGGCTATAGTGTTAGTTTTACCACTGCTGGCTGGCTGTTATGCCAGTAGCCAAGGGATTCCTTTGTATAATAACTATGGATATAACTATACTCCAAATAGTGTGGTTGTTCAAAAGGGGGACACACTTTATAGCCTCTCGCGAAAATATGAAGTCCCTCTAAGAGGGTTAATAGAAGAAAATAATCTCTCTGCTCCCTATACTTTAGATATAGGTCAAAATCTTCGTTTGCCAGTACGTCAAACCCATGTTGTTGCTAAAGGCGATACATTATACAACATCTCAAAAAAATATAATGTTGATATAACTTCTTTGAGCAGATTAAATGGCTTAACTGCGCCATACACATTAAACGTTGGACAAGTTCTTGCATTGCCTGATAGTTTAACCGATACGCAAATAGCTACAACACAAGAAGCTCCAGCCCAATCAAAAGCTGTTCCTTTCACACCTGTTCAGACCACAACAAATAATAAAAAAACAATAACAGAAATACCTGAAAAGAAAACAGTAACCCAAACACCTATCAAAACAGCAAACAAAACAACGAACAATGTCAAGAAAATCAATAAATCAACACCTCGTGAGAGTGTTTCAATATATCGAAAAACAAAATTTATTTGGCCAGTAAGTGGAACGGTTGTATCAGGTTTTGGCGCGGTTGGTAAAGGGCGTAAAAATGACGGCATAAACATCAAAGCCGCTATCGGCACAAATGTTAAAGCTGCAGATAAAGGGGTTGTCGCTTATGCTGGAAACGAACTCAAAGGTTTTGGTAATCTTGTGTTAATCAAGCATTCAGATGGCTATATCACAGCTTATGCACATAATGAAAAGCTATATGTTAAAAAGGGACAAACAGTTCTTCGTGGTGAAAAAATTGCCACAGTTGGAAATACGGGAAGTGTAAACACCCCCCAACTACATTTTGAAGTGCGCGCAGGAAAAAAAGCGGTTAATCCGCGCACATATCTTCCCTAAATAAATGCTAATTCTCCCTCTCTTATCTGGCAAGGTTTCCTCGTATATATCTTTTCTAAACGAAAATAAAACACCAAAGAATTTCAAAATGATGATTTTTTCGTGGTAAATCTGTGAGTTTAGTGTTGTATCATCTTTTTTTTTACCCTAAAATCTCTCCAGCATAAATAATTTTAATGGAGAAAAATATGTTTATAACAGAAGCTCTTGCAGCAACAGAAACCGCACAGGTGGCGGAAGTTAATCCAATGGTCGGCTTTCTTGTTCAGCTCGTACTTGTTTTTGGTATTTTCTACTTTTTGCTAATCCGTCCTCAGCAAAAGAAAATAAAAGAACATGAAAATATGTTAAACGCAATCAAACCCAAAGATGAAATTATCACTGGCGGCGGTGTTTATGCCAAAGTCGTTAAGGCGGATAATGAAATTTTGACGGTTGAAATTGCTAAAGGTGTAGAAATTAAAATCTCCCGTTCAAGTGTTCGAGAAGTGGTTTCTGAAACTAAATAACTGACGTAAAATAATCAAAAAGAGAGTAATTAAATGTATAAATTATCACTACAAAGAGTAATTATGATTTTGGCAGTGTGCGCATTGGGGATATTCTTTACTGTGCCAAACTTTGTCAAAGATGCAAAAACAACGCTTCCTTCATGGTGGCAACCAGTAAACTTGGGACTTGATTTGCAAGGTGGTTCAAGCCTTTTGTTAGAGGTTGATTTGAAAACCGCCATGAAAGATAGAATGCAAACTTTAGAAGATTCTGCTCGTTCAGCCTTAAAAGAGGCTAAAGTCCGTTATCAGGGCATTAGCTCTAGCGCAGACGGCTTAAAGGTTAAAATTGAAAACGCAAATGCTCGTGGCAAAGCTATTACTCCATTAAGAAAAATGGATGACGGTTTGAAAGTAACAGAGCAAGAAGATGCGTTGGTTGTTAACTATGACGAACAAGCTTTAACAGAGTTTAACAGAAAGTTGGTTGACCAATCTATTGAGATTGTTCGTAAACGTATTGATGAATATGGCACAAACGAGCCAATTATCCAAAGCCAAGGTTCTGGACGTATTCTTGTTCAACTCCCAGGGGTTCAAAACCCAGAAGAAGTAAAAGTTCTTCTAGGGAAAACTGCAAAAATGACCTTCCACTTGGTTGATAGCTCTACCACGGCGACCGAAGCTAAAAGAGGTAAACTCAAGAGTTCTTCTCGCGTTATCCGTGGTTCTGATGGCGCACAATATGTTATCGTAAGAAAGCCTGCTGTTGGTGGTGAAACTTTAACTGATGCTGGCGTATCTTTCCAAGATGGAGCAGCTGCTGTAAGCTTTAAGTTCAATAATTTGGGGGCTAAAAAATTTGGCGAAGTAACTAAAAACAACGTTGGTGAACAGTTAGCGATTGTTTTAGATGACGAAGTTATTTCTGCTCCAACTATCCAATCAGCAATTACGGGCGGTTCTGGTGTGATTACAGGAAATTATACTTCTGAAAGTGCGCAAGAGTTAGCATTGTTGCTCCGCTCTGGTGCTTTGCCTGCTCCATTAAATATTCTTGAAGAAAGAACTGTTGGTGCTGGTCTTGGTGCGGATTCAATTAAATCAGGCGTGTTTGCTTCTATCATTGGCTTTATCGGTGTTGTTGTTTTCTTGCTATTGGCATATGGACTGTTTGGTTTGTTTACAACAATTACCGTGTTCTTAAACTTATTCTTGATGCTCGGCGCGCTAAGTTTGTTAGGGGCAACATTAACTCTCCCAGGGATTGCAGGTATCATCTTGACAATCGGTATGGCTGTAGATGCTAACGTGTTGATTTTTGAGCGTATGCGTGAAGAAGTTAAAAACGGTCGGTCAATTAAAGACACAATCGAAACAGGTTTCTCTTTTGCATGGGGAACAATTATTGACTCCAACCTAACAACCTTAATTGCTTCGGCTGTGTTGTTCTACTTTGGAAGTGGCCCCGTTCGCGGTTTTGCTGTAACGTTAGCTGTTGGTATTATGACCTCGCTATTTACATCTGTAACAGTAACACGGTTGATAATTACCGCTTGGTATAATCATTATAAACCTAAAGCACTTCCGCTCTAATTTGAATAAGGATAAATAAAATGACAATGTTAAAATGGATAACAAAAGACACCAATATTGATTTTATGAAAGCGCGCAAGTTTACATATGTCTTGTCCGCAGTGTTGGTTGTATTGTCTTTTTTGAGTATGTATTTCAAAGGTTTTAACTTCGGTATTGATTTTTCAGGCGGTGTGTTAATGGAAATTAAATCCGAACAACCAATAAATGTTGAGGAAATTCGTTCTAAGTTAAGTGTGTTAAATTTAGATGAGTTAAACTTACAAACTATTGGCGAAGCAGGTGATGAATTGATGATTCGCGCTCAGGCTGAAAATGCAGATGAAGTAGCTCAAAGAAAAGCAGTTGTAGATATTAAAAATATCTTAGGCAATAGCTATGAATACCGCCGTGTTGAAAACGTTGGTCCACAAGTGGGTGATGAGTTGAAAACCGCAGGTATTGTTGCATCTGTGTTAGCAATGATTGCGATTGCAATTTATATCTGGATGCGTTTTGAATGGCAATTTGCCTTAGGTGCGCTCGTTGGTTTGTTCCACGATATTGTTATCACAGTCGGATTGCTGTCATATTTTCGGTTTGATTTCAGCTTAACAACAGTCGCAGCAATTTTAACCCTTGTGGGTTATTCAATCAACGATACAGTGGTAACATATGATCGAATCCGTGAAAACCTAAAAAAGTATAAGAAAATGCCGCAGTTGGAACTTTTAAACAAAAGTATCAATGACATTTTCTCTCGTACAATTTTAACAGGTGTAACAACGTTAATCGCTGTATTACCGTTATATATTTGGGGTGGAGAAGCATTAGAAAGCTTTGCCTTCACCATCTTTGTTGGGTTAATCATTGGTACATATTCTTCAATTTATATCTGTACAGCTTTCTTAAATTTGTTTGATTTAAGAGCAGTAAATAATTCTGATGAAGATAATTTCTTCGGAACAATCGGATAACACAATTAAGTAATCCACAAAAAAGCGGTGTTTATCAATAAGATAGGCACCGCTTTTAGCATAAGGGTTATAAAAATGTAAAAATATATCCCAAAGTTGTAATTAGTTGTTGCAATTTTCATATATTATGATAAATAATAATTACTAACAAAATAGCTCTCTTATAAGTTACAATTCGTTCAAAACAGTTTATAATAGAGAGCGAAGTAGTAGGACTACTTTCGGGTAGTCCTTTTTTTGTATCCTCCAGATAGATAAGGGGATTTTTTTAAGATACAATAAAAGAATAAATTTATACCTGACAAAATATATATATTTTTGTACAATAAGGATGTGAGTTATATATTATGGTTTAATCATTAAATTTATTCTTATGGAAGGAAATAAAGTAAGAACATTAAACATCAAAGGCCTGCCGAAGGCTGCCGTGGGCGTTCACACAGTCAAAAAGGTCCTCGTGTTGGAAGAAATATGGGAGAGGTGGCCAATAAGTTATGCTATCATATTGTTGGACAATCTGGTAACATTTCATCTAGAACAAAGGTACCACTCTATTGCTGGTCCAGCGGCAGTATGTCTATCTTTTTCGCCAGATGAATTCCTTCTTTTGATGTCTGAGGGAAAAACCTTTAATCTTCAATCTTACTAAACAGTCTATTATGGAAAAAAATGTAATAGGTCCGATACGAATTGACGGAAAATATATCCCCAAAGCCGCAAAAGGTGTACACAAAATTGAAAAAGTTATGCTCTTTAAGAGCTATCGAGTCGCATACTGCGGAGGATATCCAGAGACAGCTTATGTCGAATTATGGGATATTGAAAAAGGAGGTGCAACCAAAACCTACAAATTTAGAGGATACGAAAGACCTGCAAATACGATAGAACGTCAGGCGACCTACGGTGTCCTTCTTCTAGATAATGGGGTGCTGATAAAGGTCATGCCAGGGTTTGGAGACCCCTACAGCGGAGATTTTTCCCGAATTGGAGAAATTCTTCTGTTATCTGAAGGAGAAACAGTTGAGTTCATCGAAGTAATGGGATGAACCCAACCTTCTAGATTAAAAAAGGCTACATAATGTAGCCTTTTTTTGTTGCAAAAAAATATTGACAAAATAAAAAAAGAAATTATAGACAAAAAACGTGAGTTGTATATATATGTTTAATCATTAAAACCAATTTTTATGCTGAGATTAAAGATTGAAGATCTTCCAAACGGAGCGCGAGGCGTTCACAAGGTCGAAAAGGTCAAAGTCGTGGAGCAGAGGGGCCTAAGTGTGGGGTTAATCTTGCTTGATAACCTAGAAACATTTATGGTCTTTCAACATTGGGATCGCTATAGAAAAGCGGAGATTATGTTTACGTCAGATGAACAGGCATTGCTCTGTTCTGAGGGAAAAAAAGTTGAACTCGTCAAAGTAGATCAATATGGAAGAGAAGCAGGTTCTTATTAACATTGACGGGCAAATTATTCCTCGTCAAGCATCGGGAGTGCACAAAATCGAAAAAGTGCAATTCTTTAAGTCCAGGTTTAATGACAAGTTGAATGAAAAAAAGGTAGAGTACACGTATGGTACAGTTATGCTGGATAATGGCGTGGTAATAACCATTATACCAGATTTGGAAAGACTAAGCCGTGCCCCGTTTAATAGGGTGCAAAGATTACTTCTCCTGTCAGAGGGAAAAACATTCAACTTTGTCGAACCAATGAATATCTAACGTTATAAGACGTCACAAAACAAAAAGGCTACACAATGTAGCCTTTTTTTTAATTATAAATCCGATTTGAGGGTTGAGTTCGGGATTGTTTAGTTTGTATATTTGGTGGGGTAAATTGAGTAAGTTCTGGAGTTTCTTCAGCGCGCTTAAATACCTCTTCCGCAAAAGCCATTTTTGCAACGTGTGTAATAAACAAAGGACGTTCCAGCTTGAGTTTTCCCAAAGTTTCTTCTAAGGCTTCAAAACTATCATAAATCGTGCCGACAAAAATCATATTTTCAGCTAATTTATCTTGTTTCATTTTATCCATTTTATACCTCACATAAATTATAAACCAAACATCATGCAAAGTATGAATAAAAAAAATCTTTTAAAGCTCTTAATAAGGTTATATTGACAATATAATTGGTTAGAATAAGTCGAGTCTATATAATAAATTTTTGATGTATGCTTGTATTGTGGTTAAATTTTATACCTTTAGGACCAGCGATATAATGTTTTTTGTGCCAATGTTCTGCAACCATTCCCACAATTTCATTATCCACCTCACAATGGTCAACACAGTTGAGCCGATTTTGTAGGTCATAAACAACATAGTTTGCAATATTAACTTTACTCATAACAAAACTCCTCTTTACATTGCCATACCAATATAAAGTGTTGTTTTTGCAAAATAAAGATGTATAAAACTAATGTCTATGTTTATAAGGGTGTTTTTGCCCTTTACACCCTTATTTCTATACCTAAAGTTCTATAAAAGCTTAATATTTTACTAAAGATATAAGCTAGCCAAGCTTGTCTTTCAACAGCTTATTCACCATCGCAGGGTTTGCCTTGCCTTGCGACTGTTTCATCACTTGACCAACAAACCACCCCATAAGGTTAGTTTTACCAGCTTTATAGCTTGCCACATTATCAGGATTCGCTTCAAGAACTGTATCAATAATTGCCTCAATCGCAGAGGTGTCGGTAACTTGTTTTAAGCCTTTCTTCTCCACAATCTCTTCGGGGTTTTCGCCTGTTTCAGACATAATCTCAAAAACATCTTTAGCAATCTTCCCAGAAATCACATCTTTGCTAATTAAATCAACAAGTTTTCCTAAGTTTTCCGCACTAACAGGGGAGTCTTTAATCTCCAGATTTTTCTTATTAAGCATAGCAAAAAAATCACCCATTAGCCAGTTTGCAACTTTTTTCGCATCATGCCCAAGGGCAGCTTTTTCAAAAAACTGTGCAACTTCTTTATTTTCGCAAATAACCATTGCATCGTATGGGGTAAGCCCCAGCTCATTCACAAAACGAGCTTTTTTTGCATCAGGTAATTCAACCAATTCGCTTTTAATTTTATTGATAAACTCATCGCTTAAAATCAAAGGTGGTAAATCAGGCTCAGGAAAATAACGATAGTCATGAGCAAATTCTTTTTTACGCATAACCTTGGTTGAAAGGCTAACAGGGTCAAATTGACGTGTTTCTTGGC
>CAZRHI010000065.1:0-7584 GCA_964599945.1 uncultured Acetobacter sp. | reverse complement strand
TTTTTATGAAGTCAACCATTATTTTAAACATTTTTTAATTTAAATGTGTTTTAAACCCCAACTTCCGAATCGGGAAAGCATGAAAAAAGATTGACACCAATATCTCATTATGATAAAATAGCAACATAATAAACGATAAGGATTGCGCAATGACTGATACCCCAGATACACAAACATCTCCAGACAATACCTCATCGCAAGCCATACCAGACACTGTCGCAAACACACATAATGCGCTAGCCTCTCATTATGACCACAGTTACAAAAACAAAAACGCCCCCACTTTTGAAGAATTAAAAAAAGATGCCGACTTCGTTCAAGAGCAGATAAAACAACTTGAAAAAACAATATCCGCCAACACGCCCAAAGGTCAAACAGCAGAAACAATGCAACAAGACCATAAAGATACGCATAATGCAATAAACGCTCTAGATAATGGGAAAGACCCCATATCCACATACGAACAACAAGCAACTGTATCCACTAATTCACAATCTCAAACCATTACCCACGACACCTACACTCTAGAAAAAAACAAAAACAACAGTACAATAGCCTATGAACTAACAACCAGAGACACAGGCGGACTGGCAACTGCGATGGGTGATGAAAATGCTATAATCGGAGCATCTAGTGAAACTCAAGCATATTCTTATCGCACACAAACATCTGGTAAAAACACAACCATAGAAACCCACTATACGGATAAATATAACCGAACACCAGATTCTGCTAATATAGCCCAAGGAAATAACTTCACATCCCAATCTGAAAAAGAATATACAAACAAATATGTATATGATAAAGATAAGCGATTAACCAAATCCGAAAGCAACTTTTCTGGTAATTTTTCTATCAGCTCATCAGTTTCTACCGCTCACAAAGGAAAAGATTTAAGCACCAAAGAAGAAACAACAAGCCTAAAAACATCATCTAACATATATGGAAACCGTGAATATATTCGCTTTGACTATTTAGAAACAGATAAAAATGGAAATATAACAGAATCTATCAATGGACATTTAAGCCAAAACGAAAGAGTTCACTCAGACGTTCCTATTGCTGTGGAATCTTATGAACAACATAATGGCACTCAATACATCTCTGTCTCACGCGATAAAGATTCTAAAGGTAACACAACATATTCAGGAATTACGGCCACAATAACAGGCCCCAAAAACGAACTTCCACTAGCTTCCGAACAATATACAAATATACAACATATGTCCCCCAAAGAAGCAGAAAAAACATATCAAAAATTGCAAAACAAAGCGAACAAACAAATAGAAAAATTAACAGGAAAACATAGTCTGCAAGAATATGCCCAAGGAGTACCTGAGGCTCCAGCACGCCATAACCTAGGAGCGATGTTTAGCAATCATAACACTCCCGAAGCCGCCTCAACAACAAAAAGCAATAATGAGGCATTTAATAACGAATATACAAATACACCAGCATTAGCTCTTAACACAAATGCCAATAAACAAAAACAAACCACAACCTTGACCACACAAGAACTAATGCTACTGAAACAAAAGCAATTATCTCACTAAAAAAATATGGATTAAAGTTATTAAAAAAGCACCTTGGATTTGGCTCAAATATGACAAGATATAATTTGCCAAGAACCCACGAAAACACAAAAAAGATTGACTTAGTCTCCCTCTATGATATACTATAACATTATAGGAGATATTATAATGACAGAAGAAATAACAAAACCACAAAACGAAGTTGATGCAAACAATCCTCAACCTATGCCTGATGTTGAAAACTCTGATCAAAACAATTCTATTCCGTACGAAAAGCTAACCCAAATACTTTCACAAGCCTCTGAGCAATTTAACACGAAATTAGAACAATATTACTCTCCAACAGACGACCTTGCGACAACCCTCCGCAAAGATGATATGGTAGAAAAACTCACCGCCATCCAAGAAAATTTATCAATGGTTGCTGTTTATAGCGATTTAAAAAGCAAAGGCATCTCTGAAATAGAAATTCCCCAAAATAATGAAAAGACTTCTATTCCTCTTGAAGCCTTATTGGCAGAAAAAGAAGAGTTATTAGAAATTGTTCAACAGCCAGACTTCTCATTAAAAAACCAACAATCAATGGAAAGTATTATTGATTACTCACTAAGTAATTCAGAATATAACGCAGAATTTTTAGCCTCAATAAAAACACGTTCACCAATCACGGATATGACAACAGAGCCTGTTCAAAACGCCTCCAATTTTGAAGAGAAAACAGCGGAATTTATACAAAATCTCCCCATAGCAAATAATACCACTATTGACCTATCCGCCCACACAGAACAAATTGAGCCAACAAGTACAGAAAATGCACAAAAGCAAGCCGACAGACTAATCCAAAGAATACAAAAACAAATAAACACCCCTTGCGACAACATCGATTCTTCAATGATGCTTACTCTTGGTACTTATGTTGGCAATTTAGACGCTAAAAACATCCTCGGTTCAATTCATGAAGCAAAAGCAGATGAAAATCTCTCTTTCGACAAGCCTCACCAACAACTTAAAAAAAACGACATTGAATATGTAGACGAAAATGGAGCTCTAGCTTATCAATTAAATGGAAAAATTTTCATCAACACAAAAACTTACACCCCAGAAGAAATAGAAGCCACAAAGCAAAAATATATCGAAAGAGGAACAGAACGACCTACGCTAGATTCAGAATTTGATAAAGGCAACAAAATAGCACAGCTGGTCGTCGCCCTACACGAAGCTTGTCATTTAACCCATGAAAAGAAAGTTAATATCCAAAGTGCTCAAGATAACCCTATCAATATTCTAAAATCAAACACACTAACCGAAAAAGCCGCTTACGCTACAGAATTTTTATCTATTGCCAATATGCACGCCAACCTAAAAAAACAAGGTGTTAAAACCCTAGTCTATACCGACAATGACGGGCTAAAAGAAATGCCTCTAGATAAGTTACTTGATTTTTACCCAGGGTTACGAGAAGCCGTAAAAGATGGATTTTCAGCCACCAACCCCAAAGATGTTCGTAAAGTGGTGGAAATTTCCTCAAAACAATGGGACGAAAGAATGAGCGAAACCTATAAAAAACAAGCCATCCGAGCAGCCGTTGGTGCAGCAAAAAGAATGCCAAGTTTTTCAGCCCAAGTAGATATGTATAAAAACCCTCAAAACTTAGATCCCGAAAAAAAATACCAAAAAGATTCACAACTCATGCTAAAAGATGTTTATATCGGAGGTAATGTAAGCGTCGACCTAACACATTGTAAAGATTTGCTTGACACGGGCAAACCAGAAGAAATATTAAATTTAGGAAAGGAGAATGAAGCTCCTGAAGCCAACATAATTTTAACATATTCCGCAGAAGCCAAAAAAGAACAAATGTTACCTAAAGAAACCGTGCTAAAACTAAATGATTACCTAGAACAACAAGGTATAAAAACCAGCAAAGAAAAAGATGAATACGTCCAAACCGCATTCAAAGCGATAGTTACCCGTTCTTCTGAAGCCTCAAAATATGAAGATTTCAAAAACTTACTCTTAGAAAATGGTGGCACAATCCAATATGCCGATGGGTTAACCGAAACTCATAATCCAGATACAAAAACAATCACCTACAAATCACCACAAGAAAATGGCTTCACACTCGTTGTTCCTGATGAAAATAATACCAAAACAAACGTTAATGAGCAACAACTTGCAAAAGAACAACCAGAACAAAATAAAACATTAACACCTCAACAAATGGCAATGCTCGCCCACCAACAAAGTCGTTAAATCATAAAATTTTCCTAAAAAAAATCTATTCTGTCCCCAAAACAGAAATATTTAACTATATCTAAATCAATATAGCATAAAAGAATTGACTTAAGGTTTTATGTGTGATATACTTTTAAATAATAAGCCTACAAAATAGGAGTTATTATGATGACAGAAGAAGAGAAAAAGAAAGCTTGCGAAGATGCAAAGAATCGGATAGCAAAGCAAACCGTAGCCCTTGCCACGGCAATATCTGCTGTAACCCCTGCCATGCCTAATACTCCCACAGCCGAGCAATCTCCAGACTTTATCCCAACGCCCGTTGAACAACGCGTATCTGGAATGCCCAGCCAATCCAATATCACCACCATAGAAGAAGCTTCCACCCAACCCGTTTTCGGTAGCGAAGAATGGCTAAGAACAAACGTTAAACAAGATTGTGCAGAGCATGAAACCGCTGTCAATGCCTTAACCGAACCTCAAATCACCGCCAAAGACCAAATGTTAGCTGATAAATGGGACCGAGATATGGATGAATATCTGGAGAAAAGGCAAGAAATAACTCAAACACTACAAACGCCAACAACAACTGATGAATATAAAGGTGCTATAGGTAACTGGAGTGATTTCACTGCCACTAATTATAAAGGCTTGCAAAACTACAACGAAGAAAACACACGCTTAGCTTCAAACGCTACAGATATTAAGACGTCTGCTGAATACCTCAAATATTTCAGAAGTTATGACCCTGCTAAACCAATTCCTAATGACATTCACGAATTTCTCTCTTTCAAAAATCAAGATTATGTCATACTACCCCCTGAAAAAAATGAGAACTTCCTAGAAGGAAGTGCTTTAGGTGCTTTTTCTTTCAGCGACAAAAATATCACTCTTTATAATGATTATTCTAATCAAGAAAAAGCATTATATGAAAAAAACAATGATCATCAAGCCGAATATATAAAAGGGAATCCTTTCGCACACCTAGCAACACTCTATCATGAAAATGTACACAAAAAACATTTTATGTATGACGGAATGCAAGAGCTTCAATTTACACCAGTAAATGCGGCAAAAGCTGATAGATTAACAGAAACAATCGCAAACTCAACAGCATATTTAGCCATAGCTCTCCAATATACTAAAATGAAAGAACAAGGAATAAAAACTATTCAAGTACCACAAACCGAAACTTTTGTTACTACTGTCGAAAAGTATATGGCCTCTCCCGACAATCAAAATGTACCGCTTCAAGAATATCTAAAAGCCAATAATATTCAACTTGCACAAAACGACGAACCTATTAATGCGGAAAATATTCCCAACCTTGAACAAATAGCCAAACATAGCATTTTAATCAAAAATGCAAGTATTACCATGGAAGATGGAGAAGTAGATGACTTAGCTAGTTACACAAGCTTCGCAAAGAATGATGTCCCCTTCTCAGAAACTTTAGCCGAATGGGGGGTTAAATCTATAACAATCAACAATGAAGAAATTCCAGTAGGCGAATTAGAAACAAAATACCCAAACATAAAAGAAATACTTCAAGATTCAACTAAAGCATCAGAATTTTATACTAATTCTTTGCAAGAAAAACCTCTAGAAAGTGTCCTAGAAATGTTCCCAGGGCTTAAAGAAGCAATCCCCGAAACTGGGTTTGACCCCAACAATCCAGAACAAGTACGCGCCATTGTTCAAGCCTCATCAGATTATTGGAAGGCAGAACGCTTAGAAGGCTATAAAGAACAGAGTCTAGACATGGCACAATCAGCAACCACATATTTTGACAGCCACACTTGGTCTGAACAAATGGAATTATTAAAAACTCAAGACGAAACTTATGCCAGAGTATCTGAAAGAATGCTACAAAACATCTATATCGGACAAAACGTAAGTATAGACCTAAGCAGTTGTCGTGATTTATTAGATACCATGAATAACGAAGAGGCTAATCAACTTATCACTCAATATAACCAAAACAACAAAAATAATGATGAGTATATCACAAATCCTTCACTTGAAGAAATGCAACAAATAGACGCCTATTTAACAAGTAAAGGATTAACCACAGATGTTGAAAAAATGAATTATATGTCAGACTTCGTTATAGATGCTGTAACCCGAACAAACAATATAAAAGACCCAACCCTTTCAGCAATAATATTCACCCATAACCCTCACATTAGCTATGTTGATGGCCTATCAGTTAACTGTCAAGATGGTTTGACTGCTCAAGACAAGCTAGGTCTACCCTATGATGTAACAAACTTGGTAACACTCCCACAAACATTATCAGCAGATATGCAGGCTGACCGCGCACAACACGATACTGACCTAAACAATCAAATCACAGCCCTCACCCAACCAGCTCGCGAGGCTCCAACTCAGCAGGAAGTTCAAACAGCCACCCAAGCAACCAATCTTTCCCAAATCGCAATGCTTCAAATGCAAAACGACGGAAGATAATACATAGTCTTCCCCCTTGCCTCACCGATAAAATTAGATACCAACAAGGACGATACTCTAAAAACTTATCTTCGTCCCCAAACAACTAAACCGCAACAATAAACAGATTAAGCTCGTCCCTCAGAATAACGCCACAAAACATCTTGTGATAATTGTGAATTCTTCTTTTCTTCAGAAACAGTATTATCCGCCATTTTCCCTTTACTATCCTTAGCCGTTTCTAAATTTTTGAGTGCCTTAGTAGTAATATATGAAGAAAGCGTTGCCTGATTTTTAAGTTCATTTTCCAAGCCTTTCCGCTTCTCACCCTCTAACACAGACTGTTGCTCTTGCGCTTTTTCCAAAACTTTTAACATTTCGTTATCCCCATTTTCTTGAGCTAAAGCCAATACCTCTGGCGTAACACTAGCCCCCTGTTCAATCAACTGTTGAACAAATTCAACCGAGGGTGCTTTTTTCTTAACTATTGAAACAGGTGCAGGAATATCTCCCACCTGTTGTTTCGTTGCTACCGCATACATCAACGGACTCCAGCCATTTGCATCCACATCATTTATATCAAGTCCAACATGTTGTAACGATTGAACACTTTTAAGTTCACCTTGCAACCCAGCCAACGTCATATAACTCATACCAGATGCGCTATAATTATGAATATCAGCTCCATGTTCAACCAAAAGCTCCAGTGCCTCCCCAGTTTTATCTTTCAAAACAGTTTGCCCCGTCTCTGTACGATGAGTAGGGTCAGCCCCATGCTCTAACAACACCTGAAGCAATTTAGGATTATCGGTAAAAAACAAAGACGTATACCCACAAGTCCCATTTTCGCTAGATTCTACTTGTTTGTTTGGATCTGCGCCAAGCTCAAGCAAAAAAAGCACTTTCTCTTCATCATTAGAAAATACCGCATCCATCAACAGATTGCGTCCATCGTCATTGAAACTATTGTTAATATCAACTTTACCTTCCTCAATCTCTTTTTTCAAAGTCTGTAATTGAGGAGGCAACATCTCTTTTGATTGTTGTTTTATCCCTGGCAAACTATCAAGTCCGTCAAGACTATTTAAGACTGCTTCTATCTCTTCCAATGTGTATTCTCGTTCTTCTTTTTTTGGCTCAGTCATAATATAACTCCCATAAAAATCAGCTTATATAAATAGTATACAAAGAAACAGGCAAATTGTCAACTGAGGTTCTCCCCAAAAACTAAAAAAATCACTTAACCTAAAAAAAACTCTTTACAAACAAAAATAAATATTTTATAGAAGTAAACATCTAATGCGCCCGTAGCTCAGCAGGATAGAGCAACAGCCTTCTAAGCTGTGGGTCAGGCGTTCGAATCGCCTCG
>CAZRHI010000064.1:0-7586 GCA_964599945.1 uncultured Acetobacter sp. | reverse complement strand
AAATTGTAGCCAATTTAACATTGTTTAAGTCTTTGATGTTGCTTTCAAATTCGCTCAAAAAGTCTTTAGCAGATTGTGGCGGAGTATCTCTACCGTCTAAAAAGGCATGAACATCAACAGTGATTCCCTGTTCTTGTAAAATACGACACATAGCCTCAATATGCTTTTGATGAGAGTGAACCCCCCCAGGAGACATCAACCCCATTAAATGACAAACGCCTTTTGTTTCTTTTAATTTGTTAATCATTTCTAATAAAATAGGATTCTTGCCAAGCGTTCCGTCTTTAACTGCTAAATCAATTTTAGGCAAATCTTGCATAACAACACGCCCTGCACCTAAGTTTGTATGCCCAACTTCAGAGTTTCCCATTTGTCCGTCAGGCAATCCAACATCATATCCAGAAGTTTCAACAAAACAATGTGGACAAGTTTCAAGTAAATGATGCCAATTTGGCGTATGTCCTTGTTCAATAGCGTTATCCGCTGTAATTTTTTCTCTATATCCCCAACCGTCTAAAATTAAAAGCATAACAGGTTTTTGCATTATTTTTTTACTCCATTCAAATTATAAATCAAAACATATATAAGCCACTTTAAAACAGAAAGCATTATATTTATCCATATTTTTTTAGGTTATAAACAATATAAGTCTTGTTAAGACAAAAAGATAGCTTTATATTAAACATAAATAAAATTATTTAGGAAAAATAAATGAAAGTATCACCATTATTTCTAGCTTTTACATTTTTATCACCAGTAGCGTTTGCTGGCTCGTTTGAAACAGATTATGATGCATCTTTAGGTGGTTTTTATGGATATACTGATTATTCAAAACCCTATAACCATATACATAAACAAAATAATCTCAATTTTTCATTGAGCCTAAACGGTCGGGCAACGTATGAATTTAACCAAGATTATGCCACCTCAATAATTGGATACATGGTAATCGATTCGGCAAAAAAGGTGGAAAATTACAATCAGGGTATCTGGGGAGAGGAGTTTTATTTAGCAGAAGAAACCCCTTATGGTGATATTTTACTTGGGCAAAATAGTAATGTCGCTTATAATTTTTCTGTTGGTGCGCCTAATGTGGGGGTATATCATATAAACAATACGACATTAGTGAATTTTTTAACAAACCCGAACTGGTATAAAAAAGGGCATAAAGCCTCATATAAAACACTAAACTCTACATATATCAATACAGACGGAGCATCTTTAAAAGCAAGTTATATAACGCCCCAATTTGCAGGTATCAAACTGGGAGTAAGCTATATTCCAGAAACATATAGTCAGTCGGGCTTGGTGGCAAAAAATGCGGAATATAAAAACAAAAACGCGTATGTCATTGGTGTAAATGGTGCGTGGGATATTTTAGGTTATGAGTTGGAAACATCTTTAGGTTTTGCGGATTACCATAAAAACGATAAAGAATATTCAGCAGGACTAAGTATCTACCGCAAAGGGTGGACATTAGGCGCATCATATCGTAAAACAGAAACAGATAAAAAAGACTACGCCATAAATAAAGAAAATCTTTATGACGCATATCGTGAAGGACAAGCTTATAATGTTGGGCTAAGTTATGCTATTGGTCCATTCACAACAGGGGTTGCATATTTTGATTCAAAATCAGATAAGTTCTCTAATCATGATAAAATCATCAGTTGTTCAAATAGTTTTGAATATAACAAAAACACAACATTCTCTTTAACAGTTGCGCATTTAAAATCAGAAGGAGAAGATAAAAACATCAATAATAATTCCAAGGGGTATGCGTTTATCTTAGGTGTGGAGTTAAGCTTATGAGTAAAATAAATATTGTTTCGCAAAATCAGGTTGTTGCAGAAGATTTAGCACAACAAATTGAAAAAGCCTTAAAAATTGATATGACAGATTTTTCAACTCCAGACAAGTCTGCGGAATTGATTTTTATAGACGAACAAGAAGATATGGTAAAGGCGTATACGGAAAAATATACGGATATTCCTGTTGTGTTTTTATCTTCGCATAAAGAGTTTTCTGAAGAGGCAGACTTAGTAATAAAAAAGCCATTTCGGCTATCGGAGCTTTTAAATAGTCTAAAAAACAAGAAACTCCTACCAAAAGTTCGCCGAAAGGAGTGTATGACATTTAAGGAATATAGTTTATACCCTGTCAAAAAAGAAATAATTTCAGCACTAACAGGTAAAACCATTAAATTAACAGAAAAAGAAGTAGACATCTTAAAATATCTATATCAGAACTCCGCCCAAATTATAGAAAAAGAAGAATTACTTGAAAATGTATGGGGGTACAATGCCGAAGCAACAACACATACTGTGGAAACTCATATTTATCGTCTACGGCAAAAGGTAGAACAAGATAAAGGAAGTCAGTTAATTCTTACCGAAAACAATGGCTATCGCTTAAATATCTAACCTTTATGAGTTAAACCAAAATTCGCTCTGCAACCAAAATCATAAACTAGGCTAATTACTTATTCCCAAAGGTGTAAATGTAAAGCGAATATTTTTCCAATCATTATAACTGCTACCATTCTGTGTTGCTAATACTTTGAAAACATTATGGACTTCTTGTGCTATAAGAATAGCTCGTTCAGCACTATCTGCCAAAGCTTGGAAATATGTATCAGAACGATAGCGTTTCATATCTCCAATGTTGACAGATTGAATTTCCCCTTCTTTTGTTAAAACAACAACAATGTCAACCTTGATGTTTCTATCGTCTTTACCACCAGCAATCGTTTTCCATGATTCTTGAATTTTAGATTTCACAAAGTCAATCCCAGAAACAGAAAGCTCGCTAAAGTAAGAACCTTTGCTATTTCCTCCCTCGATTCCCATGTTGGTAACAGGCTCAGTTGCAGGAATTTGCGCAGGTGTGTCTTCCTCGCCGATTTGCTTTTGTAAATCGTCAACAGAGTTCATCAGGCTTGCTAGCGGATTCGCTGTTTTAACTGCTGGTGTTGCCTTTTTAGCAGGTGTTGATGTTGTTTCTTTTTTAGTTTCAGTTTTCTTTTGTGGTTCGGTTTTTTTGACGGGCTTTGGCTGTGGCTTCTTTTTGGGAATTGGCGCAGGTTTCTTTTTCTCTTTTTTAGGAGCTTCCGATTCCTTTTTGGGTTCACTTGTTTTTTCTTCAAATTTTGGAGTTTCTTCAATCAACGAAGGGGCTTTAATTTCAGACGTTTCAACAACTGGTTCAGGAGCAGGGTTTGCCTTTGGTTGTGGTTTTGGGGCAGGTTCGGGCTGTGTTGGGGCAAAACTCTCGTTAACTTTTGTTTCTTTGCGTGTAGCTGGTTTCTTTTCTTCTCCTATAACTGCTTTTTCAGGAACATTTGTCATATCAGAAATAACAACGTTTTCTAGATTAACAATTATCGGAGGTTGTTCGTCAAACGTACGTCTTGAGGATAAAAACGGAATATCAAAAACACATAGCAAAACAATTACTATGTGCATGATAACCGATTTATAAACGTAGTTTTTTTGCATTATCTACCCTTTTATTATTTACCTCTTCGAGCTTCTGTTTTTAAGCCCACTTTGCTAAAACCTGCGTCTTTAAGCATTGCCATTAAACCAATAACACTACCATATGCAGAAGAAGCATCTCCAGAAATCGTAATGGTAACGTCTTTGTTTTCGCCTTTAATCGCCATAATTTTATCAATAATGGTATCTGGCTCAATAACAGACTGCCCAATATAATATGCTCCATTTTTATCAACACTAATGTTTATAGAGGTTTCTTTGCCATTAAGCGTTCCTCCACCAACTTTAGGCAAATCAAGCGGAATACCAGAGGTCATTAACGGAGCCGCCACCATAAAAACAACCAACAAAACCATCATCACGTCCATTAAATTGGTCATGTTGATATTTGCGTTGCGCCGACTACTACGCCGATGAATACGTCTATTAAAACTTGCCATCATTATTCTCCAGCAAGCTCTGCTTTAATTGTTGTGTCATCAATCTCACGAGATAAAATACTAGAGAACTCTGCCATAAAATTCTCAAGTTGCTTTGTGTATCGTTCAATATCCGAGGTTATGATATTATAAGCAACATACGCAGGAATAGCAGCAATTAACCCGAAAGCGGTGGTGAATAAGGCTTCTGCAATCCCAGGGGCAATAGAGGTTAGTGAATTGCTTTGTGTAACTGCAATAGCGTTAAAACACGCAATAATCCCCCATACCGTGCCAAATAAGCCGACCAACGGAGCAACAGATGCCGTAGAGGCCAAAAAACCTAAGTGATTATCTAAATCATCAAGTTCTTTATCCATAGAAACAAGCATGGCTTTTTCGATTCGTTGTTGCAAAGAAACCCCACGCAACCCTCTATCCGTTTTAGATTTCATAATGTTTGTTCTGCGCCACTCTTTCATTGCGGCCATAAACATCGCAGACATTGGGTCTTGCGGATTCCCAATAGAATCATAAAGTTTGTCAAGCGACCCCCCAGACCAAAACCGTTCTTCAAACAATTTGGATAGCCGTTTAACTTGGCGCAAAGTGTTAAATTTTTCAAAAATAATCGCCCAAGACCAAACAGATGCAGCAATCAAGCCAATCATAACTGCTTTAGTGATTAAATCGGAAGACCAAACCATGCTCCACATAGAAAGTTGGTTTACTGTTTCTGTCGCTATTTCTGTTTCCATATTATTCCTCGTTATTAAATGAACACAAACCTCTAAGTTTAGCTTTAACATATATTTATGAAAAATCAACTAATCAAAAAAAAGAATTGTTCTTTGTTAAAAAACAAAAAACAATTCTCTTAATTAAAGTAGGGTTATCATCCAAGCTAGGAAGTGGTAACCTAAAAAGATGACAGCTCCAGCAAGGATAAGCAAGCAAACTATACCGATGAGGCATAGCAGCCAATGTCCTACTATTTTATGTAGCCCTGTCGCCCAGAAGACAAGGAATAGAACCAAAAACAGAATGGCTTTAGGTGATAAAAAACCCCATCCTCGTATCCATGATATAATGGCTGGAAAGCAAAAATCCTGTAACATTCCTGTCTTGGCGTCAAGGTAACCTATCAGCCAAACCGCTCCGAGAGCGCATATAGCTGCCCATATAAACCCAAAGATAAAATTTTTCATAATAGTATATTTTTTATATGTTTTCTAAATCCTATTATATCATATTTTTAGGAAAAACTCAAGAAAATTAAAAAAGCCTCTAAACTAAGAGGCTTTGCATTTATTCCAAATCGTCAGACCATTTCATGTGCTTAATGCAATCAGAAGCCAGCGTTCCTTTAATTTTACAGATATGTACGCCAATATCGGGAACAATCCCTGCCATAGAATAACAAATCTCCCCACTTGTTGTAATACGACGTACATGAGTTTTCTTTGCGTTCGCATCTTTGAAAATAAAAGAGAAAACCTTTTTAGAATAAATCAAATTAAAAGCTAAGAGTTTAATATCTTTATCAATGTCAGGTTTCAAGGCAACGGCAAAAGAACATTTTGTTCGCCCAGACATATCTTGAAATATCTTGAAACTATTTTTCTGAATCCCAACATACATAATTCCTTGTAACGGAGTTATTTTCACAACTTCAGGCTCTTCGACTGCTGGTAATTCGCGTTTTTTTAATTCTTCTGATATTTTATCAATAGCATCATCAAAAGTTTTTACCTTTGTAATGTCTTTTTCTGTTTCGGAAAAATCGCTAAACATCTCTTCAAACAATTCATCACTTGCATCAAGAGTAGTGTTTTCTCTTTGCTCTTCGTCATCAAGCAGTTGTGCCGAAGCAGAAAAGACTAAAGCAAAACACAAAAGAAAAACAATCAAAATGACGCTGTTTTTTTTCATGTCGATTTAACTAGTTAATGTTTGTTAATGTCTTATCAGAAACACCAAGGTTTTCAATAATCTTATTGATAACTACATCAATATCAGAAAGCTCTTGGCTGAATGTTTGCTGATTTTGTGCTGCAAGTTCTGTTGCAGAGATGTTCTTAAACTCACCAAAATACTCTGGGTTAGATGTATCAACGAGTTGGAATAAAGGAGTGCATTCTTTTCCACTAAATCCAGTTTTTTCTGTTGAATTAGAAGTACGTGCAATATCACAAGGAGCAACAGTATAGGTAACATTGTTAAGTAACAAATAGCATTTCTCGTTATTAAGATGAGAGTTTATAGAAATTTGTTTGTTTGAGCCAAACGCGCTTATCGTCAAATTCGTTGCAAGCGACTGTTTTCTTCCTTCATCACCTAAAATGGCTTCTTCTTGTTTAGATGTGTCAGTTCCTAAAACAGATTTAACATATTTGTCAAAATCAAAAGTCTCATCAACAGAATCGTTCCATTTTAAATTAAGTGTAAAGTTTCTAAAATTGATAGACGTTCTATTATACAATGTAACAGTAAAATCACAACCAGTAACAATTCCCTCTTTAGTCGTAGGAACAACATCGTGAATCTTAAAGATAACCGCATCATTTCTGGTGGTCGGGGCTTCAACTTTTTGAGCATTGGCTACTTTTCTGGGAGCGGCCATAGCAATATTAGATGTAAATATCCCAGCACCAGCTAATAAAACCGCTAAAACTCCTGTAATTTTTTTCATTTTAAACCTCATTGTATCTTGTTTATATGAGCATCATACACAGAGATTATTTAATTTTTCTTAAAAACTTTTATAAAAGTTATTTATTATTTTCACTAATTTTCTTTTTTAAACGTAATAAATCAATCCAAACTTTAGATTTTTGAGCAGTACTCCGTAATAAATAAGAGGGATGATAAGTTGCCAGTACATGAATATTTTTATCAGGCAAAGAATATTCCAGCCACTTTCCTCGTGTACGAGAAATGGAGTCAGTAACATCCATTACCGACTTTAGCGAAATTCCACCCAAAAGCAAAATATAATCAGGCTCAATAAGTTCAATTTGCCGTTTTAAAAAAGGTAAACAAACCGCAATTTCATCATCAGTGGGGTTTCTGTTCCCAGGAGGACGCCATGGCAATACATTAGTTATGTAACACTCAGAGCGTTCAATCTGTATTGCTTGAAACATTTTATCTAATAATTTTCCACATCTTCCCACAAAAGGTTTGCCCATTCTATCTTCATCTGCTCCAGGGGCTTCCCCAATAAGCATAATCTTGGCTTTGGGAGAGCCGTCGCCAAAAACAGTTAAATTGGCTGTATGTTTGAGGTTGCATCCCTCAAAGTTTAGCATAATTTCTCGAAGTTCCTCCAAACTGGTTGCTTTTGCGCAAAGTTCTCTAGCATTCTTTGAAACAATAGAAAAAGACTGAACTTGAGGCTGAGGTGTAAAACTAGGGCGTGCTACAGGTGTAGAGATAGGAGAAGTGGAAATTTTGATGGTTTCTTCTTTGTTAACAGATAGACATGGTTGCTCAGAGCAAGTTTCATCAACACCTGTCCATATATACCAATCAAGCAATTCTTTTATGTCAATTTGTTTATCCATAGCCAATAAACTATACAATAAGATACTTTTTATTGCAATATAAAGTAATTATTTACACAAATATAATAAATTTAGTTTAAAATGAAAAGAAATGATGCTATAAA